>NZ_BAABWK010000002.1:603882-905823 GCF_040362765.1 Pyruvatibacter sp. HU-CL02332
GCCAGACAGACGAACATCAGCACCTCGCGCCAAGCCGTCCACCCGATCAAAATCTATGGTTAGGTCGTATCCGGACGTCGCGCCGGCATCTGTGGAGCTGTAGGCAAAAAACAGAAAAACTGCCGCTATGGCGATGACAGCAGCTCCGGTCAGGGTCTCAATAATTGAAGACTGCATCGTGGGATCCTTCGTTGCCTCTTTAAATCAGCCCTCTACCCGCTGGTGACGGCTGAACGCACGGAATGTCGGGTTACGCTTTATTCGGGTTTCCAGGCCTCATAGTCACCAGCTGTTTTTGCTCTTGGAGCGCCGGTAATGAGTGAACCTGCAGGGCGGTACGCCTGTTGGGAGCCCGTGAGATTGGGCTGGTGTGGTTTTTCCCATTCCCGCGGCGTGTAACCGGTATCAGCAGGCGCGACATCAACTGTTTGATGAAGCCATCCATGCCACTCCGGCGGCACCCGGGATGCCTCAGCAAGACCGTTGTAAATCACCCAGCGGCGCTTGGAGTTCTTACGATCGGAATAGTATTTATTGCCCTGGCTGTCTTCTCCGACCAACTGGCCACGCTTGAACGTCCAAAACCGGGTGCCGATCGTCTGACCGTTCCACCAGCTGAAAATTTGTCTGAACCACATCATGAATTTGCTGCTCGCACCAAGCCTAGGGATGTCTATTTCGACCCGCCAAGATTGCCCGCGAGTCCCAAAGGATTTTGCGCAATATGCCACTCTGGCCGGTATAGCGTCCACCCTTTGGAAAGGTGCTGTTTCGCCACACAGATAGATCCTGGTTTGGTCTAGATTTCCCAGACTTCCTCTGCATCTACATCTTCAACGACAGCTGCCGCGACTGGCGCAGGAGCAGGCCTTTTAGGTGCGGGTGTTGAGGGTATCTTGGCCGGGCGCCCCGTCGCGCCGCCGCTGGGCGTTATGTCGCCAGGGTCACGCAATACATAGTGATCACCATCGAGCAGGAAAATCCGCTTGTCGGCCCTCACCCACTGGATACGTTTGAGGAGATTTGCCGGCACAATCGGTTTTGCAACAAAGTGATTGGCGCCTGCATCCATTGACGCTTTCACAACTTCTGGCTTGGTGTGAGCTGTGAGCATGATCGCGGGCGTGCGAGCCGCAGCACCACTGTCTTTGTGGCGCAGGTGACGCAGGAAGGCGATCCCGTCCATGGGCTCCATATGCCAGTCGCACAGGATCAGGTCCGGCGTTTTGGCATTGATCATCTCCAATGCAGTCGCGCCGTCGCCGGCAAACCGCAGGTCACGCGTTCCAAAAGCAAGAAGCAGTTCCTTCAGCAGCCGTCGGGTGTTTGCATTGTCGTCAACCGCAACAATCCCCACGCCTGCCAGAACCCCAAGCCCTGGTTTTTGGTCTTTCCCCGGCATTCTTGCCTGCCTCGCCCCAACGATGTCTTGGACTGCTATGGCGAAAAACCGCCTACGCTCCAAAACAGACTTCACTCCACCCGGCCATTTCTTTCCGGGATGCTGTGCAGTGTGACCCGAATCGCCTTAAGACTGCTTAACGCCTCGGATTTTTCTCATCCTTTTGCGAATGGCTGAAATTCTTGTGTCGACATAGATGTCTTGACCCAGAGGCCAGATATGCACCATATTTTGTTAACCATGTATGCGTAACCACAAAATATTGTGGCTACATGGGATTTGAGATCACCTTGGTCGTTGGGGGCGAACCATGCAGATCGGACGCCACTACACCGATAAAGTAACTGGTCCCTATGCGGGTCAAAGCTTCAGGCGGGTTCGTGTCGAGGACGCGGATGGCAATATGACCTGGGTCTTTGCACCTACTACGTGGCCGGTCAGTGTAGCCACCGCGTTCAGCGGGCATGCCCTGTTGGCTGAAGCGGTGCCTAGCGCCCGCCGCCAGCTCCACGAGCCCAAAGTCCCGTCTGCCTTACGCCGGTATGTCGCGCTGGAAAGTGACAGCCAATCAGCCAATCCTGCTTTTGCATATGAAGTAGATGTCCGAAGTGCGCTTGATCGCGTAGCAGGAGCTCTGGCACGACAAGGTCTGATCGCCGGGTACTTTGATGGCGCAGTAGATGCCCTTGCCTTCCATGATGAGCTTCGTGCTGCGCTCGTTTCGCGAAAGATCACCCTGGCCTCTGAAACCTGGCAGCGGGTTGGTCGAGATTGGGCTTATGGATATGGTCAACGCACAACGACAAATCCGGACAACAAACCTTCGCCCGTTTCATTTGCCCTGAGCGAGAGCATCAGCAGCGACGGGTTCTTGACGCGCATTGCGTCAGATGCCCGGCGTGAGCAAGACGCTGCGGCGCTGGCTCTTGGTCGCAACTCTCTTTCAGACCTCACACAATTGATTAAGCGCGCATTGGCAGATGGCGGCCCAAATGTGGGAAAGAACCCGGCCCTGGAAACTGCACTAGCGGATGCCAGGAAACGAGGCTTGCCTGCCGCTGTTGCCCGCCGTTTGCTTGATGAATGGATTGTCGGCAACGACAGTTGGCCTGACGCTGACACACATCTGGATGACGACTCTGACATCTGGGACCTTCTTGGCACCCAGACGCCATATGCTGTCCGCAAATCGAACACCTGTGATGAAACATGGACCGAACCCCTGGCCCTCTCAGCGTTACGAGGTGGTGCTCCAGGTGTGTGCTTTGAAAAGTCATTGCAAGACAGCTGCCTTACTCCAGTTGAACAGCTTGTCCTGACACCCAGCGGCGTGGCCGCCCCAGCAGGATTTACGCCGTCAGGCGCTGTGGATTTGCTGGCTTTCACGATGCCAGACCTTGAAACAAATGGGGCTTCCGGACGCATAGACATCGACGGATTGGTGCATTCCGTCCGGCTGCTGACTATTGCACTGGACATTGCGCATGATGATGCTGGCGTGCCGTCTGAGCTGCGGCCGATTGCAGTTGCGCCCATGAATGTTGCAGCAATGCTCATGAGCCAAGGCGCGGCCTACGGTTCTGACGAGGGGCGGGCCCTTGCAGCATCAGTTTGCGGTCTGGTCACAGCAACTGCAGCGGCAACAAGCGCTGGGTTGGCAGCAGCACTCGAGCCAGCCTCAATAAAGAACTCGGGGAAAGACTCCGCCGCGCGTCTTCGCAAGATGCAAAACACTCTGCTTGGCAATGCAGGCGCATTCAGCGCACATCCATCGCCACCACTCTATCCGCACACCCCCCAGCAAGCTGGCATACTGCAGGCGGCACGCGATATTTTGGACCGTGCCATTGATAAAGCGGAAGAAACGGGGCTTCGCAATACCGCTCTAACGACTGTGTCGGATGACACTGTTTTAATGGATCTATTGGGCGCCGAGTCGGCAGCCCTTTCACCTGTCCGAACACTTGTTAAGTACCGACGGCTGACACCAGAGCTGGATGCTGAAGCGATTTACAAGGTCGTGTCGCCAGCAGTTCCCTCAGGTTTACGCGCGCTTCGTCATGACGACGCTTCGATCGATTCCATTCTGGGTCATTTGGTCGGGCGCGGTTCTCTGCATGGCGCACCGGGCGTCAATTATGACATTCTGCGCTCAAGGGGCTTCACTGACGAAGATATCGAAGTCACAGAAAGTGCCTTAGCGACCGCGAGTAACATTCGGGCGGTGTTTACGCCGTATGTGCTGGGCTGGGATGGAGATTTTTACGCACAGAATGATGAAGACATTTTGGCGGGACTGGGTTTCTCGACCTGGGATATCGAACACGCCAACTTCCATTGCTGCGGTGCCCTGACCCTTGAAGGATCAAGAGACTTACCAATCGAGCATCTGCCTGTGTTTGACTGTGATGAGCCGCTCGGCGAAATCGGAACACGCCACGTCGGCACGTCAGATCGTCTCTTGATGGCGCAGGCTGTTCAGCCGTTTGTGACGGATGGTTTGGCCCTTGACCTGCAGCTGCCCCGCGAGACAACTGTTGACGGTATCCGCGCGCTCTATCAACAAGCAGAAGACATGGGTCTAGCGTCGATCCGCCTCAACCGGAGGGGTGCGGCCCTCAGTGACGCTCTGGACTATGATGATCTGTTAGACGACTTTCCTCGCGACGAGCTGGATGAGGTACGTACGGATGTTACCGACAACATCTATGTACGCTCAGTTGAATCAGATGATCTACCGCAGCCCGCTCCACTGCCTGCTGACAACGCGGCGCTCAATGCCGCCATTTCTTTAGGCTTGAAGCATGGCGTGCCAGTAGAAGCATTTCTGGAGGCGTTTTCAGCTCTGCCGACATCTGATGGAAAAGACGTGCTGAGTGGCACCCTTTCAGCACTGGCCACATCATATTTGGACCAACCGGTCCTGCAAGACGCGGACTCAGATTGTTCGGATTTCTACGGAGATGAAGCGGATCTTGCGGCGACAGATCTTCGCGATCCATTCGTGCGCAGCACCCGCGCACGATCAGGCCAAGTTCAAAATTCAGAAGAAATTGGGACCAGCACCGACACATCGGTGCCGGACCCCTCACGAGCTTTCGGTGATCCGGCCCTTTCGCCCCCCAGCGTTTCAGGCCGCCCCCGAGAGGAATAGCCCACCTTAAGAAGGCGCGAGCAACCAAGCCCCCCAAGCGCGGTTTTTCGCATAAACAAAGATACCCCAAGACGACTAAAGGGCTCCTCGTTGCGAGGAGCCCTTTTCTCTGCCTGCCAATCATTATAGTGCAGGCGTTTATTCTTTAGGTGCCGTGGAACGAATGCTCAGCTCGCGCATCTGATGCGCGCTGGCTTCAGCTGGTGCTCCCATCATCAGGTCCTGGGCCTGCTGGTTCATGGGGAACATTGTCACTTCACGCAGATTTTCTTCACCTGCCAGCAACATGACGATGCGGTCGATCCCTGGTGCGATGCCACCATGCGGCGGCGCGCCATAGCGGAACGCATTCAGCATGCCGCCGAACTTTTCCTCCACAACTTCGGGACCGTATCCGGCGATCTCAAAGGCCTTCATCATGATTTCTGGCCGATGGTTACGAATGGCACCTGACGACAACTCAATGCCGTTGCACACGATGTCGTACTGGTAGCCGTTGATCTCCAAGGGGTCTTTCGTCTCAAGAGCTTCAAGGCCGCCCTGGGGCATGGAGAACGGGTTGTGAGAGAAATCGATCTTCTGTTCGGTTTCATCAAACTCGTACATCGGGAAATCGACGATCCAGCAGAACTCAAACTTGTTCTCGTCGATGAGCTCGAGTTCACGGCCAAGCTGCTGGCGCGCCTGCCCGGCGAAATCCACAAACTTGCCTGGAATACCACAGGTAAAGAACACCGCATCGCCCGCGTTGAGGCCAAGTTCTGTACGCAGAGCTTCTGTCCGCTCAGGCCCGATGTTCTTGGCAAGCGGACCGGCACCAACGACGCTGCCCTCTTCTTCGCGGAAGAAGATGTAGCCTAGACCCGGCTGACCTTCCTTCTGCGCCCAGGAATTCATCCGGTCACAGAATGCACGACTTCCGCCGCCCGGTGCGGGGATTGCCCAGACACGCACCTTGTCATCTGCAGCAATCTGTCCGGCAAACACCTTGAAGCCAGAATCGCGGAACGTTTCCGTTGCATCAGACATTTCAATCGGGTTGCGGAGGTCTGGTTTGTCAGACCCGTATTTACGCATTGATTCTGCGTATGGGATGCGCGCGAATTTTTCTGACACCGACTTGCCGTTGCCGAACTCGATGAACACGTCGCGCAGGATGGGTTCAACTTCCTGGAAGATGTCTTCCTGCTCTACGAAACTCATTTCGATGTCGAGCTGATAGAATTCACCCGGCGACCGGTCTGCTCGCGCATCCTCATCACGGAAGCACGGTGCGATCTGGAAATACTTGTCAAAGCCCGCAACCATGATGAGCTGTTTGAACTGCTGGGGTGCCTGGGGAAGTGCATAGAACTGGCCAGGGTGCATCCGGCTTGGCACCAGAAAGTCACGTGCGCCTTCCGGCGAAGATGCCGTGAGGATTGGCGTTTGGTATTCGCCAAATCCAGCCTCAGTCATACGGCGGCGCAAATCCGCAATGATGCGTGACCGCAGAACAATGTTCTGATGGATGCGTTCGCGGCGCAGATCAAGGAACCGATAGCGAAGACGGGTGTCTTCTGGATAGTCCGTGTCCCCGAATACGGGCAGCGGCAGCTCCTGCGCTTCCGACTGGACTTCCACCGACGTGATGCGGATTTCCACAGCACCGGTTGGCAGCTTGTCATTTACGGTCTCATCCGAACGGGCGACGACTTCACCCTCAATGGTTACAACCCATTCCGACCGCATTTCCTCAACGCTTGGAAAAGCCGGGCTATCTGGATCTGCCACGCACTGCGTCAGACCATAGTGGTCGCGCAGATCAACGAACAGCAGGCCTCCATGGTCGCGCACACGATTGACCCAGCCAGACAGTTTTACAGTCTTGCCAACGTCTTCGGCACGCAGCTGGCCGCAGGTATGAGAGCGGTAACGGGTCATGGCGGTAAAAGCCTTGTCAGTCATGGGTTCCGGAGGGCTCGCCAGCCTGAGCAAATCAGGTTTGAGCGGTTGCGGCGGAGAAGCGCATAGGGGCGCGGGTCTTGTCAAGATTCCAGCCGCCAATCAGCCTTATCAACAGGGACTAGCGACAATTTGCGCGGGTTCAGTTATAGCATTGAGATATGGACATTATTTCTACCACAGAGGCCCTCAACGCGGCCTGCGCCACCCTTTCAAGCGAAACCTATGTGACTGTCGATACGGAGTTCCTGCGGGATTCCACCTATTGGCCGGTCCTCTGCCTTATTCAGGTTGCCGCTCCAAAAGGTGAGGCATTGATCATTGATCCGCTGGCGGATGGCCTGGATATGGCCGCGTTTTACGCCCTTATGGCTAATAAATCGGTCATCAAGGTGTTTCATGCCGCCCGTCAGGACATCGAAATCTTCTGGCACGAAGCCAAAACACTGCCCGATCCGCTGTTTGATACGCAGGTTGCAGCCATGGTCTGTGGATTTGGCGACTCTGTCGGCTACGAGAACATCGTAAAGCGGGTTACCGGCGAGCAAGTGGACAAGTCTTCCCGGTTCACGGATTGGAGCAGACGTCCGCTGACCGACAAGCAATTGCGGTATGCAGCTGCCGACGTGACCCATCTACGCCAGGTGTATGAGCATCTTGGGCGGCGGATTACGAAATCGGGCCGCGCTGAGTGGGTCGCTGAAGAGATGGCAATTCTTCAGGATCCGGACACTTATGAAGTGAAACCCGAGAATGCCTGGAAGCGTCTCAAACTGCGCAATCGGAGCCGCAAGGCTGTGGCAGTGCTGATGGAAACTGCAGCATGGCGTGAACGGGAAGCCCAGGGGCGCAACGTTCCACGTGGCCGTATTCTCAAGGACGATGCGATTCAGGAGCTGGCAACACAGGCGCCGACCTCCACGGAGGCCTTGGCCAATCTACGGGCCGTGCCTCGTGGTTTTTCCCAGAGCCGCCACGCCAAAAGTCTATTGGATGCAGTTCAAGTTGGCCTCAACAAACCCTCGGGTGACGTTCTGATGCCAGAGGCGCCTGAACAACTTCCGCAGGGGTTGGGACCGACAGTCGAACTTCTGAAGGTATTGCTCAAATACAAATGCGAAGCGCATGACGTCGCACAAAAGCTCATCTGCAACGTTGCTGACCTCGAACGGATTGCAGCAGATGACAATGCCAATGTGTCCGCGTTACGGGGATGGCGGCGCGAAATATTCGGCAATGACGCTCTGGATCTGAAGCATGGGCGCCTGTGTCTGGCGATCGAAGATCAAGTAATCAAGCCGGTCCGCCTTGAGCAGAAGGCCGCAGAGTAGCTTTTGGATCGCTAAACGTCAGACACCTGTATGTCAGCTTCAACGCCCATTGCGCGTGCCAGTGCGGAGAGGCGTTTGGCCACCACCTCGCCTAACAGATCCCGCTTGGCGGATGGTACCAGCAGCGTGAGCATGCCCGGCTCCGGCTTGAGCCTGAAACCCGTTACAAGTTTTGGCGCCCCAGCTGAAATTGTATGCCCAAGCCTCAAGGCAAGCCCGACAGCAGAGGCACGACGCGTCCGGTCCTCGTTCAGTAACGCCAACACATGGTCATGATCGCCAGTGCCAAGACCGCTGCGGTATCGATTGGCGACCGCAAGGCTGAGGTAAACGCGACCCGGATGATCAATACCAGACATCGGTGCGCGCAAGATTTCTGTGAGAACGTGCTGAGAGCGATAGTCCGGGTGAATCCGCCAGGCCATGTCGCTCAGGTGGCAGGCGGCCTGATGGAGCCGTCGCTCATCCTTGTCAGCTGTCATCAAAGGCCCCGCCTTGAAGAGCGGCGCGGTAAAGCGCTCAAGCTCCTCCCCATGTTCCGGGAAGCGTCCAAGTCGGCGCCCGACGCCTCGCGACCAACTCAAAAGTGGATCGACCTTGCGTTCGTCTGCAGTAAGGCGGGCATAGAGCAAGCCTTCACGGACACCATAGGCCGAGATGACCATCTTGGAGGCGCCTATGGTCTCGAGCGTTTTTTCAAGCACCAGCGCCGCATAAGGAAGCGTCTCCAGACGTTTGCGAGAAATATCGGGCACACGCTCCAATGATTTGGCGCTCTGACCGGAAACAACTCGTGCGATCTCTATGGCTTCACTCTTGCGAACTGAATAGGCCTGCAGAATACGCAGCGGGTAGTCTTCGCCATGCATGTGCATCCGCGCCAAATTCCGCCAGTTGCCGCCCACTGCATAGAAGTTTTTGACTGATTTCTGGGGCTTCCAGTCCATTTTGCTGAAGGCTTCGGTCACCAGTTTGCGGGCCTTGCTGATGTCGTTGCCCGACAGGTCCATCAATCGCAGAGGCCCCACCGGCAGAGTTACACCTTCGCCATATCGGCCATTGGCAATATCCACCAGTTCGAGACTGCCACCACCCAGATCACCGACAATGCCATCTGCTTCGGGGAAGCCGGCCAGTACGCCTTCTGCTGCATATCGTGCTTCATCCTGACCGGAGAGGATGGAAATTCTCGCACCACATAAATGTTCGGCGCGTTCGATGAAGTAGTCCCCATTGGAGGCTTCACGCACCGCAGCGGTTGCTACCGCATCGACATTGGCAATACCCAGTGCGCGCGTCAGCCCGCGAAAACGCGCAAGAGCTGCCAGCGCACGGTCAATTCCCGCAGGGTCCAACTGGCCGGTCGTGCCGACTGTACGGCCAAGCCCGCACAATACTTTTTCGTTGAAGATGGGAATAGGTGTACGGCGATGGTCCGCATACACCACAAGGCGCACCGAATTTGACCCGATGTCGATGATGCCTACCCCTTCACTCAGGTCAGGCACCTCGCGCAATCTCAGCGCGGTTGGCATTTATGTCCCCCACACAGCACAGGCTGCTTGGTTATCTGTCGCCAGCAAAGGCCGGAACCAGACTCATACACCAATTCAGTCGGCAGATGTGCGGAAACGAAACTGCTTGGGCAGGCTTTCTTCAAGCGCTTTGCCACGCCCTGAAAGGCTGGGGTTTGTCATGAAGTATTCGTGGGCATTGAAGGGTTTTTTATCGTCACTCAATACTTCACGCACATAGGAGCCATCCGGCATCAAATCCCAGCTTTGGAGATTGTCCTCCAGATTAGCAACCATGATCTGGTCAAGAATCTGCTCATGCACCGTGGCGTTTTCCACTGGCACAAGGGTTTCAACGCGGCGGTAGAGATTGCGCGGCATCCAGTCAGCGGATGAGATGTAAATCTTCGCCTTGGCATTGGGTAGAGTGTCGCCGTTACCGAAACACACCACTCGAGAGTGCTCCAGAAAACGGCCAACGATACTTTTGACGGCAATGTTTTCTGAAAGGCCCGGCACCCCTGGACGCAGGCAGCAGATGCCCCGCACCACCAGTTCGACTTTCACACCGGCCTGACTTGCAAGATACAGCGCATCGATTACTGAGGAATCGACAAGAGAATTCATCTTGGCCCACACAGCGCCCGGGCGACCTGCTTTCACGTGCTCGATTTCTTTTTCGATGTGCTCGATGAGTAAATTGCGCAGTCGCAGCGGCGACAAAGCGAGTTTTTCCAGATCAACAGGCTCGGCATAGCCTGTGATGTAATTGAATGCGCGCGCGGCGTCCCGTGCCAATACAGGGTCTGACGTGAAGAGCGATAGATCGGTGTAAATCTTGGCTGTGATCGGGTGGTAGTTGCCGGTGCCAAAATGGCAGTAGGTGCGCAGCTCGCCACCTTCCCGACGAACAACCATGGACATCTTGGCGTGGGTTTTAAATTCAATGAAGCCATAGACAACCTGCACCCCGGATCGTTCCAGATCTCGGGCCAGCTTGATATTGGCGGCCTCATCAAATCGCGCCTTCAATTCCACAAGCGCCGTCACTGACTTGCCGGCCTCGGCGGCCTCGACCAGTGCGCGCACAATGGGGCTGTCAGCCGATGTCCGATACAGGGTCTGCTTGATGGCCACGACGTCCGGATCATTGGCTGCCTGCCGGACAAACTGAACCACCACATCAAAACTCTCATAAGGGTGATGAACCAGAATGTCTTTTTCGCGAATCGCAGCAAAGCAGTCGCCGCCGTGATCTCGAATGCGCTCAGGGAAGCGGGCGTTGTATGGAACGAATTTTAAGTCCGGTCGATCATCAACGATCAGTTGTGACGTTGACGCGAGCCCTACAAGACCATCCACGAGGATGACGTCTCGCGGGCTTACTTCCAGTTCGGAAATCACCAGCTTGCGCAAACGCGCGGGCATGTCGCTGGCGATCTTGAGGCGGACCACACTGCCGCGGCGGCGGCGTTTCAACGCACTTTCGAAGAGCCGCACCAGGTCTTCTGCTTCTTCTTCAATTTCAAGGTCGCTATCGCGGATGATGCGAAAGACACCGGATCCTTTCACCTCATAACCAGGAAAGAGACGGCTTGAGAACAGGCGAATAACTGCTTCAAGGGTGATGAAGCGGATGACTTCCTTTCCATCTTCAGACGAATTGGGGAGCCTTACGAAACGTTTGATCTGGCCGGGAATAGGTAACAGCGCTGACAACTGCTGACCGTCGCTCTCCCGTCGCAAATCAAGCGCCATGGAGATTCCCAGATTTGGAATGAACGGGAACGGGTGAGCCGGATCTACGGCAAGGGGCGTCAGAACCGGGAAGACTTCCTCCAGGAAGAAACCTTCCAACCAGTCTTTCTCAACGACGGTTAATGCCTGTTCATCGACGACGTTGATACCCGTCGCGCTCAACAGCGCATGTAGATTGCGCCACATGTCCTGTTGAGACCGCATGAGTATTCCGGCTGCCGCGTTCACCTGCTCAAGCTGTTGGGCAGGTGTGAGACCCTCCTGGCTAAGCGTGTCGACGCCGGCCTGAACCTGACCGTGCAATCCGGCGACACGAACCATATAAAATTCGTCGAGGTTGGACGCTGAAATCGACAGGAACCTCAACCGCTCGAGCAATGGATGGGTCTCATTGCCGCTTTCTTCCAGGACGCGCCCGTTAAAGGCCAGCCAGGAAAGCTCACGGTTTATGAAGCGCTCATTGGAGTCAGCTGCAATGTGCGCAAATTCAGCTCCCTTGCCCTCGCTGGATGGCTGGGTGGCGGCAAAGGGCGTTACATTTGTTTCAGCGGTCATGTCTGTTTCCATATCGTGTCGGGCCGCATCCCAGCCGGTGCGGCGAACACAAAATCATCCAATCTGAATGCAGCCATCGCACTTGGGTGTGACGGATAGATGACAGTATCAGTTTTGGGGGCTAGAGCCCAAACTACGCTTTGTCGGCGGAGGCCTTCAACACGTCTCGAATGACCTTCATGTTGAGGCGCCTGCCATGGCTCAGAGCATGAAAATCGATTTTCTCAACGATTGAGCGGGCTGCGTGAGCTGACCGGTCGATCCTGTGCGCAATGTATTCCAGCATGTCCGGGCTCGCATGTACGCCACGCTCCGCAAAGAGTTTGGCGATCAGCTGAATGAGCAACATGTCGTCGGGCTCAAGCAGTTGCACATGAGGGGCTGCCTTCAGCCGAGACATCAGGTCTGCCAAGGGAAAATGTAGTGTGCCCGGAGCCGTTGTGCAGGTGAGCATCAGGCTTGCCCCCTTCTCACGCGCGAAATTCAGCAAGTGAAAGAGTGCCGCAGGGTCACGCAATAGCTCTATATCTTCGACAACAAGTCCACCGCCTGTCAGAAGCTCAGGAACATTTTCTCGTGTCAGGTCCATGGCATTGCAGGACGCAGCATTCGCCCCGGCTCTCCATACATCCGCGAGATGCGTCTTGCCGCTTCCCTCTGGACCGCTGAGCACCACGATGGGCTGAGGCCAATCAGGCCATTTGTCGACCCACGCAACCGCAACGGCATTGCTCTGCGACACCAAAAAATCATCGCGGCCCTGCGCAGGTCGGTGATCAAGCGGCAGAGGTATCTGAGGTCCAGTTGCTGTGGACCCCGCCTTACTCACGATGATTGCCCTTGTAGAGATCGCTCTTGAGGTACTCGCCAATGCCAAATCGCGTCAGGACTCCGATGAGAGCTGCCAGCGGCAAGGCGAGAAGTACACCGACGAAACCAAAGAGCGTTCCGAATGCAAAGAGTGCGAAAATTACCCAAACCGGGTGCAACTTGACGCGGGAGCCCACAAGCCAAGGGGTGAGGATGTTTCCTTCAATAGCCTGTCCCACGAAGAACACCGCCGCGACGGCTCCTATCATCAGGGGGTCAGGCCAGAACTGAATGAGAGCCAAGCCAACTGAAAGGAACATACCCACCAGTGCCCCGACAAACGGAATGAAGCTGACCAGACCGGCAATGAGCCCGACCACCAGTCCGAAATCCAATCCAATGATGGAAAGCGCTGTTGCGTAGAATGTGCCCAGCACAAAACACACAGTCACCTGCCCACGCACAAAGCCCGAGAGCATTCCATCCATCTCGCCAATCAGGCGGCGCACAGTGGTTGCATGGTCGCGGGGTAGCCAGCTGTCCATCTGCTCAACCATCCGGTCCCAGTCAAGCAACAGATAAAACGCGACCACGGGCGTCACAAAGACCAATGACATGAAGCTTACGAATGCCAGGCCACCGCTAATCGCGCGCTGGAACACCTGCCCTGCCCAGCCGAACGCAGATTTGGCGATGTCGGTGAAGGCCGCGCGCGCATCCGTATCAAAGCCTGCAATGAATTCTGCAATGCGGCCATCCATGATTCTGTCAAAGAGCTGGCGCAGTTGGTCGACATAGCCGGGAGCGCGCTCAATGAACTTGATGATCTGGTCCTGCAGCACAGGCAGTACGAGCACCAAAACCAGAATGAAAATCAGCAGGCCGACAACTGAAATCACGCTGGTAGCCGCCATACGGCTAAGGCCCAAGTCCTCAAGACGGTCTGCAGCGGGGTCCAGAAAATAGGCAATGGCCATGCCGGCCACGAACGGCAACATGATGCTGCTCAACAGGTGCAGCACCAGCCCAAATACAATTGCCACGACCGCCCAGATGAGCGCCTGCCTACCGATGGTCACTTGGGTGTTTCCTTTTGGTCCTGAGGTTCGGTTGTTGTGTCGGTCTCCCACGCGCTGACATCGCGCACCCAGTCAACAAGGTAGCTTGCACCTGAAACAACTGTCGTCAGTCCTGTGAAGTATGCAGCCAGGACGAGCGTGGCGCCGAAGGTTGATTCAAACTGGAACCCCAGGACAGCCAGCACAGCGGCCGCGTATGCAATTTGGGCCGTTGTGTTGATTTTACTCACCATCAACGGTCGCATTGTGACCACAAATCCAATGAGCCAGGAGATCAAAACTGCCCCGACGATCAGGACATCACGACTGACCACAAGAATGACGAGCCAGTTGGGAATGAGGTCCTGCAGACCCAATGAGACAAAGATTGACACCAGCAGTGCTTTGTCAGCCACTGGGTCCAGATAGGCTCCAAGGGCGGTGGTGTAGCCAAAACGCTTGGCAATGAAGCCGTCCACACCATCAGAGATGCCGGCCGCCACAAAAACCCAGAAGGCTGCTTCAAACGCCTGATTGCCAATCAGGTAGATAATCACGGGGACTAGAATTAGTCGTCCCAGCGTTATCAAATTTGGGATAAAGCTCACCGGTTTGGGGAACTTGCGTTCTGGCGGGTCAAGCGGTCGGCAATGGCCTCATCATCCGGCAAACCACGGGAGGGTGCGGGTGATGCACTGCCGGGTGCGGTTCTGGTTGGGTTGGCAACTGGCGATGGTTCGGTGGCCTCAAAAGAGTCGTTCAAGATAGGAGCCGGGGCCGCTGCGGCTGATGAAAATGCCAGTGTCCAGACACCCCCTTCGTCCAGAAGGCGTAACTGACGTTGGGCAAGGTTGGAGCCCAGGGCTGGCATTGGGCCCGATACCCGCAAATTGACCTGCGCGCCCCGAGGTGAAATCGCTACAACGTTGACACTCTGAACGATGGATGCCGAATTCAGACGCTGGCGAATTGCAGCCCATTCAGCGAGCGACGCAAATTCAACCGATACGGCCACCGTTTGCTCAAGGCCAAAAGCAACCGCATTTTGCGTTTTCCAACTTGCAATGAGTGAGTTGCGTATGCCTTCGGCACCGGCAAGTGACGCAGCTTCAATAGTATCACCCTGAAAGTTCCGGCGTGTCTCATCCACACCGCGCGGTGTGACCCGATAAAGAGTGACCTCAAGCTGGTTGCCGTCTCCACCGCGTGCATGAGCCACAAGCACCTGCTCAACACCATACCGGCCTGCAATTTGTTCAAGCGCTGCCCAGTCCGCCCCGATGGCTCCACCAGCATCAATGGCAGAAAAGTCCTGCAAGTCACCAAGAGCCAGGCGGATGGGAACGAGAGAGTTGGACAGCCCGATGGATTCCCAGGCGGCACGCCATGGATTGGGTTCATCAAACAGAACGCGAACGCCGGGCGTGTCCAATACAGGAAGAAGCAGGCTTGGCGCTGCCTGGTTCTCCGTAAACCGGACACCGGATTGGCGCAGGAAGCGGCGCACCTGCTGCGGGTTCAACCGCGCGGTCACATCACCAAGATATCGCGTGCCGGAGGCTCTCTCATTGGCAATGCCAATGCCCGTCACGAGCAATTCGCCATCTGCTGCAGTTAGCTCGGGAAGGCGTGGCCAATCGGAGTAAAGCGTAAACCTGCGCAGCACTTCATCAGCGGCTTTGATACGCCCTTGCGTCAATGCTTTCTCACGTGCCTGGCCCGCGTCAGCGCCTGTCGCGTCAACCGAAACGCCGGTCACCGTATAGATGTCAGAAGATGCCTGCGCCCATGCGGCACTAGAAAACATGCCTGCCAGCCCGATGAGGACCGCTGCAAATACCAATTGCGAGAGGCCAAATGGGCGTACCGCCTCATCCAACGCGCGCGTCGCAGCTTGTGCCAAACTCATCTCTCCTACCTTACAGGACCGCATCTTGAACTCTTTTCACCCCATAAGGGCGCAGCAACTATATCATTTCTGCCCATCAAATGGCCCACATTCATCATTCCGGCCGGGCTTGCATTCTTGAGGGCTTTGGGCTCGTTTAGGCGCTCGCTGGCCTGGGAGCAAGACTCAGGGCATACAGCCAGCGGAATGCGGCCAAAAACTGACTTTTATCGCACGAGGACGAGATGGCGGATCCAGCGCAGGGCGCGAAACGCAATGGCATTACCTATGCCGATGCTGGCGTGGATATCGATGCAGGCAATGCACTGGTGCGGCTGATTGCCCCAATGGCCAAGGCGACCCGGCGTCCGGGCGCGGATAGCGATCTGGGCGGGTTTGGTGGCCTTTTTGATCTGAAAGCCGCGGGCTTCACAGATCCAATTCTGGTGGCAGCGAATGACGGCGTCGGCACCAAGCTACGTCTTGCGATTGATACCGGCATTCTGGACACAGTCGGCATCGACCTTGTGGCGATGTGTGTCAATGATTTGATCGTTCAGGGCGCCGAGCCACTTTTCTTTCTCGACTATTTTGCAACCGGACATCTGGACGTTGAGTCCGCCGCCAAAGTTGTGTCGGGCATAGCTGAAGGTTGCCGCCTTTCAGGCTGTGCCCTTATCGGCGGCGAAACCGCTGAGATGCCTGGCATGTATCAAGGCGACGACTTTGATCTGGCCGGGTTTTCGGTTGGTGCCGCTGAACGTGGCTCGCTCTTGCCCCGCAACGACATGGCGCCCGGAGATATCATCTTGGGCATGAGCTCCAGCGGCCTTCATTCCAATGGCTTCTCGCTCGTACGTCGGCTCATCGCTGACGCCGGTGCCAAGCTCGAGGCTCCAGCGCCTTTCGAGACCGATGCCGCGACGCTTGGGGAAGCACTGCTTACGCCGACCCGGTTGTACGTCACCCAGCTGCTGCCCAGCATCAAGGCAGGGCATATCAAGGCACTGGCGCATATTACCGGTGGCGGTTTCAGCGAAAACATTCCTCGGGTGCTGCCTGAGAACCTTGCTGCGGACATTGGCTACACAGCCTGGGACATGCCGCCGGTCTTTGACTGGCTTCAAAAACTGGGTGGTATGGCGGACGCTGAAATGCGGCGAACCTTCAACTGCGGCATCGGCATGATTGCTGTCGCGTCTCCTGGAGATGATGCCGAAGCTGTCACGGCCAGTCTGAATGAGCTGGGCGTTCCGACCCGCCAGATCGGGGTGATCACGTCCGCATGAAGATCGCTATCCTGATTTCCGGCCGCGGAAGCAATATGGAACGGCTGATAGAAGCCGCCTCCGCCCCGGACTACCCGGCTGAGATCGTTAAGGTCATCTCTAATCGACCGGATGCGTCCGGTCTGCAGACGGCCGCAGATGCGGGTATCGCTACCCAGTCGATTGATCACAAGAGCTACGCCACCCGTGCTGACTTTGATGCCGCACTGGAAGCTGCCTTGAATGAGGCTGACGTGGATCTCGTATGCCATGCGGGCTTCATGCGTATTCTGACCGACGAGTTTGCCGCACGGTGGGAAGGTCGCATGGTCAACATCCATCCGTCTTTGCTGCCTTCTTTCAAGGGCATTCGCGTCCAGCAACAAGCCATTGATGCCGGTGCTACGATTTCAGGATGCACGGTCCACTACATCATTCCTGCGCTCGACAGTGGCCCCATCATTGCTCAAGCGGCTGTGCCAGTCCTGACAGATGACACGGCAGAAGCGCTCTCGGCACGCATCCTTTCAGCCGAGCATGTGCTGTATCCCGCTGCGGTCAAATTGATTGCTTCAGGCAGCGTGAAGCTTATTGATGGCAAGGTGGTGCGCAGCCTGGATGCAAAAAGGGCGGACACTGAGTGCCCGCCCCTCTTTTCGCCGCAGCCGTAAGGCCTTTGCGAGTCAGCAATTAGCCAACAATTTCGTCGTCTGAGAAGAAGTACTTGATTTCTTCAGCAGCTGTTTCCGGTGCATCTGAACCGTGTACGGAATTAGCTTCAATGCTTTCAGCAAAATCCGCGCGGATTGTGCCTGGTGCTGCTTCAGCTGGGTTGGTTGCACCCATGACTTCACGGTTCTTTGCGATGGCGTTTTCACCTTCAAGCACCTGAACAACAACAGGACCTGATGTCATGAATGCCACAAGATCGTTGAAGAATGGGCGCTCGCTGTGGACGGAGTAGAAGCCTTCTGCTTTTTCCTTGGTCAGCTGCAGGCGCTTGGACGCGATGACGCGCAGGCCTGCGGTTTCCAGCCGGTCGATGACCTTGCCGGTGATGTTACGCTTGGTTGCATCGGGCTTAACGATAGAAAAAGTGCGCTCAAGAGCCATGAGAATGTGCCTTTCAGGTTGGCATGTCGCGGTAGCATTCCTGCTGTCACTGGCAAAGATCCCGGCCACCGCATTGCATCAATGCAAAACGGGCGGTGGACATCTGCTGGGGGACGCTTAGAAGTACCGTCTTTCTGGGAAATATGATCTCGGGGATTGCCGCCTTAAGAGCCGCAAATTCGGGCGGGTTATAGCCGCCGCTGTTGCACTCCTGCAAGCACCCAAAAGTCACACTGCAAGGGCCCCGCCGGGGCAAATGTCGTCGCCATGCTGCAAATCAACGAACTGACCTACCGCATTGGCGATCGGGTATTGATGGAAAACACCACCGCAGGCGTGCCGGAAGGCAAGCATGTGGGCGTTGTTGGCCGTAACGGCGCGGGAAAATCCACGCTTTTTGGCCTCATAAATGGTGATCTTCCGCCGGATGCCGGCTCAATTTCAGTTCCCAAGAACTGGCGCATCGGCGGCGTCGAACAAGAAGCGCCAGCGACCGACAAGAGCCTTCTGGAAACTGTTCTGGAAGCCGATACGGAACGGTTGGACCTGCTGGCTGAGGCGGAAACAGTCACCGATCCCAATCGCATTGCCGAAGTCCACACGCGATTAGCCGACATTGATGCCCATAGCGCTCCTGCTCGTGCGGCATCGATTCTGGCGGGACTTGGCTTCAATGAGGTGGACCAGGCCCGGCCGACACGCGACTTTTCAGGTGGCTGGCGCATGCGCGTGGCGCTTGCGGCGTTGCTTTTCACCACGCCGGACCTGCTGCTGCTTGATGAACCCACCAACTATTTGGACCTTGAGGGCACCATCTGGCTTGTGGACTACCTGCGGAAGTATCCCCGGACCCTCCTGATCGTGAGCCATGACCGCGACCTGCTGGACCAGGTTGCCAGTGGCATTCTGCATCTGGAGCACCGTCGGCTGTCTTACTATCCGGGCAACTTTGAGCGCTTTCAGAGGCTTAAGTCCGAGCAGGCGGCGCATGATCTTGCTCTCCGCAAGAAGCTCGACGACAAGCGCAAGCATATGACGGCGTTTGTTGAGCGGTTCCGCGCCAAGGCTTCAAAGGCACGACAGGCGCAAAGTCGCCTCAAGGCTCTGTCAAAACTGGACCTGCCGACCATCCTTGCAGACGAACACTCGGCACGCATCAGCTTGCAGGGTCCTGAAGACCTGCTGCCGCCGCCCATTATCACCATGGAAAATGCGGCTGTTGGCTATGGCGACAACCCGCCGGTGCTCAGCAACATGACGCTGCGCATTGACCAGGACGACCGCATCGCCCTGTTGGGTGCCAACGGCAATGGCAAGTCGACATTCGCCAAGCTGGTAACTGCCCGACTGAAACAGGCAAGCGGCACCCTGCGGCGCTCACCGCGTCTACGCATTGGGTACTTTGCCCAGCACCAGGTGGACGAACTGGCGGACGGCCTTACGCCTTATCAGAACATGCGTCAGCGCATGGAGAAGTTTGGCGAGGTCACGGATGCGCAGGTCCGCGCCCGCGTCGGCGCCATCGGTTTTTCAGGCCAGCGGGCCGACGTAAAAGTTGCAGACCTGTCTGGCGGCGAGAAAGCACGGCTCCTGCTTGCAATCGCGACTTTCGATAAACCGCACATGCTGGTGCTCGACGAACCCACAAACCATCTGGACATGGAAGGCCGCGACCAGTTGGTCAACGCCATCAACGAATACTCAGGTGCGGTCATTCTTATCAGTCATGACCAGCATCTGATCGACTCCTGTGCGGACCGCTTGTGGCTGGTTCATGACGGGAAAGTACAATCCTTTGATGGCGACATGGATGACTATCGGCGCCTGCTGCTCAGTCAGCGCGGGCGGCCGGGCTCGAACAAGACCTCATCGCTTTCAGATGATGCGGCGGCGCGTGCTCCCGAAGCCCCGCGCGCTAAGGATGTGCGCAAGGCCACTGCCCAGCAGCGGGCGGGCATTGCTCCCTTGAAAAAGAGCGCTGATGACGCTGAATTCAAGATCATCGAACTGGAAGAGAAAATCGCCAAGATGGATGCCGTCCTCGCAGATGGCAGCCTGTTCGAACGCGACCCAAAAAAGGCAGATCTCATTTCACGGGCACGCGGCGAACTTGGCACCAGGTTGGAAAAAGCTGAAGACAATTGGATGAAGCTGACGCAGAAGTACGAAGCGGCGTTGGCCAAGCTTGAGAACGCCGACGCTTAGGCTTTCTTTTCCCACCGGCCGGCTTCGCTTTGCTGCCAGTAGGTAGCGTCATGCCCGGCGTCCTTCACCGCTTTCCAATGGACACGGGCCGCTGCGACGGCCTCCGGGTCGCCGCCGTCAAACATCAAGACGCAGCGTTGATAGGTATCCACGCCATCGATACCAGCACCATCAACTGCAAACAGCACATTGGCTCCGGCCGGATTTTCGTTTCCGGTTGTGAGCAGTACTTTCTGCGCTTCCTCATGCCCCTCGCCCTGCGACCCATGCGGCAGAAATGCATCGTCACGATAGGTCCATAGATGGGCATCCAGCGAGCTGACACGTTCCGCTGAACTGGCACGCACGACGGCCTTCCACCCACGCTCAAGCGTCTTCTCCAGGAGCTGTGGCAATACAGCTTCCAGAGTGGATCGCTCGAGGTGGTAGAAGAGCAGTTCAGACATGGGCCGGACTATTTCTCAAAATTGTCCGACACCAGACGATCAAGCAGTCGCACACCCCAGCCGGTTCCCCAGGATGGGGACGTCGGCTTGCTGCCGGACTGCCACGCTGTGCCTGCGATATCCAGATGCGCCCACGGCACACCATTGGTGTAGTGACCTAGGAACTGGGCCGCTGTGATTGATCCCGCAAACCGGCCGCCAATGTTTCGCATGTCAGCAAATTTGGATTTGATGAGCTTGTCGTAGCCTGGCCCCATGGGTAGCCGCCAAAGCGTCTCGCCTGATGCTTTGCCCGCATCAAGGATCTGATCCGCCAGCTTGTCATTGTCTGAGAAAAGTCCGGCATGTTCTTCACCAAGAGCCACAAGGATGGCACCCGTTAGTGTTGCCAGATCAATCATGAAGCGTGGCTTGAACCGGTCCTGCGTGTACCAAAGCGCATCCGCAAGGACGAGACGTCCTTCGGCGTCCGTATTCTGGATTTCGATGGTCTGCCCGGACATTGAGGTGACGATGTCACCGGGACGCTGAGCGCCAGCGTCCGGCATGTTTTCGACCAGACCGATGACACCCACCGCGTTGACCTTGGCCTTGCGTGCTGCGAGCGCCAGCATTGTGCCTGTGACAGCTGCCGCGCCGCCCATGTCGCCCTTCATATCTTCCATACCGGCGCCGGGTTTGAGGGAAATGCCGCCTGTGTCGAACGTCACGCCCTTGCCGACGAAAGCAACTGGCTTGGATTTGGCCGCACCGCCATCCCACCGCATGACGACCAGCTGACTTTCGCGCACAGAGCCCTGCCCCACACCCAGCAGCGACCCCATGCCCAGTTTTTCCATCTGCTTTTCACCAAGAACCTCAACCTTGAGGCCCTTTGATGTTAGCGCTTTGCACTTCTTGGCAAAACTCTCCGGATACAGAACATTTGGCGGTTCGTTGACCAGGTCGCGGGCGAGATAGACGCCCTGCCCGACCGCAGACAGCGCAGCCCATGCCTTTTTAGCTCGCGCCTGCGCCTTCGTCATCACGCCAATCTTGGTCAGGCTTGGTTTTTGGTCGGGCTTCTGCTTGGTGCGATATCCATCAAAGCGGTATGCAGCAAGCTGCGCGCCAAGGGCGAGATGAGCAGCGACGTCGCCATCCGCAATCTCACTGCCTTCAATTTCATCGCCAGCGAATGACCCTTGTTTGATGCGCGCGCTGTTAAGCCGTCCAACCATACGCCCCGCCGCAGTCTCCAGACCTGCGGGTTTAAGTGACTTGGCAGCGCCAAGGCCCACGACGAACAGACGATTGACACTGAGGCCCTGCGGCGCGGCAATGTCCAACACCTGACCTGCTTTGCCTTTGAATTCCGCGGCCTTGATGGCCCGTGCAAGGCCGCCATCCATTGCCTCGTCTACGGCTTGAGCGGTCGGCAATAGCTTGTTGCCTTCTACAGCAATCAGAACAAGAGCTCCTGTCTTGGGCAGGGTGCTGCTGGAGATCGTCACATTCATCGGGATTGTCCTTCATGGCCCGGGATGCAGGGCCGGTTTTTGGTCTGGAACGAGGCTGGTGGGGACCCTTGCAGGCCCCTGATTTGTTAACTTTACCGAAATCGTGATCCAAAGGCGCGGAAAAGTCGCGCTTTTGGGCGATTAGCACGCCATTAAGGGGTTCGCCAAACCCACAAAGTGCTGTATTTCCAAAGGGCTGCGGGGATTGATTACGTGATTTGGCGTCCGGCTGTTAACCAAAAACAGCATCCGGTCGCCTAATATGAAACACGACACTGCCCGTTTGCTGAGATGCTTACGGGCACCCTGCAGGACCGGACAGACCAAGCCCAGATGGCAAGCGACACCCAATCCCGAGTTTTCAAGATCGATGCCTATGTGGCCCGTCTCGTGACAGGGCCCTTTTTGGTCTTCATGCTCATCCTGACCGGCGTCGTCTGGCTGACGCAGTCACTTGAGTTGCTCAATGACGTGATCGAGCAAGGTCAAAACATCGGCGTGTTCCTTTACCTCTCCGTGCTGGTGGTCCCATCCATTCTGGTTATCGTCCTGCCAATCGGTCTCTTCTTTGCGGTTGTCTATTGCCTTTACCGGCTGCGCTCAGACAGCGAACTGGTTGTCATGTATGCGGCGGGCATGAGCCGATGGCAGGTGGCACGCCCCATCTTTGGCTGTGCACTAACGGTCATGCTGCTGGCCTATCTGGTCAACATGTTGCTGCTGCCGATGGCCATGCGCGACATGCGGTCTGTTCTGCTGGAGATGCGCACCGAGTTTGCTTCCTCGCTTCTTCAGGCCGGTGAATTCACTACGCCTGCTGCCGGCCTTACCGTGTTTGTTGAGAACCGTCTTCCAGGTGGCGAAATCGAGGGGCTTCTGGTCCACGACAACCGCGACAAAGACAAACCCGTCAGCTACATCGCCGACCGCGGACAATTGATTGATACGCGCGAAGGTCCACGCCTGATCATGCTGAACGGCAACATTCAGCGTCGCGATGCAAAGAAAAAGACGGACTTCCTCTATTTCGACAAATATGCGTTTGACCTGAGCCAGTTCGAAAATCCTGCTGAAGAACGGTATTTCAAGGCCTATGAGCGGTATCTGCCGGAATTGCTGTGGCCGGATACGACGCAAGCCTATGACAATCAGTACGAAAACGAATTGATTGCCGAAGGTCACGCGCGCATCACGTCGCCACTCTATGCGCTGGTGTTTGCAGCTTTTGCCATGGCAGGTCTGTTGCCTAACGAGTTCAATCGGCGGGGCTATGGACGGCGAATTGTGCTTACCGTCGCGCTCGGACTAGCAGTACGTTTGCTCGACCTGGCATCGGTTGGCTGGGCAACCCGATATCCAATGCTCATCGGCATTCAGTACCTCATCCCCATTGCCGCATTTGCCGGCGCGTGCGCCATGATTGGTGGCTGGAAGCCGATGGCAAGTCTGGCTGCGCTGCGACGCGGATCACAGACGATCGAATCCGCGGAGGCATCACGCTCATGAAGATGCCGTGGACCATGTATCTTTATTTTGGCCGCCGTGCGCTGATGGCTATCGCGGCGTCATTCATCATCTGTATGGCGCTTGCTTTCGTAATCGATTTTGTCGAGCTGCTGCGCCGCACCGGCTCGCGCGAAGTTCCGTTCACGACGGTTCTTTCCATGGGACTGCTGCGACTGCCAAGCATCTCTGAGAAAATGATGCCGTTTGCTGTACTCTTCGGGTCCATGTGGGCATTCCTGCAATTGTCCCGCACCAACGAGTTTGTGGTGGCGCGTGCATCCGGTGTCTCCGCCTGGCAGTTCCTTGCGCCTGCAGTAGCGCTTGCCTTGATTATCGGCACCGGCGCTGTTGCGGTTTACAACCCGTTGGCGGCTGCCATGGTGTCGCGGTTCGAAGCACTTGAATCAAAATATGTCCGTGGACGGACCAGCCTGCTCGCAGTATCTGACTCGGGCCTTTGGCTGCGCCAGGCTGATGAGAATGGACAATCCGTTATCCATGCTCTTGGCGTGACCAATCAGGGTGTCGAACTGCGGGACGTCATTATCTTCCTCTACAACAATGATGACGAGTTCATCGCCCGTATTGATGCTGACAATGCAGAACTTGGTGACGGGCAGTGGAAAATTGGCAATGCTCAGGTTGCAACGCCGGGCGAACGGCGCACGCTGCACGAGACCTACTCGCTTCCCACAAGCCTGACGCTTGAACGCGTCCAGGAGAGCTTCGCTTCACCGGACACCTTGTCGTTTTGGGAACTGCCGGAGTTCATTGAGACTGCCCAGGAAGCAGGGTTTTCCGCGCTGAGATACGAGCTTCACTGGCATCAACTTGCGTCGCGGCCGTTCCTTATGGCGGCCATGGTACTTATTGCCGCCTGCTTCAGCCTGAGGCTGACCCGGCTGGGCGGCATTGGCCAGTTGATTGTTGCCGGCATCATAAGCGGCTTCTTTTTGTACTTTTTCACCGATGTGACCCTTGCGCTGGGCGCACGAGGGGTTATGCCTGTTGTTCTGGCCGCATGGTCACCAGCTTTTATCAGTGCAATGCTCGGCGGAGCACTGATTTTTCATCAAGAGGACGGTTAGGGGCGTATGGGGGAAGAAGGGGTCATTTCTCTTCAACGTCGGGGAAAAGACACAACGACCCAGCGTCTGGGGATGCTGGCTGCCTGCACCTGCGCGCTACTGGCAGCCTTGACGGCCGCGCCACAGGAGGCCAACGCGCAGTCAGCCCGCCCCGCTGATAGAATTGTCCTTATTGATCCCAGCGAAACCGTAGCTGACCGCACGCCCGACAAGACTCTTGTGGGCGGCCCCGAAAATGCTGAACTGGATCCGTACCGAACCACTCAGACATTCGAGCAACCCGAAGATACGGTCCTCATCGAAGCCGATGAGATGGTGCATGATCGCGAGGTCGATGTTGTTACTGCCAGTGGCAACGTGGAAGTTACATCGGATTCTCGCGTGCTGTTGGCAGATTCAATTGTCTATGACCGCGGCACAAAAACGGTAACGGCCAATGGGAACGTAAGCCTTCTTCAGCCAGATGGTCAGGTTCTGTTTGCAGATTCAATGGTGCTGTCGGATGACTTCGCTGACGCAGTCGGTGAAACCGTTCGCCTCTTGCTTGAAGAGAATGCGCGCATCGCGGCAAATTCAGGCACGAGAAGCGCTGGCAACCGAACTGAGCTCAAGAAGGCCGTCTACACTGTCTGCGACGTGTGTGAAGAAGATCCAAACTCTTCCCCGCTGTGGCAAATTCGATCCTTCAACGTCGTACACGACAAAGAAAAGAAGCGCGTCGAATATGAAGACGCCTTCATTGAGTTCTTTGGTGTGCCGATCATGTACACCCCTTATTTCAGCCACCCTGACCCGACAGTGAAACGGCAGACAGGCCTGCTCACACCGACAATTGCGGTCTCGCCGGAATTTGGAACGACGGTCCGCACACCGTTCTTCTGGAATATTGCGCCGAACATGGACTTTACGTTCCGTCCGCGCTGGCAAACCCAGGTTGGCGATGTCTATGCCGGTGAGTTCCGCCATCATATCGGGTTTGGCCAATACAAGATTGATGCAAGTGCGACCTGGCCGGATGAAGAGACCGTTCGAGGCACTGATATTGAGCCATTTCGCGGGCATGTGTTCGCAGATGGTCAGTTTGATATCACTGAAAAAACCCAAGCCGGCTTTGACCTAAAACTGACATCAGATGAGACCTATCTGCGCCGATATGACATCTTCAACGAGAATGATCTGATTTCGACTGCATATGTTCGGACGATCGACGACCGAAACTTTGCGCGCGCGGAAGCCTTCTACTTCCAAGGCCTTCAGGCCAACGATGACCAAGCCAGCATCCCATTTGTTACGCCGCTGGTTGACGCGGAGTACTACCTTGAACCGCTTGTAGCGGGCGGCCAGGTCAAGGGCAGATTCAATGCCCTCAACCTGCAACGGACTGAAGGCACAAGCTTCCAGAGGTTCTCCGGGGATATTGGCTGGGACATTTCCCGCACAGCCAAGTCAGGTGAGCAGTTCGGCGCGTTCGCCGACGTGCGGGGTGATGTTTATGTGGTCGACGAAGATGTGATCAATGGTGTTGGTCAGAACAAATCTTCGGTGCAAACGCGAGTTATGCCGACATTGGGCGTTGAGTATCGCTGGCCCTGGATCAGCACTGGTGAAAAATCGTCACAAATCATTGAGCCAATCGTTCAAGCCATTTACTCGCCCAGCAACTCCAATCCGCGTGACATTCCCAACGATGACAGCCTGAGCGTCGACTTTGATACGACGCACCTGTTTGATCGCAATCGCTATCCGGGTCTTGATCGTTTCGAAGATGGCGCACGGGTCAACTACGGACTGCAGTACTCATTGCTTGGTGACAATGGTGGCCAGGCAAACATCCTGCTTGGCCAGTCTTACCGACTGGAAGAAAGCGCAACATTCCCTGCAGGCAGCGGACTTCAAGACAGCGATTCTGATGTGGTGGGCAGGGTCCAGATCAACCCGGGCCCCTATCTCGACGTTGTCAGCCGGTTCCGAGCTGACCCAAAGGACGGGAAACTTCTTCGCAACGAAGTCTCTTTGACTTCCAGTTTCAATCTTTTCGAAGACCGTGGTGTCGGCATTTCCGCCAACTACGTTTTCCTCGATGCGGACCTAGATACGGTCAACAATCGTGAGGGCGAAGAAGTTACGGGCAGCTTCTCATTCAACTTCGCGGAAAACTGGTGGATGAATGGTCATGCTCGCCGTGACCTGCGACGCGCTGAAATGGTGTCTGATGGCGTTGGCCTCACATATCAGGACGAGTGTTTCCTGTTCTCTTTGAACTTCAATCAGAGCTTTATTCGTGACCGCGATATCGAACCGACCAACTCTGTCACGTTCCGTATCCAACTCGTGAGTCTTGGCGAATTTGGCGCCTCAACAACGGTATCCAGCGCGCAGACAAACTAGCTGCAACTTCACGGATGGGGGCGCTTGATTGAAGCGCATCTTTCGCTATGCTCCGCATGGGCGTGGGGAACATTTAAACCGTTGGAAGCATGAAGCTTTTAAGCTTTCATCCCCGGCATTCTTCGTTCACAGGCTGAAATGCCTGCCAAGCAGACATGATATCGGTTCACATGCACACAAAACTGCTCAAAAATCTGCGCCAAGGCGCGCTTTCTGCACGCGCCAACGCGTTTCGCGGACTGACTCTTGCTATTGCATCTGTGGGCCTGGCCGCCCTGCTCTCTGGCCCATCATCGGCCCAGATGGTGCAAAAAATTGCAGCTATTGTGAATGATAGCGTCATCTCCGGTTATGATCTGGAGCAGCGACTTGGGCTCGTGTTCGCAACGGCTGGTGTCCCTCGCACGCCGGAAAATGTAGAGCGAATTCGACCTCAGATTTTGCGAGCTCTCGTCGACGAGCGTCTGCAAATTCAAGAAGCTCTGGATAAAAACATTGATGTTGATGATGCTGATATTGACCAGTCCATCGAGCGTCTGGGCGGGCGGAGCAACATGTCCCTGGAGCAGATCCAGGAGTTTCTGCAATCCGTCAATGTGAATGTGGACACACTGCGCAATCAGGTCTTTGCTGAACTTGCGTGGAACGAACTGGTGGAAAGCCGTTTTGGACCACGAGTCACCGTAACTGATACGGAAATCGACACGGTACTTGAGCGGATCATCAATCAGTCTGAGCTGGCATCCTACCTCGTGTCGGAGGTTCTGGTATCTGTGGAAACACCGGAAGACGAAACGCGCGCTCGAGCGGCAGCTGCGCAATTGGTTGATCAGTTGAGGCAGGGCGGTGATATCCGCGCTATTGCGGGGCAGTTCAGCCAAGCACCGACAGCTGCCAATGGCGGCGATGCCGGGTGGATCATCGACGGACAGCTCTCAAGCGCGCTGAATTCATCGTTGCGTGTTTTGAAAATCGGAGAGACATCGGATCCAATCCGGACTGTTGCGGGCTATCACATTCTCCAATTGCGGGATCGTCGGCTGAGCGGAGACCAAATGGATCCCATGGATGCCACCATCACCATTGAAGCCATCAACATACCCTTCACCGAGGGCATGCCCCGCGCAAAGCTGGAACGCACAGGCAATGCAATTGGTGAGGCTCTCAAAACCCCGATGGCATGTGGTGAACTGGAGTCGTTCGCCAAAAAGCTCGATCCAAACTCGCGCTTCAGCCGGATCGAAGATCGGGCAATGCGCGCATTTCCTGCACCTGCTCGCCCCGCACTCATGGAACTTGAGGTGAACAAGTGGGGCGCGCCTCAACGAACCCCGGATGGCATCGAACTTGTTGTGCTGTGCAATCGCAATATGGTCGAACGTCAATTGCCCAGCAGGAATGATATCGAAAACCAGCTGTTCAATCAGGAACTGGCCATGATGTCTCGCCGCTATCTACGTGATCTGCGACGCAATGCTGTTGTCGAAATGCGGTGAGCAAGACAATTGACCCTGTTTCCCTGCCGTTGGCTGTCACCATGGGTGAACCGGCTGGTATTGGTGGGGAGATAGTTCTCAAGGCTTGGGCTGATCGGGATGCATCCGGTTTGCCCCCCTTCGTGGCCATTGATGACCCGGCCAGACTTGAGAAAATTGCCAAACAACTTGGTCTTATTGTCCCTCTGACCTTGGTTGGCAGTGGCTCTGAAGCCGTGAGTGCGTTTTCGGCTGCATTGCCGGTGGCGGAACTTGATGAACCGCTGACCCCACCGGCAGTGCCGGGAACTACCAACGTGGCGCATGGCGAAACCGTTATCAGCTCGATTGAAGTAGCCACTCAATGGGTGTTTGAGGGCCAGGCCAGTGCAGTGGTCACCAATCCCATTCAAAAGCAAAGCCTCTATGAGGCTGGCTTCAGATATCCGGGCCACACGGAGTATCTTGCGGCACTGACCGGCGCTGAGGGTGCGCCTGTCATGATGTTGGTGTCGCCACAGATGCGCGTGGTGCCCGTGACCATCCACATCCCGCTGGCTGAAGTTGCACAGCAACTGACGACACAGGCCATCATCCACGCGGGGCGCGTGACTGCCCAAAGCCTGCGTAACGACTTTCAGATCCGCTCGCCACGCCTGGCTGTGGCGGGGCTCAACCCGCATGCCGGTGAGGGCGGCACCATTGGCGCCGAGGAAGACACCATCATTGCGCCGGCTATTGAAGCATTGAAGTCCGAAGGCATTCGCGTGTCAGGCCCCTACCCGGCAGACACGCTTTTCCATGCCCGGGCTCGAGAGAATGCTGACGCGTTCTTGTGCATGTATCACGATCAAGCCCTCATTCCGCTCAAGACGCTTGATTTCGATCGTGGGGTCAACATGACGCTTGGCTTGCCGCTTGTTCGAACATCGCCTGACCATGGCACGGCACTTGATATTGCAGGATCAGGTAGCGCAAACCCGGAAAGTTTCATTGAAGCCCTCAAGCTGGCGGCGTTGTGCGCGGCCAACAGAAGGCTTCAGATACAATGAGCGATGATGGTTTGCCGCCCCTGCGCGATGTAATCGCAGAACATGGTCTCGATGCGCGCAAGTCGTTGGGACAGCACTTTCTTCTTGATCTCAACCTCACCCGCCGCATCGCTCGCGTTGCGGGCGACCTTGGCGAGCACGACACAATTGAAGTGGGGCCTGGCCCCGGTGGGCTTACACGCGCATTGCTGATGGAAGGCGCCAAGCGTGTGGTTGCTGTTGAACGGGACGAGCGCGCATCAGCAGCTCTTGCTGAAGTGGGGCGGACCTATGCCGGGCGCTTCTCACTTGTTGAAGCGGATGCAATGGCGGTTGATGAGGCTGATCACATAACCGGCCCAGCCCGGATCGTGGCCAACCTGCCCTACAACATTTCGACAGCTTTATTGTTGAAATGGCTCAGCCTGGACCCTTGGCCGTCCTGGCTCGTGTCGATGACGCTCATGTTTCAGAAAGAAGTCGCTGAGCGGGTTGTAGCCGCGCCCGGCAGCAAAGCCTACGGACGATTGTCGGTCATTTCGCAATGGCGAACAGATGCCTATATCGCCTTTGACGTGGACCCCCGTGCTTTCACCCCGCCACCGAAGGTGATGTCCAGCATCGTGCATATGACCCCAAAGGCAATGGGGCCGGACGACCCGCCCCTGCACGCTGTGGAGAAAGTGACTGCGGCAGCATTCGGGCAACGCCGGAAAATGCTGCGGGCATCTTTGAAACAGGTTTTTCAAGACCCGGAGGCAATATGCGAGCAGGTGGGCATCAAGCCAACTGAGCGGGCCGAACGCCTCACGGTGGACAATTTTCTGGATCTTGCACGCCTACTCTAGCAGCGGAACTCCGCTAGAAATGACGCGGATCAATAAGGCAGCATTTTGCGTCCATGCCATGTTGTGGGCAGGCGCAGCCGGTGGCAAAGTACCGGCCAACAAATGACTGACAATATGTCGGCACGTGCATCACCACATGCACCCACAGAGGATGGATCCAACACATGGCAACGCTCAATTACCTCAATACGACACACATTGATTTCGGCTCGCGTTCAATGGTGGCTGACACCATGAAGCAGCTCGGCATCAAGCGCCCGATGATTGTGACCGACAAAGGCATTGTCGCCGCCGGCATCCTCGACAAGGTGCGCGAGGCAATGGGCAATGAATTTTCGCCCGAAATTTTTGACGGCACACCTGAAAATCCAACCGAAGAGGCGACCCTTGAAGCCCTTGCTCAATACAAAGACGCAGGGTGCGATGGGGTGATTAGTCTTGGCGGCGGATCGTCGATGGATCTGGCAAAGGGGCTTGTTCTTCTGGCTACGCATGAGGGTGATCTAACCCAGTTCGCAGCGATTGAGGGCGGCGGCGGGCTCATTGGCGAGACAGCACCGCACATCGCAATGCCAACTACTGCCGGCACTGGCTCGGAAGTTTCTGTGGGTTCGGTGATCATCACCAAAGATGGCCGCAAGCTAATTTTTGCCAGCCAGCACCTGATCCCAAAGGTTGCACTGTGTGATCCCGATCTGACGATGGGCCTGCCTGCCCGCCTTACGGCAGCGACCGGCATGGATGCTATCACGCACTGCATTGAGGCCGTGATTTCACCGATGGATAATCCCCCAGCAGAAGCCGTTGGTCTTGATGGCCTGCGCCGGGCGTTCAAGATGGGATATCTGGAAAAGGCTGTTGCTGACGGGCAGGACAAAGACGCGCGCTACAACATGATGATGGCTGCGAGCGAAGGCGCCATGGCCTTTATCAAGGGTCTTGGTGCTGTTCATTCCATGAGCCATGCATGCGGTCGCATCAAGGAACTGAAACTGCACCACGGCACTCTGAATGCCGTCATCCTTCCGGCAGTCCTGCGCTACAACGCTGATTTTGTTGGCGACAAATATGACCGCATTCGCGAAGCGATGGGTCTGGCTGCCAATGCTGACCTGGCTGATGAAATCGAAGCCCTGAATGCACGCATCGGCATTCCCAAAAATCTTGGTGAGATGGGTGTATCCATGGACACGCCGGGCATTGTTGAGAATGCTGTGACGGATGTCAGCACCTTCACCAATCCGCGCCCGCTGGAAGCCAGCGACTACGAAAAACTGTTTGAGCAGGCAATCGGCTAATCCGCCCACCGCCCCTGCTCCAATACCCACACCGATACAAGGAAGCACCTCGATGAAGAGCCAATCCATTGTCGCCTATGGCGAAGCCCTGGAAGAAACCACATCAGATACCCCCGAGCCCAAAGGCCGCGAAGTTCTGGTGAAAGTTTCCCACTGTGGCGTATGCCACTCAGATGTTCATCTGCACGACGGACATTTCGACATGGGTGGTGGCAACCAGTTGGACGTGAAAGGTGGTCGCAAGCTGCCATTCACGCTCGGCCATGAGATTGAAGGTGTCGTGGAAGCGGTTGGCCCAGATGTCGAAGGTATCAAGCCGGGCGATGACTATGTGGTCTATCCCTGGATCGGCTGTGGTGAATGCGCCGTATGCGAACGTGGTGACGAGCACTATTGCGGTAAGCCGCGCCAGCTTGGCATCAACATTGCCGGCGGATTTGCGACCCATGTTCTTGTACCGGACCAGAAATATCTTCTGGACCGCACAGGCGTGACCCCGGGCCTTGCTGCTACTTACATGTGTTCGGGTCTTACGGCCTACTCCGCCCTCAAGCGGATTGGCGAACCGGGACCGGACGACAAGGTCGTCATTGTTGGCTGTGGTGGTGTTGGCATGATGGGCATTCAGTTCGCCCGTGCCCTGCTCTCTTCAGCGCCGCTTGCTGCTGATGTTGACCCCGGCAAGTTGCAGGCAGCACAGGGTGCCGGTGCTGCGGCCGTCTATAACCCCAAAGATGAAGATGCAATCAAGCAGGTCATCGCCGACACAAATGGTGGTGCGTATGCGGCAATTGATTTTGTGGGCTCTGAATCATCGCTCGCCTTTGCATCGTCTGTTGTCCGCAAGGGTGGTCAGGTTGTTGTGGTTGGATTGTTTGGTGGCGGATTTGCCATGCCGATCCCGATGTTCCCAATGCGGGCGCTCACCATAGGCGGCTCATTTGTGGGTTCACCGCAGGAAGCGTCCGACATGATGGAACTGGTACGCGCGGGGAAGGTTGATCCAATCCCCGTTGAGCAACGCGGCATGGATAAAGCAACACAGTCACTTGAGGATCTTCGTCAGGGATCTGTTCTGGGCCGCGTGGTGCTTGTTCCGTAGAGACCGCTAAAGGCCTTCGCGGAGGCCTTTCACGAACCCATCAAGGCCAGTCTGACGCGGGCGCTTCAAGCGTTCCGCGTCCAGAATGGCCCTTATTTGCGCGCTGCTTTGCGCGATGTCCTGATTGACGATGATGTAGTCATATTCAGCCCAGTGGCTCATCTCGTCAGCGGCCTTGGACATGCGACTGGCCACGACTTCGGCGCTGTCCTGAGCACGGGAATGCAGACGCCTTTCAAGCTCCTGCGTGGAGGGCGGCAATATGAAAATGCTCACCACATCAGCTCCGGCATTCTGCTTGAGCTGTTGTGTCCCCTGCCAGTCAATGTCGAACAGGACATCCTGACCACTCGCCAGTGCTTCTTCCACCGGCGCTTTGGGCGTGCCGTAGTAGTTGTCAAAAACTTTGGCGTGTTCGAGGAATTCGCGGCGGTTCACCATCAGCCCGAATTCTTCCACCGACGCAAAGTAGTAATCCTTGCCATCCACTTCCCCAGGGCGCGGCGCGCGCGTGGTGGCAGAAACTGACATGACGATTTCGTCGTCTGTTTCCAGCAGACCGCGAGACAGTGTCGTTTTGCCAGCGCCTGATGGCGACGACATGACGAACATCAATCCGCGTCGGTTGATTGAAATCTCACTCAACGTTTTGCACCTGTTCGCGTAGCTGTTCGATGGCGGCCTTGAGATCAAGACCTATGCGCGTGAGCTCCGTGTCCGATGACTTTGAGCACAGCGTGTTGGCTTCCCGGTTGAATTCCTGCGCCAGAAAATCAAGCTTCCGGCCAACTGAAACGCCTTCCGCCAAGAGCGTTCTGGCTTGCGCAATGTGGGCGCGCAGCCGGTCCAGTTCTTCGCGGATGTCCGCCTTGCCGGCCAGCATGGCAACTTCCTGAATGATCCGCTCTTCGGGCATGTCTGCGCGGTCTGCCAGAAGCTCCGCCACCTGCACCTCCAGCTTGCTGCGAATGGCCTCAGGTGCCGTCACTGCAAGTGCATCTGCCTGCGCAACAAGCTGGTCAATTTCACTTAACACGCTCTCAAGGATTGTCTGGAGTTTGCTGCCTTCATCCGTCCTGGCGGATACGAGGCTCTCCACCGCATCATCAAACGTCGCGGCCACGGCCTTAAGCCGGGCAGCTGTTTCGTCTTCGTCTGTGTCCGGCTCGGCGACTTCAATGACACCACGAATGCCCAACACGGCATCCAGTGTTGGTGGCTCCGTCCCCAGTCCTGTGGCCAATTCTTTGAGATCAGCCATGAGCTTGGTGGCGAGTGCTGCATTGACCCGCACATCGGTGCCGGCATTTTCCCGTTCAATGTTGATGAAGACCTGAACTGCGCCGCGCTTGAGCTTGGCCTGAAGCGCTTTTTTTAAACCTGGTTCAAGTGCCTCTAGCCCATTGGGCATCCGCATTCGGATATCAAGACCGCGTGCGTTGACGGTCTTGAGCTCCCAATGCCAGCGCCAGTCAGCGCGAGATCCGTCGGCGCGACCGAATCCCGTCATGCTTTGTATTTTCATGGACGCACCTTAGCGCAGTCCGCGCTCACGCTGTATCCGTCTCCACACACGTACATTCTGCTCGTGCTGGCGATTGGTCTTTGCAAAAGCGTGGCCGCCTGTGCCATCCGCAACAAAAAACAGGTAATCCGTCTCTGCCGGGTTCAATACTGCAGCAATCGCAGCTTCCCCGGGATTAGCAATTGGCGTCGGGGGAAGTCCATCAATCTGATAGGTGTTGTATGGGGTGGCAGCATTTATTTCCGAACGGCGTATGCGGCGGCCAAGAGGCCCCTCGCCGTTGGTAATTCCATAAATAATGGTTGGGTCGGACTGGAGCCGCATGCCCTTTCGCAAGCGATTGATAAAGACGCTTGCAGCCTTGTCACGCTCATCGCCCTTGCCGGTCTCCTTCTCCACAATCGAGGCGAGCACCAGGGCTTCTTCAATGGTGTTGAACGGCAGATCTTCCTGACGGTCATCCCACAGGTCATTGATGACCTTTCGCTGGGCCTTACGCATACGGTCCACGACGTCCTGACGCGATGTACCGCGGGTTACCAGATAGGTTTCGGGCAGGAGAGACCCTTCAGCAGGAACAATGGGAACGCTCCCGGTCAATACGGGCTGAAGCTTGAGATGCTCTACGACTTCCCATGAGGTCATGCCCTCGAAGACAGTGATGGAATGAAGGATGGGTTTTCCTTCAACCAGAATGCGCATGATTTCGCGCATGCTGGCGTGGCGTGGAATTTCGTACTCACCGGCTTTCAGAGCTGAAGCTTTGCGGTGCACTTCTACGCCAACCCGGAACATCAGCGCATCTGCCACAAGGCCTTCACGCTCGAGCTGATTGGCAATGCGTGCAAGCCCGGACCCTTCTTCAATCAGGACTGTAGTTCGGGCAGGAATGTCACTTGGGCCGACGAAGCCGCGCCACGCGATCCACATCGGTGCGCCCACGACGAGGAGCGCCACCAGAAATGAAATGGTGAAGAAAGTAATCGCTCGCAGGAAACGCCGCTTGGGCTTTTCTGGTTTGGTCGGTGGAGTAGACGTCTCAGTCATGGCGGCGATTTCTACCTTGATCGGGCCTGCAAGAGCCAGCTCGGGTGGGAAGCGTCAGCCCTGTTTATGCCTCAACTGCCTTAAAGACGAGTGAAGCATTTGTGCCGCCAAAACCGAAGGAATTGGACAGTGCGATATTCACATTCCGCTCCCGCTTGGTGTTAGCCACAAGATCAAGGGACGTCTCTACAGACGGATTGTCCAGATTGATGGTGGGCGGCACGACATTGTCGCGAATGGCGAGCATGGAGAAGATGCCCTCAATCGCACCAGCAGCACCCAGGAGGTGCCCGACTGCAGACTTGGTGGATGACATTGAGACGTCCACCTTCTCAGAACCAAACAGGCGCTCTACTGCCCGCAGTTCAATCTCATCACCCAGTGGTGTGGATGTGCCGTGTGCATTCACATAGTCGATGTCTTCAGGCGATATGCCTGCACGCTCAATAGCCATCTTCATTGAGCGGTAAGCGCCGTCGCCATCTTCTGCGGGGGCTGTAATGTGATAGGCGTCACCGGACATGCCGTAGCCAACAACCTCGGCGTAGATCTTCGCGCCGCGTGCTTTGGCGTGTTCGTATTCCTCGACCACAACCACACCAGCGCCCTCGCCCATGACAAAACCGTCGCGGTCTTTGTCATAGGGACGTGAGCCTTTTTCCGGCGTGTCATTGAACCCGGTTGAAAGGGCGCGGCATGCGCAGAAGCCGCCGATGCCCAGCGGCGAGATGGCGCCTTCAGCACCACCGGCAACCATGACATCTGCGTCGCCGAACATGACCATGCGTGCCGCGTCACCAATGGCATGCGCGCCGGTGGAACAGGCCGTTACCACTGAGTGGTTCGGGCCTTTGAGGCCCCAGCGAATTGAGGCGTAGCCGGATGTCAGATTGATTAGGCGGCCGGGAATAAAGAACGGCGACAGACGACGCAGGCCCTTGTTGTGAAGGGTCAGTGCCCCTTCTTCGATACCGGGAAGCCCACCGATGCCAGAACCAATAATCACGCCGGACCGGATCTGATCTTCGTACTCTTCTGGATGCCAGTCAGCATCATCCAGTGCCTGCTTGGCGGCCGCCTGCGAATAGATGATGAAATCATCCATGCGTTTGGCTTCCTTAGGCTCAACCCATTCGTCCTGATTGAACGTGCCGTCCGTGCCATCACCGCGCTTCACTTCGCAGGCGATGGTGCAGGGATATCCGGAGGCATCAAACTTGGTGATCTGTCCGGCACCGGACTGGCCATCAAGGAGCCGTGACCATGTTGTTTCAACGCCGGTCCCAAGGGGCGTTACAAGGCCCATGCCCGTAACCACTGCGCGTCTCAGCTCAACCATGGATGTCTCCTAGATGGGTATAGAGGGACGGATGTAAGGATCACCCGTCAGATAGCAATACGGACGGGCATGCTGATGCACACCCGTCCGCCAAAAAGTCTAGTTCTCAAGCCGCATCAGCTTAGCTGCTGGCGTTTTCCTTGATGAACTTGATTGCATCGCCAACCGTCAGGATGGTTTCAGCAGCATCATCAGGGATTTCGACTTCGAATTCTTCTTCGAAAGCCATAACCAGCTCGACGGTATCCAGGCTGTCTGCGCCCAGATCGTCAATGAAGCTGGCATTTTCGGTGACCTTGTCGGCTTCAACGCCAAGGTGCTCAACAACGATCTTTTTGACGTTCTCTGCGATGTCACTCATGTTTCTTCTCTCAGCTCATAGTATGCGATCAGGCGGCAAAACCGGCATGATCTGGGGCTTAAACTAGGCTCGCACACCCGTCGAAATGTCTCAATTCCAATCAGGCATACGGCAAACGCGATATTGGACAAACTGCAGCGCTACCTTTGTACAGCGCCCGCTTCTGTCCCGAAAAGCGGTCGCTTGGTAACACAATCATATTCCTTTGACCAGATTGTCAGCGTGAGGGCAATAGGCCTTAAAAACCAAGTGATTCCGGGCCTCTAGCCTTGGATTCATCCGGGGCACCCTAGCTGACAGTTAGGCTAAATCATGGCCATGCCGCCATTCACATGGATGGTCTGTCCTGTGACGTAGGCTGCTTCTTCACTGGCCAGATACAAAGTGGCCGCCGCAATTTCGTCAGATGTACCAAGGCGACCGGCGGGAATGCGGGTGGAAATGGCTTCTTTCTGGCCATCATCCAGCACATCGGTCATCGCCGTCTGGATGAATCCCGGAGCCACACAATTGGCGGTGATTCCCCGACTTGCAACTTCCTGAGCGATAGATTTGGTCATTCCGATCATGCCGGCCTTTGCGGCGGCATAGTTCGCCTGCCCTGGGTTCCCGGTGACGCCCACCACAGACGTAATGCCGACAATACGGCCCCACCGGCGTTTCATCATTCCGCGCATCAAGCCACGCGAGAGGCGGAAGCTGGCCGTCAGGTTCACGGCCAGGACCTGATCCCACTCTTCGTCTTTCATCCGCATAAAGATGTTGTCTCGGGTGATGCCAGCATTATTCACGAGGATATCGACCTGGCCCAGCGCGCCTTCCGCCTGCTTTGGAAGAGCATCCACAGCGTCCGCATCGCCCAGATTGCACGGCAGCACATGGACACGGTCGCCAAGTTCTGCTGCGACTTCATTGAGTACATTCTCGCGCGTACCGGATATGCCGACTATTGCCCCTTGTGCATGGAGCGACTTTGCAATTGCGCCGCCGATACCGCCGGTCGCGCCGGTTACCAGGGCCGTTTTGCCAGTGAGGTCAAACATCCAACATCTCCGTTTCTATTCAAGCTCTGCACCGTCGACGAGGCCAATCTCGTGTTCCGGTGGAATGATAGCATTGTCGAGGCAACCAAAATTCACGCTTATCTGGGTCGGGTCTGATCGCCGTTTGTGGTGTGTGTAGACGCCGCATAGGGAGCAGAAAAAGTGCTCTGCGATCTGTTTGTTCCACTTGTAGGTCGATAGCGCCGCCTCGCCGCCCGTAAGTTGAAAGTCTTCCCGGCGGACCGGCTTCATGATGATTGCTTTTTTGATGCACAAACTACAATTGCAGCGATAGAGGTCACTCTCCGCCTCATCTGTATCAATCGCAAACGTTATGGCACCGCAGTGGCATGACCCGGAAAAGGTCGGCATCGCACATCACTCGCTAAGAGGGGTCTAAAGCCCGGCTTCAACCAAAGCACGTACAGCATCAGCGGAGTTGATTGTCTGGCCCTTGATCGACTTGTCGATCCACTTGGTGAGGCCGGTCAGGACTTTTCCTGATCCACATTCAACAAGCTCTTCGACGCCCTGATCGCGCATGTAAACGACGCTCTCGAGCCACCGCACTTTGCCCGTTACCTGCTCCACCAACAGTGTACGGATTAATTCCGGATCGCTTACTGCTTCTGCGCGGACGTTCGCGACAACAGGAACTGCGGGCGCGGCAATGGCAACATCTTTGAGTGCTTCTGCCATTTCATCAGCTGCAGGCTGCATCAATGCGGAGTGGAACGGAGCTGACACTGCCAATGGCATAGCGCGTTTGGCACCGGCTTCTTTTGCAAGCTCACAGGCACGGTCAACACCGGCCTTGGAGCCGGAAATCACAACCTGACCATTGGCGTTGTCATTTGCCACGCCGACCGGCTCGCCGGTTTCCTTTGCCGCTGCTTCGGCCGCTTCAGCAACCTTGTCATTCGCAAGCCCAAGCGTGGCTGCCATGGCTCCTTTACCTGCAGGGACTGCACGCTGCATGGCCTCGCCACGCAATCGCAGGAGCTTGGCTGTTGTCGTGATGTCTAACGAACCTGCTGCACACATGGCTGAGTATTCACCAAGGGAGTGTCCGGCGACGAATTTTGCATGCTGTGTCAGGTCAAGACCTGCTTCAGCCTGCAGCACGCGGAACACAGCCAGCGATACAGCCATCAAAGCCGGCTGAGTGTTCATGGTGAGGGTCAGATCTTCCTCAGGCCCTTCCCACATGATGGACGTCAGCTTTTCGCCGAGTGCGTCATCGACCTCATCAAAGACGGCCTTGGCTTGGGGAAATGTGTCCGCCAGGTCCTTGCCCATCCCTATGGTCTGGGCACCCTGGCCTGGAAATGTGAATGCGCGGATCAAAGTATCGCTCACGGGGTTTCCTTTGCGTTGCCGATTGTCGAGTCGCCGCTTGCGGGCGTTAACTCGGAGAGACACCGGGCACATGGTCTGAGTCAAGTTATCCAGCGGCATTGCCTCTTGCATTCAAGGCCACAGATTGCGACTTAAAGCACAGTGATTTTGGAGATTTTATGTTCAGTGAGAATGTGCCTGCCTAACGGGGCCTGAGCACTTGCCGACCCCGTTCAAGGAAACCCGCACCGGTACGCCTATTGCGTGCTGATGGCGATTTGCGTCCGCATGCCAATCCGCCGGTGCCGTATCTTCTTTTGACGGCTTCATCACAATGAACATCTCCAAAGACGAACAGCGGGTGCTTCACGCCCTCGCGCAGGGCGGATTCATCCGCCATTTCCGCAAAATTTCACCTTCAGGCCGGCGCCAGCGCGTGGTTCACGTTGAATGTGTGACCAGGGACGGCTGGCTGCTTTCCATCTGCAGCCTGGAAATCTTCGGAAAACTGCGAAAAAGACGGCTTATTGCGTCAACAAACGGCAATCCGTATGTGATCACGAGAAAAGGCTTGGCATCCGTCAGGGCCCGACCGGACAACCGATGATGCCAATCCGGGCGCAAAGGCTTGCATCGGGGAGGTATTTCGCGTATCTCCCCGCATCGCTCAAGGTCCGGAGCCGGGAGCTGAAGGGACGGCGCTTTAGCGCTTGCGTGTTTCGCACAACGGTTTCCAGTGTTCCCGCCCGGTTCGTCCTCACGGAGATCTCCCTCTCCAAGACGAAGAATGGGGCTTCGCGCCCGGACCAGCGGATTGTCAAGGGAGCCCATTTGATATGGCGCTTTACGAACACGTATTTATTGCCCGACAGGATGTGTCGGCGCAGCAGGTCGAGACTCTGACCGAAGAGTTCAAGACCGTGCTGGAAAGCAATGGCGGCTCTGTCGCAAAGAACGAGTACTGGGGCATCAAAACCCTCGCTTACAAAATCCGGAAAAACCGCAAGGGTCACTATACCCTGCTGAACATCGACGCGCCGCATGCAGCGGTTGCTGAAATGGAACGCCAGATGCGTCTGCATGACGACATTTTGCGTTTCATCACGCTTCGCGTGGATGAGCATGAAGAAGGGCCATCGGCCATGATGCAGTCACGCGGACGCGATGATCGCCGTGGCGGTCGTGGCGGCGACCGTGGTGGCCGTGGTGGCGATCGCGGCGGCGACCGTGGTGGTGACAGAGGCGGAGATCGGGGCGAACGTCGTCCGGCACCAGCTGCTGAAGTGGCTGCACCGGCGGCAGACGCACCTGCTAGTGAAGGAGCAGACGCATGAAGATTATCCAGACAGACGCATCACGTCGGCCTTTCTTCCGCCGTCGCAAGACCTGCCCGTTCTCCGGCGCCAACGCACCGAAGATCGACTACAAGGACACACGTCTTCTGCAGCGCTACGTTTCCGAGCGCGGCAAGATCGTCCCAAGCCGTATTACGGCTGTGTCCGCCAAAAAGCAGCGTGAACTGGCCCGTGCCATCAAGCGCGCCCGCTTCATGGCGATCCTGCCCTACGTGGTAGACTAAGAACGCAAAGAATGGCCCGCTGTCTCAAGGACAGCGGGCCTTTTTCATTTGGGGCCTGCAACCACCGCTTGCGTCTGCTCCAAGTTTTACCCCCCTACGCTGTGTGATTGACCGCTTGAATGGGTAATCTTCCCCCTTGGCTGATCGGCGTTCTGGCAGGCCTTGCCAGCGCGATCCTGTACGCGGCTGCGTCTGGCGGCGCGACCCCGGCCATCATTCTGGCCTATATCGCTCCGCTTCCCATTTTCATTGCCGGCCTCGGCTGGGGCACTGTGATGGCCCTGATCGCAGGCGCGACGGGCCTTGTCGTCATGTCTGTAATCGCCGGGCTCTCAAGCGGCGTCGTCTATTTCGCTGTGGTTGCGCTTGCGCCAGTCTGGCTCGTACGGCTGGCGCTGCTCTCGCGCGCCGTTGGCGGACGCGGCGCCTCTGCCGCCGCACGCGCTGCGAAAGCACGTGAAGCGCATCATCGAGCGGTCGCAGATGGCACGCGGGATGGGCCTCCCGAAGAAGCCCCTCCACCTGACGTCGAATGGTATCCCCCGGGCATGCTTGTTGCGTGGACGACAGCCATTGCAGCGACACTCCTTGTGGTCTCGATCCTGTCGATGGCTGCCACAGATGGCGGTTTGCGTGGGGCGGTCGTGCAGATGCTCAACACCGGCATTGTGGATACCGGTGAGCTCCGCCGCATGCTGGATGGACAAGGGCTTGCCGTTTCGCCGAGTGAATTCCTGGAAATGGTGGCAACGTTCCTGCCCGCCATGGCCGGCAGCATGTGGCTGCTCATGACGTTGGCGAATATGGCAATTGCGCAGTTGATTGTGGACCGCTCCGGCAACAGCCTGCGCCCCACGCCGGTATTCTCGCAGATCACTTACCCCCAAGCCTTTTTGATGGCCTTCCCGGTATCGCTCATTCTGGGCTTTCTGCCGGGCGAGTTGGGGTTTGCAGGGCTGTCGCTGGCAGCGCTCCTGTTTGTCCCGTATTTTTTGTTGGGATTGGCAACAATCCATGCTATTTCGCGCCGCTGGCAGGCAAGAACTGCCATTCTCATAGGCTTCTATCTGATCCTTATTGTCGTTGGCTCCCCTGTGATGCTGGTCGGAATACTGGGTTTGGTTGAAGCATGGATGGGACTTCGGGACCGCTATGCGGGCCCACCCCCGGATGCCGATTGAGGCATCCAAGTCGACCGCTAACCGCACATTTGGGCGGGACAGGCGCTTTTGATCTTTCTGCACTGGGCAGACAGGCCGCGCTTGCTGGAACGAGGACTAAAACCAATGGACGTAATTCTGCTTGAGCGGGTCGAGAAACTTGGCCAGATGGGTGATGTCGTAGACGTCAAGCCCGGCTATGCCCGCAACTTCCTGCTGCCCCGCGGCAAGGCGCTTCGCGCCAACAAGGCAAACCGGCAGCGCTTTGAGAATGAACGCGCACAGCTGGAAGCCCGTAACCTTGAGCTTCGTACAGAAGCTGAAGCTGTTCAGGTGAAGCTGGACGGCGAAAGCGTCACAGTGATCCGTCAGGCATCTGAATCCGGTCAGCTTTATGGCTCCGTTGCCACACGCGACATCGCAGAAGGCCTCACCGAAGGTGGATTCAGTGTCGAGCGTCAGCAGGTTGTCCTGCAGCGCCCGATCAAGGTTCTTGGCCTGCATGACGTGACCGTTCGCCTGCACCCGGAAGTAACGGCGACTGTTACAGTCAATGTTGCCCGGACACAGGACGAAGCCGAGCGTCAGGCACGCGGTGAAGACGTCACCGTAGACCGCACGGACGAAGAAGAAGAAGCAGCGCTTCTGGCTGAAGAAGTCTTTGAAGATGCAGAACAGGCTGCAGCTCTTGAAGGCGACGATGAAGCAGACGGCGAGGAAGCTTCCTCTGACGAGGACGAGACGCAGTCCTAAGGGCTGTTCCGTCACCATCGACGACAAGAACAACGCCGCTGCCTGACTTCAGGCGGCGGCGTTTTTCGTGGCGTGTCAGATACCACTGGCAAAGGTCACCTAGGTCAGAGGGTCCAAGGCATGATTTGTGAGTCAAATGAATCGGTTGCGATGAATCGCGGAGACTATCCACAGGCCACTTTGATGTTGAATGGTTGAATAGCTGATGACGGACCAGGCTCCTCACCCGGTCACCTGAGGCATACTGCCAGGTATCGGCAGCATCTGGATTCATGAGTCAAAAGAATCACTTGGAGTGAGTCGTGCACATCATCCACAGGCTGTGGATATCATTTCAGTGCAAAAAGCATTGGATTGTCGGGAGATGGCTGAAAGTCGATTGGCGATGGTTTACAAGTTAGCCGATGGAACCTGCAGCGACCGCCTTCCCCCCGTCCGGCCCAATGCCGGATGATGCACCCGATCCGGATTTCGACGGCATCAAGTACCGCGAGATGCCGCACTCTATTGAGGCCGAGCAGGCGCTCCTGGGTGCGGTCCTCGTTAACAACGAAGCCTATGACAAGGTCTCCGAGTTCCTTTCGCCGGACCATTTCTATGAGCCGTTGCACGCCCGCATTTTTGAAGCTGTGGCGCAACTTGTTGTTGGTGGTCATCTTGCAACCCCGGTGACTCTCAAAGCCTATTTCGACCATGACAGCGCGCTTGCAGATGTGGGCGGCCCTGCCTACCTCGCCCGGCTGGCTGCTGCCGCGGTTGCGACGCCCCATGCCAAAGACTACGGCCGCGCCATCTATGATCTGGCGGTTCGGCGCGAGTTGATCCGCCTTGGCGAAGATATTCAGGTAACTGCGGAGGACAGCCCGATTGACCTGCCGCCATCGCAGCAGATCGAGAATGCCGAGTCCTCGCTCTATAACCTTGCCGAAAAGGGCCGCTATGAAGGTGGCTTCATGCCCTTCAAATCGTCGCTCACGACGGCATTGGACATGGCGGCAGCGGCTTACCAGAGAGAAGGCAAGCTTTCTGGGCTTTCCACAGGCCTGCGCGATCTGGACGGTAAGCTGGGCGGATTGCAGAATTCTGACCTGATCATCCTCGCCGGACGTCCCTCCATGGGCAAAACCGCGCTGGCAACCAATATCGCCTTCAATGCGGCCAAGGCCTATCAGAAGCAGATCGACGATAATGGGCGGGAAGTTGTCAGTGACGGCGGCGTCGTGGCCTTCTTCTCACTTGAAATGTCCGCTGAGCAGCTGGCGACCCGTCTTCTGGCGGAACATTCGGGCATTTCTTCTGAAAAGATTCGCCGTGGTGAGATTACGGCGGATGAGTTTGGTCAGCTGCGCGAAGCGACCGAGATGCTTCAGTCTATCCCGCTGTTTATTGATCATACCGGCGGCATCGGCATCGCCACCCTTGCGGCCCGGGCACGACGGCTCAAGCGCCAGCAGGGCCTACAGCTGATTGTGGTGGATTATCTGCAGCTGGTGACGTCGTCGGGCAAGAACCAGGACAACCGAGTACAGGAAGTGACGGCCATTACCACCGGCCTCAAGGCCCTGGCCAAGGAGCTGAATGTTCCCATTCTCGCCCTGTCCCAGCTCTCTCGACAGGTTGAGCAGCGTGAGGACAAGCGCCCGCAGCTCTCTGACCTGCGTGAATCAGGCTCGATTGAGCAGGATGCTGACGTGGTGATGTTTGTGTATCGCGAGGAGTATTATCTGCTTCGTGCGGAGCCAAGCGCGGACTCGCCGGAACATCTGGCCTGGCAGGACAAGTGCAATCAGGTCTTTGGCAAGGCTGAAGTCATCGTCGGCAAACAGCGCCACGGTCCCACAGGCCGGGTTGAGCTGCAGTTCCAGGCGGAACTGACCCGCTTTGGCGACCTTGACCATTTCCACCAGTCCTATGAAGGTCCGTAATCTCTCCCCTTTTGGATACGGCCCGCTCGCTTGACTGATACCCCTCCCATCCCCGGTCACCTGACGATTGACCTCGGCGCTCTTGCCCGCAACTGGCAGGCTACGAACGATGCCAGTGGCACCGCGACCACGTCTGCGGTTGTAAAGGCGGACGGATATGGTCTTGGTGTGGTTCGGGTTGTGGAAGCCCTCTACCGGGCAGGCTGCAGGACGTTCTTTGTCGCTCTGGCAAGCGAAGGACTGGCCGTTCGCAAAGCACTGCCTGACGCTGACATCTACATTCTGAACGGGATCATGAACGGCACTGCCTCAGCGATGGTGGAAGCTGATCTTGTTCCGGTCCTCAATGACCTGACGCAGATTTCACTGTGGAAGGGATGTTGTGATGCTGCGGATCGCCCTCTGCCCGCCGCACTGATGCTGGACACCGGCATGTCACGACTTGGATTGGACGCCGATCAGGTGAGCACTTTAGGCAGCAGCCCCGAGGTGTTGGGCAATTTGGACCTGAAGCTGGTCATGAGTCATCTGGCATGTGCGGACGATGCATCGTCAAACATGAATGCCAGACAAAGGACATCCTTTGACGCACTGAGAGCCAAGCTGCCTGACGCACCGGCAAGCCTTGCCAATTCGGCGGGCATTTTTCTGGGCGAGGACTACCATTACGACCTGACCCGGCCGGGCATTTGCCTGTATGGCGCATCTCCGTTTGCGGCTGGGTCAGCCCCATTTGACCCGGTGGTCCGTGCGATGGCGGAAATCATTCAGGTTCGGGATGTTAAGGCCGGGGATACAATTGGTTACGGTGCCACTTACACGGCCTCGGCGGCGATGCGGACTGCGACCATTGCCGCCGGCTACGCGGACGGCATTTTCCGGACGGCGGGAAACTCAGCCATGGCGGCCATCAACGGCACATTGGTGCCCTATGTGGGCCGGGTATCGATGGACCTGATCGCGCTTGATGTTTCAGCCCTGGATAGCGCATCTGTGAAGGCCGGAGACGTTGTCGAATTGCTTGGGTCCACGGTAAGTGTGGACGATCTGGCACACGCAACTGGCACCATTGGATATGAGGTGCTAACCAGCTTGGGATCGCGCTACGAGCGGCGCTATATTACCGGGTGATTTGTCTCCCGATTCACTTCCTTTGGAGCACTTGGAACCGGTGAACGTATTTGCCCTGGTCGGACGCGCAGTCCTTACTTTCCTCGCTGAGGTAGGTGCCCTCTCCCGTTTTACGCTTCAGGCGGTGCGGGCGTGCTTTACACCCCCATTCTATCTGCGCCTTATCGGCCAGCAGATGCTGCGCATCGGCTATTTTTCGCTGCCGGTTGTCGGCCTGACCGCTTTCTTCACAGGTGGCGTGCTGGCGCTTCAGATTTTCATCGGCGGCTCGCGCTTCAACGCGGAAGGCTTTGTGGCCAATATTGTGGCCATCGGCATTACCCGTGAACTAGGGCCTGTGATCGCCGGCCTTATGGTCGCCGGGCGCGTATCCGCGGCCATCGCCGCTGAGATTGGCACCATGCGCGTGACCGAGCAGATTGATGCCCTAGTGACGCTTTCAACCAATCCCTTCAAATATCTGATGGCCCCCCGCATCATCGCGGCAGTGATCTCCATGCCGATCCTGGTGCTGATTGCAGACATCATTGGCATTTTTGGCGGCTTCGTTGTGGGCACCCAAAGCCTCGGTTTCAATCCGCTGGTCTACATTGGAAATACGGTTGATTTCATCGAAGTCAGCGATGTGACGTCGGGCCTCATCAAGTCTGCGGTGTTCGGATTTATCATTGCCCTGATGGGTTGCTACTCCGGCTATCGCAGCATGGGCGGCGCACAGGGCGTGGGCAGCGCTACCACCAATGCTGTGGTGACATCGTCCATTCTCATCCTGGCAGCCAACTACCTGATGACGTCGATCTTCTTCACGTCGTGATTTTCTGACCGCTTAGAGGCATCTCTTCAATGGCCGACACGCCAAAAATCCAGCTTCGAAACGTCCAAAAGAAATTTGGCCCCAAAGTTGTGCTGGATGACATCGACCTGACGGTCGAAAAGGGCCACTCAATGGTTGTCATTGGGGGATCGGGTACCGGCAAGTCGGTGATGCTCAAGTGCATCCTTGGCCTGCTCCACCCTACGAGAGGGTCGATCAAGATTGATGGGGAAGAAGTCACCAAGATTTCAGAGCGTGACCGCGAAGAGGTGCTGAAAAAATTCGGGATGCTGTTTCAAAGCGCGGCCCTCTTTGACAGCCTGAAGGTCTGGGAGAATGTCGCCTTTGCATTGATCCAGGGCGAGGGTGTGCCGCGAAACAAAGCCCGTGACATCGCAATGGAGAAGCTTGCCAAAGTCGGTCTTGCCGAAGCGGTTGGCGACTTGAACCCGTCTGAACTGTCAGGCGGCATGCAAAAGCGCGTGGGTCTTGCCCGTGCGATTGCCCACGATCCTGAGATCGTGTTCTTCGACGAGCCCACAACCGGGCTGGATCCGATCATGGCGGACGTGATCAATCAGTTGATCGTGGACACCGTGCAGGACATGGGCGCGACTGCGCTTTCAATCACCCATGACATGGCCTCCGCCCGCAAAATCGCTGACCACATGTCGATGATCTACAAGGGCAAGATTATCTGGACGGGCACTGCCGCCGAAGTCGACACCTGTGGCAATCCTTATGTGGATCAGTTCATCAACGGCCGTGCCGACGGGCCGATCCAGATGGAGGTGCTGAAGGCTTAAGCCCGAAGCGCAAAGATGGCCAAGATTGCCACTCGATTTGTCTGTCAGAACTGTGGCGCTGTCACCTCGAAATGGGCTGGCAAATGCGATAGCTGCAACGAGTGGAACACACTTGTTGAAGAGACCGCAGGCACAGGCCCCGCATCATCACCCGCAACGGCCAAGCTGACGCGCGGTTCGCGCAAGCTCATTGACCTTGTTCCGCTGGAAGGCGAAACGGCTGAAGCACCGCGGCATATCACAGGCATTGCTGAGTTTGACCGTGTGTGTGGCGGCGGGCTGGTTCCCGGGTCTGCGTTGCTCGTGGGCGGCGACCCAGGCATCGGCAAGTCAACCATTCTCCTGCAAGCCATGGCTGCCGTTGCGCGGGCAGGCAAGCGCGCGCTGTACATTTCAGGCGAGGAAGCCATCGCGCAGGTGCGCATGCGGGCAAAGCGGCTGGGGCTTGAAAAGGCACCGGTTGAACTGGCGGCAGCCACAAGCCTTGCTGACATCGTTGCGACTCTTGAGCAAGCACCGGCCGCGGATGCGGTTGTGATCGACTCGATCCAGACCATGTGGTCTGACGCGCTGGATTCTGCGCCGGGAACTGTGTCTCAGGTGCGCGCGTGTGCGCAGGCACTGGTGCAGGTGGCAAAGGCCAAAGGCATGGCGATCATTCTTGTGGGTCACGTCACCAAGGAAGGACAGATTGCCGGACCGCGCGTGGTGGAGCACATGGTGGACACGGTGCTCTATTTTGAAGGCGAGCGCGGGCATCAGTTTCGGATCCTCCGCGCGGTCAAGAACCGGTTTGGCCCAACCGACGAAATAGGCGTGTTTGAAATGCGCGATACCGGGCTCTCCGAAGTGGCGAACCCGTCAGCGCTGTTCCTCAATGATCGGTCTGAAAGTGCGTCGGGTTCGGTTGTCTTTGCCGGCATTGAAGGTACGCGTCCGGTCCTTGTCGAAATTCAGGCACTGGTTGTCAGGTCTACTCTGGGCACGCCCAGGCGCGCTGTGGTGGGCTGGGACGGCGGTCGCCTGTCCATGGTGCTCGCCGTGCTTGAAGCACGATGTGGGACCAGTTTTGGCGGCTTTGACGTCTATCTCAATGTCGCCGGTGGCCTTCGGGTCAATGAGCCCGCCGCTGATCTGGCGGTGGCTGCGGCCCTGCTCTCCTCACTGGACGACAGTGCGATTGATCCGCAGACGGTGGTTTTTGGCGAGATCAGCCTGTCTGGCGACATTCGCTCCGTGGCGCAGGCTGAAAACCGCGCCAAGGAGGCCGCCAAACTCGGCTTCAAGTCGGCAATCGGACCTGCCGGGCTCAAAGCCCTGTCCGGTGGACTAAAGGTGCAGGAAATCGGGACAATCGGTGGCCTTGTTAACGCCGTTTGTCATTCAGATGTGCCCGGTGGTGATGCTTGATGCTAGATAATCGCCTGAGACGGGACATCTGACGGGGGAATGATGTGACAGGGTTTGACGCCATTGTCATTGCGATCACGCTGATATCTGGCCTTCTGGCCATGATCCGCGGCTTTGTGCGCGAAATGCTGTCCATTCTAGCCTGGGTTACTGCCGCTGCGGCGGCCATTCTGACACTCCCTTACCTTGCCCCCAGAGTCCGCGAATACATCGATCCAACATGGCTGGCGGACGGAATCGCCGCATTTCTCGTCTTCGCGATTGTGTTGGTCGTTGTGTCCTACATCAGCTTCCATCTGGGCGAACGGGTGCCGGACGGTCAGGTGGGGGCACTGGACCGCACCGGTGGGTTCCTGTTTGGACTGGCGAGGGGTTTTTTGCTCGCCACCATCGCCTATATGTTCATCGCCTGGCTCGTGGCGCGGGAGGACTTTCCACCCTGGCTGGACGACGCCCGACTGCTGCCCATGGTCTCAGCAACGGCTGAAACCTTGACGAATCTGGTCGCACCCAATGCTGATGTGACCGCTGGCTCTCAAAGTGCCAAACCACGTGCTGCTGATAAACCCGGGACCACATGGGGGAGCAAACCTGACCCGCAAAAAGGCGACGCTGACAGCGAGCCCGACGACGGGTATAACGCTGAGGAACGCCGTCGGCTTGATCAATTGTTCGAGTCGGTTGACGGGAACGGACAGGAATAACCGTCCGCCTGATCGCTTTTCAGTAAGCGCTGGCCAATGCGCAAGAGGTCACCTTGAACTCGCACACCCCCAACGAGGCCACCCCCCCTGCTTCTTCTGACAAAGAAGCGCCTGTTGACTACCAAACGTGGCGCGAGGAGCTGGAAGGCGACACGCTGCGAGAGGAATGCGGCGTATTCGGCGTATTCGGTAATCCTGATGCAGCCGCGCTCACAGCGCTGGGGCTCCACGCCCTTCAGCACCGTGGGCAGGAAGCTGCGGGCATCGTTTCTTATGACGGTCAGCGGTTTAACGCGGAACGCCGCATGGGCCTGGTCGGCGACCATTTTTCATCAGAAAAGATGATCAACCGTCTGGTTGGCTCGGCGGCCATTGGCCATAACAGATATTCCACCACCGGCGAGACGGTTCTGCGGAATGTGCAACCGCTGTTTGCTGATCTATGGGGTGGCGGGTTTGCCATTGGGCACAATGGCAATCTGACGAATGCCCTGACCCTCCGGGACCGGCTGGTGCGCGAAGGCGCTATTTTTCAGTCCACGTCAGACACAGAAACAATTCTTCAGCTGGTGGCCCGCTCTACAAAGCCGCGCATCATTGAACGGCTGGTTGATGCCCTCTCGCAGGTTGAAGGGGCTTATGGCCTTGTGTGCCTGACGCCCAAGAAAATGATTGGCGCACGCGATCCACGCGGCATCCGGCCGCTCGTGATGGGTGATCTGAACGGCTCGCCTGTTCTGGCGTCCGAAACATGCGCGCTGGACATCATCGGCGCCCACTTCGTGCGCGAGATCGAGCCGGGTGAAATTGTGGTGTGCACGGAAGATGGCATTGAGAGCCACAAGCCATTTCCGCCAGAACCTGCCCGGCCTTGCGTCTTCGAGCACATCTATTTTGCGCGTCCGGATTCAATTGTTGACGGCAAGAGCGTTTATGAGGTGCGCAAGAAATTCGGCGCGCAGTTGGCCGCTGAATCTCATGAAGAAGCTGATGTGGTTATTCCGGTGCCAGATTCCGGCGTTCCGTCTGCCATCGGTTACGCTAATGAATGCGGCCTGCCTTTTGAGCTCGGCCTGATCCGTAACCACTATGTGGGCCGGACATTCATTGAGCCTACCCAGCAAATTCGCCAGCTGGGCGTGAAGCTCAAGCACAACCCCAATCGCTCTATCGTCGAAGGCAAGCGGATTGTCCTTGTGGATGACAGCGTCGTGCGTGGGACAACATCCATCAAGATTGTTCAGATGATGCGGGATGCGGGTGCCCGGGAAGTGCACCTGCGGATCGCAAGTCCGCCCATCACGCATTCCGACTTTTACGGCATTGATACTCCCGATCAATCGAAGCTTCTGGCTCATCGGTTTGATCTGGAAGGGATGCGGTCTTACATCGGCGTCGACAGCCTTGCCTTCCTAACGGTGGACGGGCTCTACAAGGCACTTGGGTATGACGCCCGCAATGATGAAGAGCCGCAGCTGACGGACCATTGCTTTACCGGGGACTACCCCACGAAGCTGACGGATCGCGATGGCGACAGATCCGGTGGCCAGTTGTCACTTCTGGCTGAGATCGCCTGACAATGACCGGACAATTTGAAAACAAGACAGTCCTCATCACCGGGGCATCACGGGGTATTGGCTATTCAGTCGCCCTCGCCTTTGCCCGCGAAGGCGCGCATGTGATTGCGGTTGCCCGGACCGAAGGTGCGCTTGAGGAACTTGATGATGCCATCAAATCCGAAGGCGGATCAGCCACGCTTGTGCCGCTGGACCTGACGGATTACGAGGGCGTTGACCGCCTGGGCGCGGCAATCTTTGAGCGCTGGGGCAAGCTGGATGTTCTGATTGGCAATGCCGGTGACCTGGGTGTGATTTCACCGATTGGTCATGTGCAACCGAAGGACTGGCACAAGGCCATCGACATCAATGTGAATGCCAACTGGCGGTTGCTCCGGTCCATGGACCCGCTGCTGCAGGCAGCTGATGCCGGGCGGGCAGTATTTGTGACGTCCGGTGCCGCACAAAAGTGCAATCCGTTCTGGGGTCCCTATGCGGTGTCTAAGGCAGCGCTGGAGGCACTGGTCAAAACCTACGCAGCAGAATCTGCAAACACCAATGTGCGCGCAAACCTTTTGAGCCCGGGGCCGGTGCGAACCGCCATGCGCGCCAAGGCCATGCCTGGCGAAGACCCGGACACACTTCCGCATCCCAACGACGTTGCAGGTCTGTTTGTGGAAATGTCACGGCCTGACTTCACCGAAAATGGTGTCACGCGCCGCTTCACACCCTAGTCGGCTTTGGGTTTTTTGACCGGCTTGTTGGACGAGCGCTTTTTCATCTTGGCCTTTTGCGACGTACCACGCCGCTTGCGCTGTTCCGCATAGGGATTATCCCCCTTGCGCATGAGCAGCCGAATGGGGGCGCCATCCAGCTTGAACCGCTCGCGCAGGCTGTTGACCAGATACCGCGTATAGCTGTCAGGCAGCTTTTCTGCTCGCTGTGAAAACACCACAAAGGTCGGCGGACGGGCCTTGGCCTGCGTCATGTAACGAAGGCGGATGCGGCGTCCCTGGACGGCGGGTGGCGGATGCCGCCCCACAGCCATTTCAAGCCAGCGGTTCATTGCAGAGGTCGGAATGCGCGTGGTCCAGCGCTTGTAGGCCCGCAGAGCGGCAGGCACCAATTTATCAAGCCCCTGCCCCGTCAGTGACGAAATGGGAACGACCTCTACACCTTTGATCTGCGGCAATAGTTCATCAATGCGCTGATCGATCTCACGCAGCGCTGCGCCGCGGTCCTCAACCAGGTCCCATTTGCTTACCGCCAATACCAACGCGCGACCTTCTTCAACCACAGTATCGGCGATGTGGAGATCCTGCTTCTCGAATGGCTGCGTGGCGTCGATCAGAAGTACGACGACCTCAGCAAAATCAACCGCACGAAGGGTGTCAGCAACTGAGAGCTTTTCGAGTTTTTCAGTGACGCGGGACCGGCGGCGAAGGCCGGCGGTATCCCACAACTTGATGGCCCTGCCTTCTGCCGTCCAGTCAACCGAGATGGCATCACGTGTAATGCCCGCCTCAGGTCCCGTCAGCATGCGATCTTCGCCGATCAGCTCATTGATGAGCGTGGACTTGCCCGCATTGGGGCGTCCAACAACGGCGAGACGCAACGGCTTGGTTGGATCGTCCTCTACAGGGTTAGCATCGTCTATGTCGTCCTCTTCGGCATCAAACTCGTCTTCGGGCACGTCCTGGGATGCGGCATCGAAGGGAAGGAGTGCCTGATACAGATCAGATGTGCCCTCCCCGTGCTCAGCTGAAATGCCCATTGGTTCGCCCATGCCAAGGCGGAAGGCTTCCATGCGTCCCGCCTCAGCGGCTTTGCCTTCGCATTTGTTGGCAGCCAGAATGACCGGCGTTTCACCCTTGCGCAGAATGCGGCCGATTTCCTCGTCCAGGGGGGTCAATCCGGCGCGCGCATCAACAAGGAAAAGGCAGACATCCGCTCCTTCAATGGCAGCCTCGGTCTGTCGCCGCATGCGTGCTGGCAACACATCGCCACCCGCGTCCTCGAAACCAGCGGTATCGATGACGGTAAACGTCATATCGCCAAGTTCTGCGGTCCCTTCGCGGCGGTCACGCGTGACGCCGGGCGTGTCATCGACCAAGGCCAGGCGTTTGCCAACCAGGCGGTTGAACAGGGTCGATTTGCCGACATTGGGTCGGCCAACAATGGCCAGTGTAAAACTCATCAGTTGCGGCTCCTGCCGCGATTGCCCTCAGGGGCGCTTTCTTGCCGTCTAGCGGAACGCCAGAAGCTCGGCGGCATCGGTCAGTATGTAGACCGTCTTGTTCGCCACGATTGGGGAAATGAATGTGCCACGGGGAATTTCAACCTCACCCAGCACATCGCCATTGTAAGGCGAGACAGCAAATGCCTCGCCGGTTGAGGAGGCCAGCAGCAGTCGGTCGCCTGCCAGAACAGGTCCTGCCCAGGTGATTGGGCCATCGCGATCTTCTGGATCCGTGAAGCGCGGCAGCTGGGTTACCCACCGGATACGACCATCACGCCGTGAAAGCGCGATCACTTCCGCGCTGGTCGTCACGAGGAAAATGAAATCACCGGCTACCCATGGCGTTTGAACGCCGGACAGGGAACGCGTCCACACGCGCTCACCGGTACGGATATCAATCGCCACCATGCGGCCCGCGTGGCTGACAGCAAACACACGGTCCCGATCGATCACTGGACGACCGGCAATGTCGCTGATGTTTGCCAATGCGGTGTTTGACAGTGTGCGTGTCAGAGTGTCGTTCCAGACCTCCTGACCGTTTTCAACGCGCAGCGCGAAAACCTCGCCAGATGAGTATGGGACCACGAGCGTGTCGCCGGACACGGCAGGGCTCGGTGACCCGAGAATGCCTGCTGTTTCCTGAATGCCCTGATGGGTCCACAGCACTTCACCTGTAGCCTGAGCCAATGCGGATGTCTGATTGTCAAACGAGATGACGAAGATACGCCCACCGACCGCTGAGGGCGCTGCACGAAACGGCGTGCGGCCTTCATAGGTCCAAAATTCTTCACCGGTCGCAGCATCCATCGCAACCACGGTGCCGAACCCGGTGGCGACATAGATCGCGCCATCGTCATATGCGATACCGCCGCCAAAGCCTTCTTCTGAGTCCGCGTCTTCTGGCGTCAGATCGACAGCCCAGATACGTGTTCCAGTATCAGCCTCAAATGCACGCACACCACCTTCGGCGTCCAGCACAAAGGCGCGCCCGTCCGCAATGATGGGGGGAGCTGTGAGACGACCATTACTGCTTGACCCCTGTCCGGCATCTGCGTCCCAGACTTCTGATATTGCTTCCGGCGCATCGAGGTGGTGCAGCACGTTGTCGGGAAATCCACCCGGCTGCGCCCAATCCGTATTTACATAGGGGGCGGGCAGCACAACCTGCAGACCGGCGATACGCGGATCAGCTTCGAGCTGCTGCTCCAAGGACATGACGGAGATGCGCTCACCGGGAAGGGGTGGATCATCAGACGGGCTGATCAGATCGTTGACCGTGTCGCAGGCAACCAGTGTGAAAGCCAGCGCACTCAGGGCTGCAACACGCGATGTGGTGCGTGAAAAAATATGAAACTGAGATGTCATTGTGCGGCTTCGCTCTCTTCTGCAACGTCGTCGGCAGTTTGTTCTTGCGATGGTGCTTCTGCAGCAGGCAGTTGCCGTGCAATGGGTGCTTCCAGTTGAAGACCGCGCAGCATGTCTCGCGCGCGTTCGCGTGCCAATGGAGGCGCACCGGCGGCATCTGCAAGTTGCTGGTAATACTCACCGGCTGCTGTCGTGTCGTTCTCGCGAAGTGACACATAGCCAAGCAGCTCAAGCGCAGAGAAGCGCCAAGGGCTGCCGTCACCTGCAAGTGGCGTGAGCCGGATCTTCAACTCATCGGGGCTTGCGGTATCCGCCATCAACAAGGCTGCCTTCAAAGACGCCAGACCTTTGAGAATATCGTCAGCGCCGCCAGCCGAAATGGCATCGTAGGTGGCGATTGCACCTTCGGTGTCTCCGGATTCTGCCTGGAGACCTGCTGCACGCATGCTGGCAACAGCTTCGTATCCGCCGCTGGCAGATTGTGCGATGGCGGCGAAAGCGTCAGCGGCCGCGGCTGTTTCGCCGTCTTCCACCAGTTGGCTGGCGGCCACGAACTTGCTGGCCGCGTCCTCAGCGGCAGATTGCTGGGATGCATTCCACCAGCTGATACCGGCAACAATGGCAACGACACCCACGGCGGCAGCGATCATGTAAACGCCATAGGACTTCCAAAGGTCCTCGGCACGGTCGCGGCGCAGGTCCTCTTCAACTTCACGGAAAATGTCTGACAAGGAAGACGGCTCTCTGGCTAGATATCGAAACAATTGGATGGATCGGGCGGCAAAGCCCTGCCTGTGACAGCACAGACACACATGTACCGGAAACTAGCCGGGCTTGCGCAGTGATACCACCCATAAAGTAGTTGAAAGCAAAGGCAATTAACGCCTTTGTCATCGCCCGGCGCCAAGGCCTCAACGCAGCTACTTCTTCATGGAGTAGGTGTGTTCCTTGGCAGGAAAATGGCGCGAGCGGACTTCTTTTGCGTATGCCTCTGCTGCGCCCTCGATGGCAGCCCCCAGAGTGGCAAATTCCTTCACGAATTTGGGCGGGCTGGGGTTGAGGCCCAGCATGTCTTCCAGCACCAGAATCTGGCCGTCACAGGCCGGGGACGCACCGATGCCGATTGTCGGTACGTCAATCTGGCCCGTAATGCGCGCAGCCAGGGGCTCTGCTATGCCCTCAAGAACGACTGAGAATGCGCCAGCTTCTGCCACTGCACGGGCGTCTTCTTCCAAAGCGGCCCACTCATCAGTGGTGCGGCCCTGGGTCTTGTACCCACCCATGGTCTGGACGCTTTGGGGTGTCAGGCCAATATGGGCCATGACCGGAATTCCGCGCTCAGACAGGAAATGGATGGTTTCCGCCATGCGGGCCCCACCTTCGAGCTTGATGGCCGTGCAACCCGTTTCATGGATAACCCGCGACGCGTTGCGGAATGCGATCTGAGGGCTCTCCTCATAGGTGCCAAAGGGCATGTCCACGACGACCACCGCCTGATCAGCACCGCGCATCACAGCCTTGCCGTGCAGGATCATAAGCTCGAGCGACACGCCGAGCGTGTTTTCCATCCCGTGCATGACCATGCCAAGGCTATCGCCCACCAGCAGCAGATCCACATACGGGTCCACCAGGCGTGCCGTATGGGCGTGATACGCCGTCAGGCACACCACCGGGGTGTTGTTCTTTGAGTTCCGTATCTGCGGAACGGTCTTACGGCGAACTGTGTTTTGAACGGACATGGGGATGCACCTCCTGACACTCAGGCCTCAAGCCTGCTTTTGTGCGGTGCAGCACACTAGTTGTCAGAGGCCTGAATGGCAAATCACCCGCCATTGCCTGTCCAACCGCTATCAACGCTGGAAGCCGGGGTTTGAGGCTCGGGGCGGTTGGACGCCAGGGCCAGATAGGAAAGGCCGAACCAGGACAGGATGCATACCAGCAGGTAAATCATCAGCAGGATATTTAGCAGCATTGAAAAAATCGCAACTGCCGGTGCCAATGGCCCGGAGAAGACGGTCAGGAATGCACCTAGAAACCCGATAACAAAAGAGCCGACAAAAGTGACTCCCATGCTCAGGATCAGGTAGCCGAAGAGAACCCGCCATGTGTTTCCCTCGGTTCGTCCCCAGGCTCGTGCGAAGTCGATTGGCTCGTCGTCCACGATTGCCGGGAACACAAATCCTAGCCGCATCACAATCGGCAAAATGATCAGTGTGATGACAATGACCGTCACCGCCAGGTTTGGCCGTGCAAAACCAAACGTGCCGTCGGGCGCGACTTGCGGGCCTGAAAACATGTAAAGGCCCATCACCGGCAGATAGACAGCCAGCATAATCAGATAGGCCAGCAAGAACTTCTTGGTCCGATCGCCGAACCCGTGCCGTTGCGCTTCATTGGTAATGACGTATCTCAGCGCGCCAACGATAGCCGGACTTGCGAGCACCATCGCGGCCACCCCGGCAATCATCGAGATCACAAACGCCCATGTCGGCTGCGTTGCGCCGGCCATAGCAGCGAAGCTTATCGCGATCGCCGCGAGATACACCACACCGGCGGCGAGCATCCACGGCCACATGATCTTGAAAAACGTGCCTCGGTGTTGCCAGGGCATCTTGAGGGCAGCCAGCCAGGTAGCGCGCAGTGGAAGTTTTTGCATGGTTCTGGTCCTTACGGCTGAGAGGTCAGGTTAATCGGCAGCGTCGGCTTTGATTTGTGGCGATGATTTTCCGTTCGGCAGGAGGGCGATCAGCGAGTAGGTCAAGAATGCGGCGCCAACCACTGTGAGGAAGTAGTTCGAAAGAACATTTGCGATGAGCCAACCCGCACTCATTGCCCCTACAAATCCACCACCGGCGCCGTCACCTGCCCCACCGGCCTGCTCCGGGTTCTGCATCAGGGCCTCAGAGCCGCCTACAACAAACCCAATGACCAGACTGATGACGATCACCAGAAAAAAGTACAGGAGCCAGGCAAACAGCAACCGCAGGGTGCTGCCCTTGGAGACCTCCCACGCCAGGAAAATCGAATCCGGTCGTTGGAGCGCTGCTGCAGGCAGGGCCAGGAACAACCGCGAACCAATCACGATGCCCACCAAGGCGAAGACAGCAACTGCGACGCCCGTTCCAAGGTCCAGGCTGGTCGCGTCCATCTCGAAGCCTTTATCAAACCCGACAAAGGCCCAGACAAAAAAGTAGCAAAGCAGCATATAGGCGAGACCGATCAGGAGAAGCCCGATCACAATCAGGAAATATCTGACAACCGGCCACGCCAACCGCCATTTGTGATCGACGTCGGCCACGACGCGGTGTGTGAGCACGGCTGTCGATGTGAAGATGAGATAGACAAGGACCAGCACGCCAAACAGGGTATACCCGCTGGTTCCTTCGACTGGCACCATCTCTTCGGTGCCCAAAAATGCGCCCGGCGGTGCAACCAGTGAAAAGAGGCTGAGGCCTATGGCTGCCGATACGATGTAGAAAGGCAGCAAAGGCCACGCGAATTTGAACGGCGCAGCGAACGCCTGTCCCAGCACATCAAAAACCGGAAGCTTGACCATAATTCCCCCCATTGGCCGCCCAACCCTAGATTGAGGTTGGTTTAGTCAGCTTGGCTGACCCGGGGGAGAGGTTCAAGGGATAATGGTGCTGGCGTCAGTTCTGGTTGCTGCCGTAGGCCCAGGCTTTTTCTTCGATGTCCTTGTTGTCGGGTGCAAGTTCATAGGCACGGACGAAATCGTCTCTTGCGAAACTCTTTTGGCCGAGCGCCTCAAAAATCCGTCCACGGACGTAATAGGCGGCGGCATAGTCAGGGTTGAAAGCCAAAGCCTTGTTGGCGTCGTTTATGGCAGCATCCAACTGTGCCATCTCAAGGAAGGCATTGGCGCGGGTGGTGTAGATGTCACCGCTCTCAGGAGACAGCTCCAGCGCCTTGGTGTAGTCTTCAATGGCTTCGTCCAACTGGCCCGTAAGCTTGTACGCCACGCCGCGATTGACGTGGGCTGTCACCATGTCGGCTTCGGGCAGGTCGCCCGCTTCAAGAGCGCGGGTGCAGTGGATGATGGCCTGTTCAGGGGTGCCATCGCCAAAGAACTGCGCGTGGCACAGTTCATTTTCAACGATCGCATCAATGTCATCACCGACCGCAGTCTCTTCTACTGGGGCGGCCTGCGTTGTAGTTGCCTCAACCGCTGTTCCCTCTTCCGCCACGTCAAGCGGCGGCGGTGTCATCTCAACGTCTTCCTGGCTCAAAACCTCCACCGCGGGAGATGCTGTCTGAGCCAAGACTGCAGAAGCGGTAAAGGTCATCGCTAAAGCTAAAATGCCCGTGATGAGCGTCTTCAGGGTTTTGATACGCACTGATTTACTTCCTGATCCTTCGTGGCCTCACAAGGCCAACCCAACTTGCTTTATCGCACAGCCCATGGGCGCGTGGGTAGTACAACACCACTACCACGCCCCCAATGGCTGGCAGTCTTCCACCAGCAAGGCATCTTCGCTATTGGGGATATAAACCTGAACAGCTGCATTGGTGCCGTATTGCTGGGTCTCACATTGGGCGCTTTGAGTTGTTCCTACGGCAAAGTAAGTGCCCGGCTTGATCCGACACATAACCACCGCGTCAAGCTTACTCCACTCGGGACAGATCGCATTTGCTTCACGGTAGCTGGCTTTTTCGCCTGCCGGCTTCTCAAAGCTCCACCACCGTCCAAACTTGGAGTGACGTGATGCTGTGTCGTAGGCGCGGTACACTTCGATAGTGCTGTCTGGATAGAAGACCTTGCTGTTGCACATTCCTCCGGCCCCCGGCTCACCCTCCGCCATGTTACGGACTGTATTTGCCCGATGGCCTTTAGGAATCTCCACGGCACCATCCAACACAACCGGTGCATCTGCCGCACAAGCCGTGACTGCAAGGCTGACTTCGCGAAGAGGCGCTTGATTTGCACATCCGGCAATGAACAGCAGAGCCAATAAGGTCAGAGATTTCTTGTGCATGATCTGATCCTCAAAGGCCAAAACTTGTCCCTTCCGGCAGCCGCCAAACTTCCGTGGGATCATTCCCACTCAATCGTGCCCGGAGGCTTTGAAGTGATATCGTACACCACCCGGTTGATGCCGCGAACCTCATTGATAATGCGCGTTGCGGTGCGGCCCAGGAACTCATGACTGAAGTCATAGTAATCAGCCGTCATGCCGTCTGTTGAGGTCACCGCACGCAGGGCGCAGACGAACTCGTAAGAGCGTTCATCGCCCATGACGCCGACGGTCTTGACCGGGAGCAGCACAGCGAAAGCCTGCCAGATGTCATCATAGAGGCCCGCATTGCGGATTTCTTCGAGGTAGATCTTGTCTGCCTTGCGCAGGATGTCGAGACGGTCCCCCGTGATCTCACCGGGGATGCGGATAGCAAGGCCTGGTCCAGGAAACGGGTGCCGCCCAACAAAAGGTTCTGGCAGGCCCAGCTCACGGCCCAGCACGCGAACTTCATCCTTGAAGAGTTCACGTAGCGGCTCAACAAGCTTCATGTTCATGCGCTCGGGCAGGCCACCCACATTGTGGTGTGACTTAATGGTGACGGACGGTCCGCCTGCGAACGACACGCTTTCGATCACATCGGGGTAGAGCGTGCCTTGGGCGAGGAAATCAGCGCCGCCGACTTTCTTGGCTTCATCGTCAAAGACGTCAATGAAGGTGGCGCCAATGATCTTGCGCTTGCGCTCGGGGTCTGTGACGCCTTCCAGCTTATCGAGGAAGAGCTTTTGCGCATCCACATGCACGAGCTTGATGTTGTAGTGATCGCGGAAGAGCGTCACGACTTCTTCCGCTTCGCCCATGCGCATCATGCCGGTATCAACGAAAACACAGGTGAGTTGCTCGCCGATGGCTTCGTGCAGCAATACGGCGACCACGGATGAATCGACACCGCCAGACAAGCCGCAGATGACCCTGCCCTCGCCCACCTGCTCACGCACGCGCTGGATTTCCGTCTCGCGGAACGCAGCCATGGACCAGTTGCCACCGCAGCCGGCGATCTTGTGGGTGAAGTTTTCAAGAAGCTTTGCCCCACGCAGTGTGTGCACCACCTCGGGGTGGAACTGGACGCCGTAGAAGTGGCGGCTTTCGTCGGCGATGGCAGCGAAGGGCGCGTTGTCGCTTGTCCCAATGACCTTGAAGCCATCTGGAATTTCAATCACGCGGTCGCCGTGGCTCATCCAGACCTGGTCGCTTTCGCCGGTGTCCCAGACGCCGTCAAAGAGCGGGGACGTTTCGGAAGCCGTGAGTTCTGCCCTGCCGAACTCGCGCTCGTCTGCGGTCTCAACGCGGCCGCCGAGCTGCGCCACCATGGTCTGCTGCCCGTAGCAGATGCCAAGAACCGGAATACCAAGATCAAAGACGCGTTCTGGCGCGCGGGGTGTTCCCATGCCGGTGACGCTGGCTGGGCCGCCCGACAGGATGATCGCCTTGGGCGCCAGCCGGTCGATCGCTTCGTCCGCCTTGTTGTAGGGCACAATCTCCGAGTAAACGCCGGCCTCACGCACGCGCCGGGCGATCAGCTGAGTGACCTGACTGCCGAAGTCGATGATCAGGACCCGGTCGTCTGCGCCTGCGGGAATGTCTAAATCGGATGGTTGCGTCATATCAGGCTCGTCAGGTTATGGCGTTGATGCGCGTTCAAGGCGGCAGACGAAAAATCCATCTGTGCCATGTGAATGAGGGGCAAGGCGAAGTCCGAATTCGCCTGCTGGTGCAGGATCAGTTTCGGCGGAAACAGCTTTGAAGTTTGTATGGGATGACAGGAACGTTTTGATCCGCTCTTCATTCTCTAAAGGTAAAACCGAGCAGGTCACATAAACCAGTCGACCGCCGGGTTTCACGAGCGTGGACGCCGTGCGCAGGAGTGCATCCTGTGTCTTGGTCAGCTTTTCTATTTCCTCAGCTGTCACACGCCACTTTTGTTCGGGGTGACGGCGCCATGCGCCGGATCCAGAGCACGGCACATCGATCAGCACACGGTCACATTTGCCGGTCAGCTCCCCAAAGTTGCTGTCCTGTGGCCATTTCATGGGCTGGATGTTGCGGGCGTCAGCACGCTTCATGCGCGGGGCGAGATTGCCAAGACGGCGTGCGTCGGTGTCGGTGGCGTAGATCTGTCCCTTGTTCTGCATTGCCGCTGCAATGGCCAGAGTTTTGCCGCCACCGCCAGCGCACAGATCCATCACCTGCATGCCGGGTTTCGCATCGACCAAGGCTGCAGCCAGCTGCGAGCCTTCGTCCATTGGTTCAATCAGGCCTTCCTTGAAGGCAATGGTGCCAGCAATCATGTGATTGCCTGATACCCGCAGGCCTGTGGAAGCATGAGGCGTTGGTGAGGTCTCAATGTTGACTGCTGCAAGAGCGGCGGCTGCGTCTTCACGGCTTGTCTTGAGAGTATTGACGCGCAGATCAAGGGACGCTGGGCGGTCAAGGGCCGTGAGCGCCTCATCCAGATCATCACCGAACGCTGCTTCCAGCTGTGGCAGCAGGAACGCCGGCACGTCGTAAGACGGCAACCCGGCCTGGTCTGCACTGGTCAGGGTCCGGATCAGGGTGTGCTCGTCATCGCTGAGCGGTGGTGGTGCGTGGCCTTCGCCGGAAAACAACGCGGCAATCTCCTGGGGAGCCTTGCCTTCGCCCAGCACCAGATCAGCAATGAGCAGGGCCCGGGGCTGTTCGCCGACCTCATTGGCATAATAGCCGCGCCTGCGGAGAACAGAATAAACCTGTGTGGAAATTGCACGCCGGTCTTTTGATCCGGCAAAGCGATGGCTGCGGCCCCACTGGCGCACCACATCGTCGGCGGGCCGCAGAGCCTGCTCGATTTCTTCTACAATCTCGATTGCTGCCGCAACGCGGGCTGCTGGCGTCAACGGCTCGGGCTCGGATAGTTGGGTGTTTCACGGGTGATGGTTACGTCGTGCACGTGGCTCTCCAGAAGGCCCGCATTGGTGATGCGGTGGAATTTGGCTGTCTCGTGCATGGTCGGAATGTCCTTGCAGCCGGTGTAGCCCATGGAGGCACGCAGCCCGCCGACAAGCTGATGAAGGACGGCTGAGAGCGGGCCTTTGTAAGGCACTTGCCCCTCAATCCCTTCGGGAACCAGCTTGAGCTGATCCTTCACGTCGGATTGGAAGTAGCGGTCTGCAGAACCGCGTGCCATGGCACCAATGGAACCCATGCCGCGATAGGCTTTGTAGCTTCGCCCCTGATACAGGAAGACTTCGCCGGGGCTTTCGTCGGTGCCTGCGAAGAGCGAACCGAGCATGGCAACGTCTGCGCCTGCGGCAACGGCCTTGGCCATGTCACCTGAATATTTGATCCCACCGTCGCCAATCACCGGACGGCCCGAGCCTTTGGCTTCGGCCGCGCATTCCATGATGGCTGACAGCTGAGGAACACCGACGCCTGCCACGATGCGTGTGGTGCAGATGGAGCCAGGACCAATGCCGACCTTGATGGCGTCTGCGCCTGCTTCGATCAGGGCTCGAGTGGCTTCTGCCGTTGCGACGTTACCTGCGATGACCTGCGTGTAGTTGCTGAACTGCTTGATGCGTCGCACGGAGTCCAGCACGCCGGACGAGTGACCATGGGCCGTATCAACCACAACGACGTCAGCGCCTGCAGCGATCAGTGCTTCTGTGCGTTCGAAGCCGCCATCGCCAACGGAGGTGGCAGCGCCGACTCGTAGGCGACCCTGCTCGTCCTTGCAGGAATTGGGATGGAGCTTCGCCTTCTCCATATCCTTGACGGTAATCAGACCGGTGCAGCAATAGGCGTCGTCCACGACGACCAGTTTCTCGATGCGATGCTGGTGCAGCAGCCGCTTGGCTTCGTCCTGGCCAACATTCTCTCGCACTGTGATGACTTCTTTTGTCATCAGCTCATAGACCGGCTGTTTTGGATTGCTGGCAAATCGCACGTCGCGGTTGGTGACGATGCCGACGAGTTTCTGGCTTGCCTCAACCACCGGAATGCCGGAGATGCGGTGCTGTTCCATCAGGTTCAGCGCGTCTTCCAGAGTGGCGTCCGGTGCGATTGTCACCGGGTTCACCACCATGCCGCTTTCGAACTTCTTCACCTGACGAACCTGCTCGGCCTGTTCTTCCGGTGTCATGTTGCGGTGGAGAATGCCCAGGCCGCCTGCCTGTGCCATGGCAATGGCAAGAGGAGCCTCGGTCACGGTGTCCATGGCTGAGGAAATGATGGGAATACCAAGCTCGATATCGGCGGTGAGTTTGGTTTTTGTGTCGACGTCGCCGGGTAGGACGTCAGACGCAGCCGGGCGTAGCAGCACATCGTCGAATGTGAGCGCCTCGGGGATATTTCCGTTCTGGATTTGCAAGCCAACCTCCGCTTCTGCGCATCAAGGCTGCCGGGTGGCAGGTAGTACGCAGGGTCTCGTTGTTGGCGGGGGTAATTACCATGATGCTGGCCAACAGCAAACCGTTTTGCGCTGCACAAACGCAAACAAGCCATGCGCGAGCCATCAAAGTGGCGTGAAAGGCGCGATTGGGCCGGAAAATCAGGCGTCGTCCGCATCCTTGGAGGTCGCGGTGCCCCTGAAGCCGGTGGCAAGGACGTACATTTCTGCCGAATCGGAGCGGCTTGCCTTGGGTTTGACGTGGCGAACGACCTTGAAATTGGTCTTGAGCGTCATCATCAGGTCCCGCTCTGCGCCCCCCTGCAGCACTTTGGCCAGGAAACTGCCGCCGGGTTTCAGCACTTCCATCGCGAAATCCAGCGCCAGCTCACACAGGCTCATGATGCGCAGATGGTCCGTCGGCTTATGGCCGGTGGCGGACGCTGCCATATCGGACAGCACAACGTCAGCAGGACCGCCCATCTGGCGCTTGAGTTCATCCGGCGCCTCGTCGGCCATGAAATCCATTTCAAGCAGCGTTGACCCGGCGATGGGTTCAATCGGCAAAAGATCGATCCCGACGACCTCCCCGCCGCGTCCGTTGGCAGCACCTGTGCGTTTCACGGCAATCTGCGTCCAGCCGCCCGGCGCTGCACCAAGATCAAGAACCCGGTATCCAGGTTTGAGCAGATGGTACTTGTCGTCGATTTCGATGAGCTTGTAGGTCGCACGGCTGCGGAAACCGTCCCGACGGGCAGCGGCCACGTATGGATCATTGAGCTGGCGCTGCAGCCACAATGTGGACGAGTTCTTGCGACCGCGTGCGGTTTTCACGCGCTGCTTGAGTTCGCGCGAGCTGGCCATGCTGCCAGAGTTGCCGCCGCTTTTGTTTTTCCGGGCCATTCGATCAACTACTGCTTACTTGTTTGCGGGCTTGGCACCCGGTGGACGGCGGTTACGGCCGCCTCTGCGACGACGGCGTTTGCGCTTCTGATTGCGGCGTTCCTCGCGCATCAGCGTAATGAGGATGCCCTCACGCAACCCCCGATCCGCCACGCGCAGGCGCTCACATGGCCACGAGGTCTGTATGGCTTCAAGGATGGCACACCCGGCCAAAACCAGATCTGCGCGCTCCTTGCCTATGCATGGCACGCTGGCCCGCTCATCAAAGTTCATGATGCTCAGGCCGTCTGTTACAGCGGCAACATCAGCAAAGTCCACCCAGATGCCATCCACTTTCGAGCGGTCATACCGCTTGAGCCCCAAATGAATGCCGGCGATGGTCGTAACTGTCCCGGACGTTCCAAGCAGATGAATGTCGCCATTGGCCACAGCCTGTGACAGCTCGGTATCCAGCTCATCGGACCATGGCCGGTCATCCAGCAGGGCTTTGACCTCACTGACCATAGCCTCGTAGCCGGACCGATTGACGGTGCGGCCATCATATCTGTCTGCAAGGGTCACCACCCCGACCGGGAGGGAGGCCCAGGCCAGCAATTCAGGCTCACCGTTTGCGTTCTTGTCCGACAGATCAAGCCATACGAGTTCGGTCGATCCGCCGCCAATATCGAAGACCAAAGCCCGCTTTGCCTTGCGGTCCAGCAATGGCGCGCAGCCCAGGACGGCCAGACGGGCTTCGTCCTCAGGGCTCAGCACTTCCAGCTCAAGCCCTGTTTCGCGGGCCACGCGCTCCATGAAGACATCCGCGTTGTCCGCATGGCGGCACGCCTGGGTGGTCACCACACGGGCACTGACCACATTGCGGCGGCGCATTTTGGACGCACAGATGCGCAGAGCTGAGATGGCGCGGTCCATGGCACCCTCAGTGAGCATGTTGTGGGTGCCCAGCCCCTCCCCCAGTCGCACGATGCGCGAAAACGCATCGACCACCTCAAACCCTGAGCTTGAGGGCTTGGCAATCAGGAGACGGCAATTGTTGGTACCAAGATCAATGGCCGCGTGACATCGCTGCTGCGCGCCGCGGTTTTTGCCGCGACGGGGCCGGTTCTTGTTGCGTGGTTTGTCTGACTTATCTGAGTGGGCTGAAGACACGTTGCCGCTACCGTCGGGCTGGCGCACCCTCGGTGTCACTTCGCCGTCCGGCAAAGAGTGCTGCTTTTCCACACGTGTGGCGCCAGGCACTCCGGCGTCAGTCCGGGCGCGTTGCCCGGTGTCGCCAGGGGAAGCCGGGGCCACCCGCACGGTCTCGTGCGAGTCGTCCACCCGTCCCACTCCTCGCACTGCTACGCCCTAAACAAGCTGGATGCAGCGCGGATTTATGTTGAACTTGGCAAAAGCCTAGCACCCCTCATGGCTGCAAGCCAGAGGGCCGTACAACCGATGAGACATCAACATGACGGATGTGGTTCGACGGGTGCGGATTGGCCTAGTCGGCCATCATTGAATCGATTTCGTTCTGGGTCAGCGGACCTGCACCACGCCTGTCGCCACCATCGAAGGACGATTTGCGGTGACGGCGGTCCGGGCCAACGAAGCCTTCTGCCACCACAAAATTGCGAGGGGCATAAATCGATGCTTCGATCTTCTTGCGCAGTTCCGTGGCTGAGAACGGCTTGGTCACATACACGTTTGACCCATTGTCGCGTGCAAGCTCCACGGATTCACGAGATGGCAGAGACGCCATGCAGACCACGCCGGTCTCAGGAGACTGGCAGCCTGTATCGCGGCGGATGTATTTGAGCAGCTTGGGGCCTATGCCCTCTTCAGGACGCCAGTCGATCAGGACGCAGTCCGTGGGTGCAAACGCCATGCGGGCGATTGCTTTTTCCTCATCGGGGAACATATCGAAGGTGCGCGGCTCAAACGACTTGACGAGCTGGGTGAGGATCGAGCGCAAATAGGACGATTCCTCAACCATCACTATGTGACACTTGGACAAGTCACGCTTGGCGTGCGCTGACATATCTGACATTTGACCATCTCCCGCCCGACCGTGATGCCCTGCTCTCACCATTCGTGACAGCGGACAATCGTTAAGGAGTATCGCTTTCGACGGGTAAATGTGGCCTTAACCAGCAGGTGTTAATCCATAAGACGAGAAAGAGGTTTGACAGGCGACAAGCCTTCAAGGTAAACCGCCGCTTCCTCGTTGGGGGATCGTCTAATGGTAGGACAGCGGACTCTGACTCCGCCAGTCTAGGTTCGAATCCTAGTCCCCCAGCCAGCCACTCCCGTTGATCGAGCTTGTCTCTTGGCGCCAGTGTGGTGGCCACCGAAGACTGGGTTTCTGGACCTTATGCAGAAGATGCGGCTCTCGACATTCGTGAGCAGACGCACGGTTTGATGACTTTTCGGAGAGACGAGCACTGTCTTTGATCGCGCGGGCAGACTTTGTTGCCTTATGTGCAAGCCCCACGTCGGAGTTGAGCTGCAGGCCATACCTCGTAAGGCATTTGGCGCGGACGGTCGGATTTGGAAAGGGCGGATCGTGATTGAGACACAACCTTGAACCAACGTATCGCTGATGCTCTCGGCGTTTTTGGATGAGAGTCGAGTAGGCGCCTATCTGCGTCTTGCACCAGAAGCTGGGCTCTTACCCTGGCTGGGGGAAAGCAAGGGGTTACATCACGAGCGCTGATTTCTGGATTGAGAGCGCGCTAGGAACTGCTGACACTGTTCATGACATCGGGAAGCTCACGGTGCAGAAAAGCAGCAAGGGCATCGACCTGTGGTGGGTTACCCCTGCGCTCGTGCATCAGAAGGCTGATTTCTGGCAGCCCCGCGGTCCAGTCCGGCATTAGGCGGCTCAGTCGCCCTTCAGCGACATCCTCGGCGCAAACATATGACGGCAAAGCCACCACACCGAGCCCTGCAGCGGCCGCCTGTTTCAAGGCGACCATGTCATCGCTGCGCATGCGAGCTGCAAAAGGAACTGATGCGGTGCTTCCATCAGGCCCTTGCAAGGACCAGGCGCTGCTCCCGGGGCGCCACCCAAGCGCAAGACCGGGCTGGCCATCGAGGTCGGTCGGTGACGCCGCGGCGCCTATATGTTGTGCGAGGCCGGGTGAGCCGAACAGGTGCCATGGGACGTTGGTAATGCGCCTTTGGATCAGCCCGGAGTCAGGCAATAGATTGGCATGCCCCCGAATGGCCAGGTCGATGCCGTCAGCGATCAGGTCAGCGTAGTCATTCGAGGCCTGGAGGCGCAGGACGACACGCGAGTGCTCGGACAGGAAACGCGGCAGGATCCGGCTGAGCCCGAACTGCGCGACGCCGACAGAACAGGACAGGGTGATGGTGCCCTCCAGTGAGTCCTTGTCTTTGCGTACCGCCGCTTCGGCGGCCGCCATGCATTCCAGGGCGATCTTGGCATGCCGGTAGTAAGCCTCACCCGCCTCGGTCAGAGACATATGTCTTGAATCCCGGTTCAGGAGGCGCGTGCCGAGGGTGTCCTCGAGGTTTTTCACCTGCCGGCTGATGCGCGATTTGGGAATGCCCAGCGTCCGTGCCGCGGCAGAGAACCCCCGTTTTTCAACGACATTCACCAGGTAGTAGGCGTGATTGAGGTCCATGGCTGCGGAGATCTCCATTGCATCTACCGTTCTATATACAGAACGGTGAGTTCCAATATCAATGTATTCTCCGGATTTCGTCCCATCTATAGGTTCATATTTAGCACAGGAGGCGAATATGACCACACAACACAGATCTCAATCCCAGGCTCCCCGGGCCGCGATAACTGCGGTCCAACACGGAGAAAAAATGACCCGTGGCACGGGCTTCGAAGCGCTCAGCTTCATCCATCGTCAGCTTGATGGACTGATGGACCCGCTGATCATGGTCGATCATTTCACCATGACGGAGCCGACTTTCGGACCCCATGCCCATGCCGGGATATCGGCGGTGACTGTGCTCTTCGAGGACAGCACCGGCAGCTTCCGCAACAGGGACTCGCTCGGCAACGACATAGAGCTCGCCCGGGGCGATCTTTACTGGCTGAAGGCGGGGCGCGGCGCCGTGCATGACGAAGCGCCGACCCCCGGGTCGCGCACCCATGCCCTGCAGATATTCGTCAACCTGCCAGCAGCACAAAAGCTGGAGGCACCCAGTGCGCGCCATGTCGCCGCCACAGAGATGCCGGTAATCGAAGGTCTAGGCCATCGGGTGCGGGTGATGACCGGAAAAAGCAACGGCGTCACCGGCGCCACCCCGCCTGCTTTGCCCTTCACCATTCTTGATATCGCCCTGCAGGCGAACGGTCGCTTCACCCATCGTGCCGATCCCGGAGATGCCTCTTGGCTGCATGTCATCCGCGGTGAGATTGACGTCGAGATCAACGGAACTTGTCACCGGCTGAGCAGCGACACCGCGCTGGCCACCCACGGTGCCGAGGAGATCCGTGTGCTGAGTGCTGAGGGCGGCCAGGCCGTGTTGCTTGGCGGCATGCCTCTGCGCGAACCGTTCGTACAGAAGGGCCCGTTCGCGATGCGTGACGCCAGTCAATTGGCCGCGGTGATCGCGGCCCATGCAGCCGGCGAACTCGGCAGCATCGACTGATGCGGCTGCCCTTTCATTTGCGCCGAAACGCAAACCAACTGACTTCAGACAAAGAGGAAAAACCAAATGAGCTACGTCAATCCCGAACCCATGACCCAGGACAACACCGCGTTAATTCTTGTCGACCACCAGGTCGGCCTGATGACCGGTGTCCGCGACTATCCGATTGCCGAACTCAAGCACAATGTCGTCGGGCTGGCCAAGGCCGCCAAGGCCCTGGCTCTGCCGATCATCGCCACCACCACCTCGGCCGAGACGCTCTGGGGGCCTGCCTTTCCCGAGTTGGTGGAAGCCCTTCCCGACAACGAGCTAATCGACCGCACTTCGGTCAATGCCTGGGATGACCCGCGCGTGGCCGCAGCAATCAAGGTGACCGGGCGGCAGAACCTGATCTTCGCCGGTGTCTCGCTGGAAGTCTGCGCCGCCCTCCCGGCGATGACGGCGCAGCGCAAGGGCTACAACGCCTATGTGGCAATGGATGCATCGGGTACGTTCAACCAGACCAAGCGGGAGACCGGGCTTCTGCGCCTGTCGCAGGCCGGCGTGGTCGTTGCCGACGGGGCAAGCCTGATGGTCGAGATCCTCGCCGACAACGCCCGCCCGATAGCCGGTGAGGTCTACGGCGCGCTCGACATGGACTGGGCGATGCTGGTCGGACAAGTACGGGCCAGTGCCGCGATAGCCGACTGAGCTGTATCCATAGAAGGCTGATCCGGCTGGCCCTCCACATCGTGGACGTCGGATTGGGCAGTGAGATGGTTCAGGTGCCAGCGGCGTGTCGCCAAGAGACGTAAAGGACAAAGGTGTGGTCGGGGCACCGCCGGCACTCTATGAGGATCCTGACTTCCCGAAGATTGTTGAACAGCGCCACCTGCAGGCACTCGTCCCATAGTTTCCCGTTGAAGCTTTCATTGTGTCCATCTGCTCACGGCGAACCGGGCTCAATGAAAAAGGTCTTTACCCCGACCTTTGGCAATCTGTCTGGCACCGGCATGGCGCCAAACTCAGGGCCATTATCTGGTCGGTACATGAATTCGCTGACAAGCCACGATTTGGATCAAACCGTCTAGCACAGGCCCGGCTAAAGACTTACAATCCACTATGCCAAGCGTGACATTTGGATTTGGACGTGCCGTGGCTGAAGCGGCCGGGATGAAGCTGTCTGAGGACGGTGCGCTTCTCTGCAACGGGGAGGTCTTGCTTCGCGTTGCCCAAACGACCGATGGCCGGCTCAAAGATACGGACTATTTTGATCTTATTGATCTCGTACGCAGCAGAGTACCAGACGACTTCGTATTGGTAGAAGCCTTTGCAACGGCGATTGGCGTAGATCACATCGGAGCACTCGGCTTGGCAATGAAGACGGCGCCGACGCTGCGTGACTCACTTGGACGGATTGAACGTTATTTCAGGCTCGTCACGGACACAGCCACCTACCGGTTGGACGAGTCCGGTAATCCAGTTCTCCTGAGGTTTGAAGCTCGTACCGGCGAGCATCCGGCGCTTGACTTGCGGACCGAGTGCGCTCTTGCGAGCCTGGTTCGCAACATGGGCGCTTTCGTGGAAGGTGACCTAGTCCTTGAGCACGTGTCATTCCGCCATTCCCCGCGCACCAACCCTGATCGCTATGTCGCGACGTTCGGCTGTCCAGTCCGGTTCGATGCGGACAAGGATGCAATAGCAATGCAGCCGGCAACACTGTCTCTCCCAAACCGCTTAGGCGATGTGTCCATCTCAGAATTCTTAACGAACCACCTTGAGACTGAGATTGGGCCTCTGCGGGAAGACACGCCCATCAGGACGACGCTTATGCACCGTCTCAAGAGAGCCCTCAGCAGTGGTATTCCGCAAGCCGCAGATGTGGCACGTGACATGGGATTGAGTGAACGCACGCTTTATCGGCGTCTGTCAGACGAAGGAATTACCTTCCGCGAGGTCCTTGTGGAAGCGCAATCAACGCTGGCACAAGAGCTCCTGAGGGACAGCAACAGTTCGATTGCAGAGATTGCTTTTTTGACGGGGTTCTCAGAGCAAAGCTCTTTCACGAGGGCATTCAAGCGCTGGGCCGGACAGGCCCCGGCGCAGTTCAGACAACAGCCTCGCCCTGTCCCCGGCCCGCCGGGCCCATAGAAGCCTAAAAAACACCTGCGAAGATCTTGCGCTGGAAAGACCGCGCCGTTTGTGTGTGTTGCACTTGCGTGCCTGCGGAATGGCACGTTCTGTCAAAAGGCTGACACGAACTGTCAATACCCCACGACCCTCCGCATACAGAATAGGCCTGCGTCAAGACAACAGACCTGGCAATTCTCATTGTTTCAATCCCGCCAGACCTGCTTGCCGCATATGTCCAATACCTGCTGCGGGAGATACCCATGCGCCAAACAACCTTATCGACCAAAACACTTGTGAGTCTTCTTCTCCTCACAGCCTCCTCAATCGCCATTTGCACCATACCAGGGGCCGCACAGGGAGAAGATTTCAGCCGTGCTGCAACTGCCATCGAACCGCCGGTGAATGATGGACTGCCGATGCCGGGTTTCGATATTTCCAAGGGTGAGACCGCAATCGTCATTACGGATCCGCAGAACGACTTCCTTTCACCTGAAGGAGTAACCTGGGGCGTTGTGGGCGAGAGCATCACCGCAAACGGCACGGTCGAGAACCTCGAAGCTCTTTTTGCAGTGGCGGAAGAGACAGACATGCCAGTCTTCGTATCGCCCCATTACTACTTCGCACACGATCACAAATGGCACTTCGAGGGAACGCTTGAGACGCTCATGCACGGCATCGGTATGTTTGACCGGCCTCACGCCCTGACCCTTGAAGGTTTTGAAGGCTCCGGGGCCGATTGGCTCGATCGGTACAAGCGCTATATCAACAACGGCAAGACCGTCGTCACCAGCCCTCACAAAGTCTACGGTCCCGACAGCAATGACCTGGTGCTTCAACTTCGAAAAGCCGGCATCAACAAAGTCATCCTCGCCGGAATGTCATCCAACCTCTGCACTGAGTCCCACATGCGAAGTCTCATTGAGGCCGGGTTTGAGGTGATGGTGGTCACCGATGCGACCGCCGGTGCCATTACCGAGCACTACAACGGCTATGACGCATCACTGGTGAATTTCCGGATGATCGCCAGCGCGGTCGACAACACCGAAAACACAGTTGCGAGAATTCGGGCAGCCGACCGCGACTAAGCGAGACGCATGACCGAAATGGCCGTCCGCATCTCTCCTCCAATAGCTGCCTGCATATCCCCTAAGTGCAGTAGTTGTTCGATGCGGACGGCAGTTGGCGCCTGGCCGGAGCCCCCCCCAACCTCAGCCGCCCCGGCCAGGCGCTCTCTTACCGATAGGAAGCTGTTTATCAGCACTCCTGTTGGGTCAATACGAACCCAAATCAGGTCTCAGAAAGGACTTACAGATGAACATCAAACTGCACCTCGTCGCCGCGTCGGCTGCAATCGCACTAGCTATTCCCTCGGCCGCATACTCGGCTGACGAGTACAATGTCTCCACTGGTATCACCACCAGCGGCGTGCCGCTTGCCGTACACGGTATGGATACGGTTGTGCTTTCCAACCTGAACGCAGTTGCGCACGGCGATGCCGCGCATACCGTCGTAAATGACGGCGTGGCTTACTACTTTGCTTCGAAGAAATCCGCTGAACTCTTCGAAGCCACACCTGAGAAATACATGCCACAATATGGTGGGTTCTGTGCCTATGCGGTGGCGCTTGGCAAGAAGTTCGATGGTGACCCACGTTTTGCAGACATCGTGGATGGCAAGCTATTCCTTTTCGTCAACGCCGCCGTCTTCGAGAAATACAGTCAGGACAAGGCCCGCATCCTGAAGAATGCCGAAGAAACCTGGCCAGATATCCAACACACGCCAGTTGCGGACCTCTAACCCGGGACCCTGTTGAGTTTCCACCTTCCGCAGAACACCACAGCAGCCGGGCACTAGCCCGGCTGCCTTTTTGATACCTAGGAGCCAGCGATGGCGACTGCAACGGCACCTTTTTCGCTCGGGGCCTATCGATCAGACACCATTTCACGTCGCCCGTGATGTCCTTTGTCGCTAGCGATCTGTATGCGGAAAGAGTCAATCAACACTCAGCCGAAAGCTAGTGGATCAGGATCCCTTGGACAGCGCTCCTTGGCAGACATGATCCGTTCCCGGACGATGACCCGCGGGCAATCATAAACGATTTATTAATATTAGTTACTTACTCTTTTTTGATGCTCCGTGAGATCGGCAGCATGTCTTCACGGTCAATAGAGTCGGGCGATATACGGACATGACGCACGAACAAGAACAGGAAGTCCGGCGCCTCGAAGTGCTGCGGGACTTGGACATTCTTGATACCGAACCGGAACTCACATTCGACAGGATTACACGCTTCTGCGCGCGGAACTACCGGGCGCCGATCTCACTTGTTTCGCTCGTCGACGAAAAACGGCAATGGTTCAAATCCGCGGTTGGCCTTGATGCGAAAGAGACGCCGCGCGAGCAAGCTTTCTGCGCACACGCCATTCATCAGGACGATATCTTTTTCATTCCGGACGCAACTCAAGACCCACGGTTTGCCGACAATCCGCTGGTGACTGGTGCACCGCATATTCGGACCTATGTTGGTGCCCCCCTCATCGCGCGCGGCGATGTTAAGCTGGGGACGCTTTGCCTCATTTACGATGAAGTAACACCCATCTCTAATGAAACGATGGACGACCTGCGGGATCTTGCCTGCATCGTCGTGGATGAACTCGAACTCAGGCAGGCACTTACGATCGCGGAGCATGCCCGCCGGCATGCAGAACTTGCGGACAAGGCCAAGTCAGACTTTCTGGCGGTCATGAGCCACGAGATACGAACACCGCTCAACGGCGTCCTGGGCATGGCCGAAATGTTGAAATCCAGCAATTTGGCGCCGGATCAAGCTGAAATGGTCGAAACCATAGCAAGCGCTGGAGATGCCCTCTTGGACACGCTCAGCAAGTCGCTTGACCTTGCAAAGCTCGACAGCGGAACCATGAAAGTGATGTCACGTCCGTTCAAACCGGCTGGCCTGACAGCTGAGTGCATTGCCCTGTTCCAAGGGCGGGCGCAGCAAAAAGGCATCTCCCTTTCGATGCATTCGGATTTTGCAGACGGCACAATGGTTATAGGCGACGAGAAAAAGATCTCGCAGATACTTAACAACCTCATTTCGAACGCGATCAAATTCACCCACCTTGGCGGTGTGCGTGTTCACATTCGCCTTGCTGCAAAGTCCGAGCGCGAGGCGCAGCTCTTCCTGTCGGTCGAAGATACGGGAGTTGGTATGTCACGCTCTTTCCAGGAGAAGGTGTTCGAACCTTATACGCAGGAAGACGCAACAGGCGGCAGCGGCGCGCGAGGCACCGGGCTGGGCATGAGCATCTGCAATGACCTGTGCACCCTGATGGGCGGCACCATCGGCGTAGAAAGTGACAGCGGAAAGGGTTCGACGTTCTTGGTTGGGCTGCCCGTCGAGATAGCGACAGAGGTACAGGCCCCTTCTATGGTTCCTGACAATCAGCCCGGTGTGCTGCGCGAGGCAACCACAGCGCGGGTACTCGTCGTCGATGACAATGAAATCAACCGCCTGGTGATTGCCCGCATGCTAACCCATTTGGGGATCCAGTCGCATATCGTCTGCAATGGCCTGGAGGCTGTAGAAGCATGGCAGGCCAACCCATTTGATACCGTCTTGATGGATGTCCATATGCCCGTCATGGACGGGCCTACTGCGGCGAAGGAGATTCGCACATTGGCGGCATCACTCAGCACTGTGCCGCAGTTGCGGATCATCGCCGTCACGGCCGACGCGATGCCGGATCAGGTAACTGCGCTTTTGGCGCATGGGTTTGATGGACATCTCGAAAAACCCATACAGGTCAACAAACTGGCCGAAGTCTTTTAGAACTCAGGCGCGGCTTCAACACAGCGTTCTTATTCCCAGAGCCACGTCCGGCTCCGTCTCGCTGTGTTTCCTTGCCACCTGATAGATCCCTGCAGCCCTTAACCCGTCGACGCGACGGCTCATACGGCACCACGGTTCCCCACAGCAGCAAAAGATAAGCCGCCGGCCGATCCACGTGACAGGATCGACCGGCGGCTTTTTTGCGGCTGAACATTGATGGGCATCGGAAGCGTTACCGCTGACAGGAGGTTGACGCTCCCTAGTTCCACCCACTGTCCGACCGCAGAACCGTGTGTTGCCCCTGCTTCACTTGCATGAAGCAGGGGCTGGTTGTCCGTTGAGCTACGCTGCGCGCACTTCCACAAGGAACTCATCAACAGCCTTCTTCAGTACTTCAGACTGTTCCGAGAGACTTGAGGCTGCCTCGCTGAGCGATTGCGCGGCCGTGCCGTTCTCTTCGCTCACCTGCTTGACCTCGACGATGTTCTTGGAAATCTCGGCCGACCCGGCAGCGGCTTGCTGCACACTGCTCGAAATCTCGTTGGTGGCGGCGTTCTGCTCTTCCACCGCGGAGGCAATTGCCGTCGAGACTTCGCTCAGGCGACCATTGATTTCCTGAACACCGGTGATGCTGCGGACAGCGTCTCCGGTTATCTCCTGGAGTTGCTCAATATGTCCACGGATGTCATCCGTGGCTTTCGAGGTCTGCTCAGCAAGCGCCTTGACCTCATTTGCCACAACCGCAAAACCCTTACCCGCTTCACCGGCACGAGCAGACTCGATCGTGGCGTTTAGAGCGAGGAGATTGGTCTGAGACGCGATGTCAGTAATCAGACCGATGATTTCACCAATCTGCTCACTGGCCGCAGAAAGCGACTTAAGTGACTCCACCGACGTGTTGGTCTCTGTCACCGCAGAGTCGGCAACCTTCGACACTTCCACCACACGCTCCGAGATTTCACGGATAGAAGCTGTGAGCTCTTCTGTGGCGGTTGCAACAGTCTGTACATTGGTTGAGCTTTCTTCAGCCGCAGCGGCGGTTGCAGAAATGCGGTCAGCTGATGATTCCACACTGTTCAACAGCTGACTAGCGGTTGCCTCGGCCTCAGTCGACCCGGCAGCCACATTCTGGGCGATAGAGCCGACACTTGCTTCGAAGGATTCGGCCAGGCGAACCATGCCCGTTACGATGCTCCAAGAGAGCATGGGGCCGATATACTTGCCGTTGCGGTCCCTAATGGCAGAGACGCGCAGATCAAGCACTTCGTTGCCTAGCGAAATCTTCGCACGGTGCGGCAGGTTGTCGGGGTTTGAAAGAACCCGACGCTGCATTTCCGGCTGCTTGTGGAAGATATCGATTGACTGGCCGACGATGTCTTTGGGATCAATCGGCAGAAGCGCAGCTAGTGGTTTCAGGCTCTCAAAGGTTTGCTTGTTTGCGTAGGTAACCTTGAAGTCATCTTCGGGATCCGCTGTCATGATCGCAATTGGCGTTTCATCTACAACGTTCTTCAGGAAAAACGCTTCAGCAACCGGCTTCTGCAAGGCAACGACCGTTCGCATCATCGCGCCGATCTCATCTTTGCGATCAGTTCCAACGACAGCGAAGTCCGTTTCGCCATCCGCAAGCTTGCCCAAGTAGGTCACGGCATTAGTGACTGGCTTGGTAACCAACCGGGCGACGAAGAACGCCGCGACTGCACCAGTGGCCAATGCCAGGACGAGGACAAAAATTGTGGAAATTTCCGTGCTGACCACATGTTCTTCGGCCAGAGCGGATGCCTTGCTCTGATACTCCGAAATGGCACTGCGCTGCTCAGCAACAATTGCGCTGATTTCAGGTCCAACCACATCGAGGGTGGAAGAGTAGATTTCATTGCGTGTGGAAACAAAGGTCGCGGCTTCGGCAAATACCTTTCCGGCGTCAGCAACCTGGCCTGCGAGGACGGAGACCGGGCGTGCGGCACTGCTGCCGCGCACTTCGCGGCCCAGCTTCGAGAGCCCTTCTGAAGCCTTGCCGAATTCCGAGGAGGCCGTCTTGGCATCAGCGCTTTCACCCGTCCGCCGGAACCGCTCCTTGGCGGCAATGGCGCGGCTGAAATGCGACTGGGCGACAGAGGCTGTGATCAGGGCCTGGCTCTGGCCAGAGGCGCCCAGCTGCGTTTCGACCTCTTCGAAACCGGTCCATCCAGCGGCCACGTGGCCCGCAAGGTCAACCGTCATCAGCCTTGAGATGGTACCCTGTGATGTCACCACATTCTGAAAGCCAGCCTTGTAGGTTTCCGTCAGGCTAATGATTTGGTCGAGGCGCTTGAGATCGTCTGCTGCCGTGAAAGCTGCCTTGGCCTGGCCCTCAACTGCGACAAGCTCCTCTAGGCTTGCGATGGCCGTCTGGGCCTTTGCCACATCTGCGGTGTTTCGGAACTGATAGGCCGCCATGCGCGCCTTCAGAATATCTTCCTGGATAACCGAGATCAGGTCACTTTCATGAGCCGTATGGCGGAACTCATTGAAGTCATTTCCGATGCTCTGTGCGCCGAAGAACGCAAATCCGCCCATAAAGGCTGCCAGCAGTAAAACGGCGCCAAACCCGCCGTAAATTTTTGCAGAGAGGCCCAGCGTAAAACCGCCGTCCGCCGCTGTGCCAATGCTCTTAAATTTACCCAACATGGTATCCCCCATTAATCGGCATTCAAAAATAGAATGTGATTAAATATGAAGCGACTTACATAAAATTCGGTTAACGGGTTTTGGGCCGTTTGGGCAGCTGTCGCGGGCACAGAGCCGGTGACACGTTGAAACCAAAAAACCATGGTTTTGCCTAGCGTAAAGGATACAGACAGGCGGAAAGACCGCCAAACAGGCGACGCTCACCCAAAAAGACACCGGGCAACACACGTTCAATTAACGCGCTGTTAAGAACGCCGATCCTACAAATGTTATTGTCTAATATAATTAGCCGCAGCGGGCGCGAAAGCGCTTGGCGTCTTTGACACTTGAGGGGAACTGTCATGATAGATCAGGCCACCATTCAGACTCTGTTGGAAGAAGCGGATCGCGTTGCCGAAAAGGCGATTGCATTCGGACCCTGCGATGACATCAGGCCAGTGGATGTCCGCCATGCCCTTGACGACATCGTCAAGACCCTGCCCAACAAGTCGGAGCAGTTGGCGCTTCTCTCGCATATCTCGGAACTTGTCGCGTTCAGGCGGGCACTCAATAGGGCCACAGCCTGAGTGCTGTTGCACAGCGGTCACGCAAACGACCCGCGCTTTCTACCTGTTCGAGGAAAACTCTGTCATGTCTAACGTGGTACGTCTCAACCGGACGCATTCACCCGCCGTCCGCCCCACTGGTACCGATGCGGTGACTGATGCCGTCGTGCCGATGGAGCTTCTTCAACAGCTAAAGGTCCTGTCGAAGAGACTGGTCAACGAAATGGAAGCTCTGAGCGACGTCCTTGTCGAGGAACGCGATGCCGCGTCCAAAGACGACGCGTGCTAGTCAAACATTTCAGAGTCGGTCACGATGAGGGCTGTGAGCCCGGCTACCAAGCCATCAAACTGGTCCCGGTCAAGCGTCAACAGCAGTTCGGCCACTGATGCTGCGGGATCTGACTTGAGCAGTTTACGCCCAGCATCGGTGACAACAACCTCACAGCGGCGCCGATCTTCCGGGGGGCGTTCATAGGCCACCAGGTCCCGTTGCCGCAGGCGAGAGATAGTTTGCGATGCGCTTGAGGGAGACACTCGAAAAAACTCGGCGAATTCCCCAATCGTATTGCGGGCAGAAGCATCTGCAAAGAACCGCAGCGCCAACCATTGAGTACTGGTCAAGTCGGTGCCGTCACTCTTCTGAGCCAACAGCCGCGCTGCCACTTCCATAAGATCGACGGCCGCAAGCGCGGCACGGCGATCACGCACGGCCCGCGTTGATGCTTTGGTGTGCACACCGTTGCGGATCGTTCGTTCCGTACGGGCAACGTCCATATGAAGCACCCTCCAAATTCAGGTGAGCCGGAGTACCGACGACTGGCGCAGTTCCGGGTGGTCACACAAACCGGTATGCCCAAATTGGAAACAGAGCATGACCAAGTAACTTAACAAAGTGAACAATCTACTAACACATACTGTGCGGAGCTAGCGCCTAAATGACCGGGCCATTCTTTTTGCCCGGAGACACATCGCGTCTCCTGTAAATCCGTCCTCTGGAACACAGGTTAAGCGCGATTCTATATAATTGATACAACTTTTGATTGTATCGACGTGTAAGCGCTTCCCAAGACATAGGTCAACCCTTGCCACGAGCGTCAGACCAGCTACTCTGACTCAGAGTCATATTTTGGAACACCAGAAAACAGCCTAGGTGGAAGACACTAATTTGATGTCGTTTTGTTAATTCAATAATGTAATATTTTACATTAGAATCACTTCGTCGAGGGTCAATTGCTGGCTAGTAAGCCGGTAGCGCTAGGGACTTGAAGATGCCTACAGAAGCTACCCAGAGCATTGATGCCCTGTCTGATGCCCTGTCTGGACTCGGTTTCGACTTACGGACGCTGCTCAGTGAGCTGACCGTGGTGCTGAATAAAACCTATGTGGACGACACGATCAGCGCTCCTCCGCCAGACATCCGGCACAGGGTCGAAACTCTCTCAACCGAACTGGAACTGAAGGTCTGCGACCTGCTCGACCTGAGCACCATCGCGGCAAACAGCTTTGAACCGGAATGGGACGACCTATCATTGCAGGATCTGTCTGACCTGATCCTAGGCTCCATGCCAAGCACCATCCACGTTGATGCAGATCCAGTCTTGCTTAAGAACGGGAGCACCCGCGTTAGTATTGATGGACGACGCGTCAGCCGTGCTGTCGCCATGCTGACGGAGGACTTGTCCAGGCAGCATATGCCAGGCACGAGATACACACTTTCCTGGGCCGTCGACACTGTCCCGGACATGCTGCTGATGACCGTCACGCCAAATGAAGCGCCGGATGCGGTAGTGCCCGCCGAACCGAAAATTGATACTTCAGGGGCACTCCGCGGACTGGCCAACCTGCTTCTGGAAGGTATTGGCGGGAAGCACCATGATGGCCACGAGACCAGCGGCTCCTCGGGAGTTACCATTGAGATCCCGGTCAAGTCTTTAACGCGCTCACATGGCGAAGCACCGACGCACGATGCGAGTGATGCAGACGCGATACTGCATATCCTTATTGTCGACGACAACTCAGCCAACCGTCTGCTGCTTGAGCGCATGGTGACGGCGCTGGGGCATCAATCGGAAACTGCCAACGATGGCAATGCGGGTCTCAGCGCGTTCGGCAGGTCCAATTTTGACGTTGTCCTCATGGACATCATGATGCCGGTCATGGACGGTGTGGAATGCATGAAGCTTATGCGCCGACTGAACCGCGACACACCTGTGGTGGCGTGTACGGCCCACGCCATGCCTGGCGACAGTGATCGCTTTCTCGCTGAGGGGTTCGATGACTACCTCAGCAAGCCGATCGCCATGCCTCATCTGTCCAAGATTCTTGCCCGCTATGCGTCGAGCATGGATCGGGTGGCTCCTGATGGCCATGCCGGCCGCGAGTCCGACAACTAGTGCAACAGGCCGCCGCGAGGCCTACGGCTAATAATATTAGCGAATTATATAGATGTTCTGAATAGCCTTGTACCCGTCATAGACTAGGGGACTAAGGCAAATGGCAGGCGAAATTACCAGATCCAGCGTGCTGATTGTTGATGACAATCTTCACATGCTCCGCATTCATGAAGCGATACTCAGAGCCGCGCGGTGCAGAAGCGTTGTCGCTGTTCGTGACCCCGTTATGGGGCTAGAGCGGATGCGCCAGAATCCCTTCGATGCGATTATCGTTGATTTAAACATGGAACCCATCGATGGCATCGAGTTCATTGAGATGGTTCGCAAGGCTACCGACATCCAAACCACACAAATCCCGATCGTCGTCTGCTCGGGCCACTCAGAAATCTGGCGCATCAAGGCAGCGAGGGATGCCGGGTGCAATGAATTCGTTGCCAAGCCAGTTAGTGCTGAGAACCTGCTCAACAAACTGAATACGGCACTCTCCAAACCGCGGCATTTCGTGAGCGAGGCCAAGTACAAGGGACCGGACCGACGCCGGACCGGCCATACTGACCGCGAGGTCGACGAGCGTCGTGCCCAAGAGCACTGAGCAGGCTCCTTCAGCTACACACACAGTTGGTCATTGCGGAAACACCAAGCCACAGCTGGGGGAGCTGTAACGATGACGATGACCTTGTCCGGACCGGTACGGCGTCTTGTTTACACTTCCAAAGCCATGCCCGGTCTCGCAGAAGATGATCTGGCGGCCATCCTGGAGACATCCGATTTGCACAACACGGCAGCGGGTATCACCGGTGCGCTGGTATTCCACATGGGTTGTTTTGTGCAGGTGATAGAGGGTGCACCCTTGTCTATCGAAGCACTTATGGAATCCATCACCCATGATCGCCGTCACCGTGACATCGTGATCCAATGTGATGTGGCCGCGGACCGAAAACACTTTGACCGCTGGGTGATGTCGTTTGTCGGGATGACACAACGTAACAGCTCATCTGCTATCCTGGTGCGAGACGCAAATGCAACCCGATGCCTCGTGGAAGGCGAAAACATAGAATCGCTGGCTGGCCAGCTGGACGACCTGTTCCTCGCAACATACAGGGCAAGCCCTGCCGCCATTTCCTGAACTATTCAAACACCAACCCGACCGGCCTGATCCTTCTCTTAAAATTGCATCGTCATGGGTGCTCGTGCATTCGTCATTCACGCGATTGCATGTAACATATGCGTTAATGTGGAAGTAACTTAAAGACTCCACAGTTGGATATGCCTGGGCAGGGCGATCAATTAGGGGACGAAGGCCATGCAGCTTGATGCTGTAATCAGCAGCCTACCGTGGCACATGCGCGATGCGGTAATCATCGCCACCACAGAATCAATCGATCATCCTGGCCCTAGGGTCGTGTGGTGCAACGATGCCTTCACCGAAATGACCGGCTACAGCCGCGAGGAGATCGTCGGCAACTCGCCCCGAATTCTGCAGGGCGCGGATACCGACCTGGAAACAAAACATCGCATCCGCGATGCGCTTACCAATTGGTCCAGCATCCGCGAAGAAATCCGAAACTACAGGAAAGATGGGACAGAGTTCTGGGCCGAGCTCGACATTCGTCCGGTTGCGGATGAATCCGGCTGGTTCCACTACTGGGTGGCCATCCAGCGTGACGTCACCGTGCGTAAACGGCAGGAGCAGGAAATCACCCGCAGGATGGATCTGCTGGCAAAGGAAAAAGCCGAACTTGCCAAGCGAGAAGGTGATCTTCAGCTGCAGAGCCTTGTCGCGCGACACACCTCAGAAGCGGTTGTCATTACGGATGCTGATGGCAAGACTGTCTGGGTCAATGACAGCTTCACTGCGCTGTCAGGGTATGACATGTCCGACATGATAGGCCGTTCCCCCGGCGACGTATTGCAGGGGCCCAATACAGCCAGCTCCGACATCGAACAAATCCAGCATGGCCTTAACTCGAAGGAAAGCTTCTCTTTTCGAGCTCTGAACAACCGCAAAGACGGCAAGGAATATTGGGTTTCGGGTCGTATCTCCCCCGTGTTCAGTCGCTGCGGCACGCTCATCAACTATATTGGTGTGCAACGTGACATCTCTGAATTCGTGACCGTCAGCGAAGAGCGCCGCAGGTTGCTGCATCGCCTCAAGATCACCACGGAAGTAGCTGGCATCGGGATTTTCGAGCTCAATACCACAACTGGATCGCTTGACTGGGACGAAAACCAGATGACGATCTACGGGATGGACCCCAGCGAGTTCAGAGGGGTGGTGAACGACTGGCTCGACCATGTTCATCCAGATTCAGTTGAACTGGCAACTCACGTACTGGAGCAAACGATCGCGACTTGCCAACCCTTCGACCACGAGTTTCAGATTGTCCGGGGCGACGGAGAAGTGCGTTACATCCGCGCGTTTGGAACGGCCGAAAAACTGGAGAATGGCGACACCATAATGGTGGGGGCCAATCTGGACGTCACAGAACAAGCTCGAATGTTGCAGCGCGAATCCGAGGCGAACCGCCTCAAGAGCGAATTCATCGCGAATATGAGCCACGAAATCAGAACGCCGCTTAACGGCATGCTGGGCATGGCACAACTGCTCGAGCTTTCAGACTTAACCTCGGACCAGACTGAGATGCTGCGTATACTTGCGTCGTCAGGCCAATCTTTGTTGGCAATCATCAACGACGTTCTGGACCTTTCAAAGATCGAAGCAGGGATCGAGGAATGTATCCTTGAAACCTTCGCGCCTGAGGAGGCCATGGCAACTGCCGTAGCGTCCATCGAGTCAGCTGCAAAATTGAAGGGTCTGCGGATCATACATGAGGCCAAAGGCTGCATGGGACGAAGGATGGTGGCGGACCGAAAGAGGATAACCCAGGTCCTTACAAATTTGGTCGGCAATGCGGCCAAATTCACCAACCAAGGCGAGATCCGCATCACAGCAGATTTCGTTGCCGGCGCTGAAATCGAATTCAGGGTCACAGACAGCGGACCTGGGATTCCCAAGGGTCAACTAAACGAAATTTTCGAGCGTTTTTCACAGGTCGATGGGTCGGCCACACGTAGTCATGGCGGCACCGGTCTTGGCTTGGCCATCTCGAGAGAATTTGTGCAAAAGATGGGTGGCAAAATCGGCGTCGACAGCGTTGAAGGCAATGGCGCTACTTTCTGGTTTCGGGTCCCTGTTGAGGTCCGGACTGAGACAGCTCAGCGCAACCACTTATCAGAAACAGCACACGTGCCAGACGCCACAAATGCCACCCAGAAATATCGGGTGCTTCTTGTTGATGATGATGATGTCAGCGCCGACGTCATCGCGCGTGCGTTTGCACATCGGTCTGACCTTGCAGTGACCCGACTGAATCGCGGAGGGGACGTCATTCCTGAGCTTGAAAAGAGCTACTTTGACATCTTGCTGCTGGACATAAACATGCCAGGACTGTTGGGCACGGAAGTGATCGCTCAGGTGCGTGCAAGTAACGCTTGGTATGCGCACATACCAGCGGTTGCCTTGACTGCAAATGCGCTGACAGATCATACCCGACAATATCTGGCCGCCGGTTTTGATGAACACATTAGTAAACCGGTAGATCTACAGAACCTTCTGGTTGCAATCGAACGACTAACTTCTGAGACGTCGGTTGCCAAGATTGGCGCTCGTTGACGCGCCTACACTGCCAAAACCAGTCCTGCAGCTACATCTAAACGTTCAACCGCGCTGCTTGTGATGGACAAAACAACGGCAGTATCCGACCAATCGGTTGGCACGCCGCCATCACAAGTTGGTGGTGCGAGCAAAGTACCGTCTGCCCCGGACATGTCATGGCCATGAGCCGCTGGCGCCTTTGGCTGTCTCACGGCAGACTCGGCGTCCACGATTTGGAGTATCCCGCCTTATCAACCTCCCCTGCAGGTGATTCAAATGACCACCGAGGAGGTGGTCGCGTCGCCTGGGGCCAGTCAATGGGTCGAGTGGGAGGAGCAACAATCAAACGGCGATCAAACCGATAGCGCCTGTTCGGCTGGCGCAACACTTTCGTACTGACTTACGCATTTCAACAGGCGGGCCGGATTGATCGGTTTGGATACGTAGTCGGTCATACCAGCCTGAAGATATCGCTCGCTGTCACCAGCCATTGCATTTGCAGTCACTGCAATAATTGGAATATCGATCCCAAGAGCCCGAATTTCCCGCGTCGCGGAGATGCCATCTTGAACCGGCATATGCACATCCATCAACACTAGGTCGAAGTCACCTGACTTGATTGAGTCAACAGCTTCGCGACCATTTCCTACCAAGGTGATGTTATGGCCCGCTGCCTCCAATACGAGGTGAAGCAGGCGCTGATTGACCTGATTGTCTTCCGCAGCGAGTATTTTCAATGGACTGCGATCTGGATCAGGCACCGATTTTTCGGGCTTGGTCGCTGGCATGTCTTCTTTTTGAGCGGCAGCCACTTCGGTTGGCAAAGAAAACCAGAACTGGCTTCCCTGTCCTTCGACGCTCTCGGCTCCGATCGCACCGCCCATAGCTTCCACCAAATGCTTGCATATGGACAGGCCCAAGCCGGTGCCGCCGAAGCGTCTGGTTGTCGTGCTGTCAGCCTGAACAAACCGGTCAAACAGTTTAGGGACCGCGTCGCTGGAAATCCCGATGCCAGTGTCCGATACCTCAAACCTGATCGTCGGAATTTTATCATCAGATATGTAGTCCACGCGCATGCTGACTGATCCATTCTCGGTGAACTTGACCGCATTCCCGATGAGATTCAGCAATATCTGCCTGACACGAGTAGAATCGATAACAAGACACTCAGGCATGTCAGCGTCGCAGAGGACTTCAAAAGCCACACCCTTATCCATCAGGGGATCGCGAAAAAGTAACTCGACGTCGTGCAGTACATTTCTGACATCAGTCGGCAACAACTCGAGCGAGACCTTCCCTGACTCAAGCTTTGACAGATCAAGAATGTCGTTGAGCAAATCCAAAAGCGCATCGGCCGAGTACAAGGCTGTTTCTGCGTATTCGAGTTGACGTTCAGAAAGCGGCGTCTTGATCAACAAATTGAGCATACCGATTACACCATTCATGGGTGTGCGGATTTCATGGCTCATGTTTGCAAGGAACTGCGTCTTGGCGGCGTCGGCCCTGATTGCGCGTGCACGAGCGTTCTCCATGCTGACAATGGAAGTTCGCAGTGTAATTCCCATTGATAAGACCGAACTGATGCGCTGCAAAAACAGGGTATATGGCGCAAATATGCACTCGTGCGTTTCTGCCTGAATAAGGATCGCGCCAAGAATATGCCCACCATCAAGCACCGGTATGGTTACGGAGTCGGCCTGATTTTCCTGAAGTGACCCGCAGATTCTGTGGCAGTTTTCGGTTCGTTGATGTGGAGCATGTTTCGCGCAAATGTTCTGGTCCGGAGCAGAAACCAGATCGCGACCGACGTAGCTGGGAAAGCTGGGTTGGGAGGCGAATCCGCTAACGGCAGACGCCTGGAGTAGCATTCGATCAGGCTGTTGTTCTGCATCGCTCATATAGAGTCCGACTTTTACCTGACCCTTCAGCCAGGGGATCTTTCGGAGCAGCATGTCCGCGTAAGCAGCAAAATAGTCTTCGATATCGCTCTCCTGAAAAGCGAGCTCCAATAGACTGGTGATACAGGCTTCTTCAATGGCCATACGATCAGAGAGCGCGGTGCTTCTCTGCAACTCCAGTTCCTTCGATTCAAGTTCATGGACCTTGTCGGTGAGTTCCACACCGATCTGTTCAAGGGCTTCGGCTTTCTCTTCAACGGCTGCGCGCGACGCGATCCGATCCGTGACATCAAACCGGATTGAAACAAACTGGGCCGGCTCACCATCGGATGACCTGATGGGGACAATTGTTGTCTGCACCCAGTAGAAGTCACCGTTCTTGGCCCGATTGCAGATATCGCCATTCCAAATACGACCCGCTGCAAGCGATTGCCACATTTCAACGAAGAAAGCCTTGGAATGGGTCTGCGAATTGACCACACGATGATTGGCGCCGATCAATTCTTCCCGTGAGTAGCCCGATATCTGGCAAAAGGCGTCATTCGCATGGATTATCCTGCCTCGACGATCCGTCACAGAAACGATTGCAGCTTTCTCCACACCTTCTACATATTCAGCTAGCCCAGACACAGCCTCATCCCGGTCGACCAGGGCCGACTCAAGCTGCGCACGGATGGAAACAAGCTCAGTCTCGCGATCCTTCAGGGATTGTTGTGCCTTCAGGCTTGCAGTTAGTGCCGACTCTGCTTCGGTAAGACCTGTTTCCACCGTCTGTGTATGCTTACTGAGTTGGTTGGCGAAGGCGTAGGATACCAACAACGCTGCAATCGTCAGGACGATGAGCATTACGGCTTGTGCCAGCCTGACGGTTTCCGGGTCAAAAGGGTTTTGCTGCACCAGCCCGTGTGTTTCAGCGACAAAGAGGAGCAGAATCGACAGTGCGGACAATGCGCCATAAAGCATGGCAGTCCTTGGGCCCAGGAAGAACGCCGCGCAAAGTGGCGCAATCACAAAGACGGGAGCTAGACTACCGTCTGCACCCCCAGTCGCATATGAACCAGCGATACTGAGCACCAGCATGCCCGCCAGAAAGACATGAGCAAGCGGGCCAATGTTCTGGCTTATTCGGGCGCGTACACCTAAACCCACAAACAGCAACCCAACCACTATGGCCATTATGATGCCAAGCCTTGCCGTCCCGTGCAGCGAGTAAGCCACAGCTGCTTGAAATAGTATGAGACCTGCAAAGCCAAAGCATGCGGTCACAAATGCGCGCTGCAACGTCTTTGACTGCTTTGTCTTCTGATCAGACACCATGACCAAATACCCACGTGATTGAGACGCAGATTTGTAATACATATTAGTGAATAAACTATTTGTACGCTGATCTTCGATCAGAGCCGCTGGCGCGCTGGATGACGCAATCGCCTATTGTGTAGCCATGCCAGCAGTGCGGTTGTTAGGCTCATCTGCCTTCAAGACATTTCAACCTTGAGTAGTCAAAATCTGCATTCCGGGGGTTAGTTCACGGGCAAACCTGCTAAACACGAGTAATTCACCTCTCTGAACAGCATTTTTGCCACTGCCTTTGTCGGCCTGTCCCAGGTTTGCCACTGTCTACTTACCTTTTGGCGGGTAATGCACGTTCGTAGGGGCACACGGATTGGCCGGGGGATTGGCCGGAGGATTGGCGTGAGCAAATACGCATACGAGAGCGCTTGAGTGCATAGGTCGCCCTGCTGCTTTTTGATGGTTATCTCAGGCCACTTCCTTCCGACAACACGGCACACCGGCGGACAACTGACTTCGCCGCGCAGTCAATCGCACACAAACCCTTACCGCGTTCCAGTCGGTCGCATGTTCTTCGAGGGAACCACGCACCCTGAAGAACCACTACACTCATTCCAAACCTGAAGAATGGTATCCCTGATTGCCATGTCGCAGAGGATTTGAGCTGGCAGGACGGCGTTTACAGCCAAGACCTTTTTCAATTTCCAGGTTCGCCGAAAATATGCGGGGCATGTCTGCAGCTGCAAAAAGCGGGTCGATCAGGCCGCCTTGGCGTGGACGCTGGCCAGTTCATTCAGCAGGCCATCCCACGCGCTTTGCATGTCTGGCGTCCAGTCGTCACCGATCAGATCCTTGAAGGTGTCCTGGATCGTCTTGAAGAAGCTGATGAACAAGTCGGACTCGACGCCATATTCAGTGTGACGCTGGCATTCAGACGGGATGACACTGCTGCACAGGACGCCTTCTCCGGCAATGTCGAATATGCAGTCAAAGCACTGCTGCAGCATGGAGCCACGCACACCGGCGTCAGCATCCATAAAGAACATCTCTTCAAGGTCAGGCCGTTCCTTGAACAGGCGTTCGTAAACCAGCGGTGCCGGGTCGCCAGCTTTTTCTACAACCAGTTCCAGTGTCTGCGTGATGACGTCACTTTTCGTCATGGTCGATTCCTCGTCGCTCTTAGCCCGCCCCAGCCTACACCACCCTTTGGGTACTACGCCAAGAAACGCTTTGCTGGCGGATGATGTGGAAACCAGCAAGACTGGTCACGGAAAACGGGGAGGACAGATCAGGTGATCGACATACGCATCGTAACCAACGCGGCCAGAACTGCGTTGTTGTCGCTGTTTTTTCTGCATCCAGGCGCACCGGCATTTGGCGCAGAGGACCTGATTGAAATCGTTGTCGTGGGCGACACCGGCTTCAATGGTGCAGGCGCAAAAGTGTCCGCCCAAGGGGGATACAAGCACGGTCGGCGCTTACTCATTGACGACGCGATTGCCGGCATCCGACATGAACTGCCCGCCGATATTTCCCTGGCCAATCTGGAAACGGCCGTGACTGCAAACAATGCCATTGGCGGGACGTCAAAACGGTTTTCATTCCGCACCCACCCGGACGCAATCAAAGGATTTTTGGCGGCCGGACTGAACGCATTTTCCCTCGCCAACAATCATGCACTGGACTACCGGCAGGCTGGTGCAGGTGACACGCTGCGTCACCTGAATGATCTGCGACCCGCGGGCCTGCTTGCCTATCCCGGGCTGGGACGGTCTCGTGCGGACGCAGTTGCACCACATATGGTGGACATTCACGGAACTGCCGTCGCGCTGTCATCAATCGGCATTGGCGGCTGGGGCGTCGTGGCGCCTCCTGGCAAGGCTGGCATGCTTCAGTACCCGGATGATTTTGAATTCGTTCAAGATGCGCTTCGGGAGACACCCGCCGATATCAGAATTCTCTCCGTTCACTACGGCAAGGAGTTTCAGCCGGAGACGCCACGGTCAACGCGTCGGCAGTTTCGGCAGGCCATTGCCAATGAGGGCTTCTCTCTCATTGCCGGACATCACAAGCATGTGGCCAACGGCATTGAGCTGATTGAAACCGCGTCGGGGCAATCCGGGTTGATCTTTTACGGGCTGGGGAATTTTCTGCATCTCGGCATGCAGAACATGGGTCGACACGACCTATGCCACGATTTTGGCCTGCTTGGTCGGATCACGCTCAAGAAGCAGGATGATGGGACGCTCAGTCTTGTATCCGTGCGGGTGGTGCCCCTCACCGACATGCACATTGCGACAAAACCACAGCCGCCTGAGAAAGCGATGACACGTATTCACGTCATCAACCATCTTTCGGGTCAGTTGACCGATGCGGATGCAGGCGCACAGGGCCTGGCATTTACACCACAACCTGACGGCTCAGGATTATGGTGCAATCCTGCCGATACGTCGGGTCACTGCGATGCAGGTGACCCCGCTCCACCGCCCTCAAATGCCCTTGCAAACAAGATCACAAAGGCCTGCAGTCGGGTCCTTCGGAGATAGTCTAGGCTGCGACACCATTCCCGGTTTCGAGATATCGGACATAGGAGGCCAACAGTTCATTGGCTTTGCCGGTTCCAAAAATGATCTTGTCGGGTCGGGCGAGAAGCGCGTCTGCGTCAGCGAGCTGCTCGGCAAGCAGGCCGTCTGGATCATGCAGAGCTCCTTCGCCTTCAAGCCACGCTACATGCAGTCCGGGCACTTTGCTTGCGCCCGCGTCATCTGGAGCGTCTTCCTTTGATCGCACAATCAGGATTGGCTGATAGACCGCTGCTGCATCCAGGCCTGGGTCTTTTGCAAGCGGCAGGCCTGCATTGAGGGTTTCTGCGCCGCCGGACTCTACCGGTGGCAATCCGGGCATGCCGGAAATGCGGTCCTCGCGCGGACCCGCGCACATCTCTGCGTCGCGTGCGCGCGCAATTTCAGGATCATGGGTGCAGACCACCTGCCCCATGCCGATGGCTGTCTCGGTAATGAAACGGATCTGCGGCTCGCGTTCCGGCTGCACCGTGTCGAGCAGTGCGTCCGACGCATGACCTGACAGGATCGCGTCCAGTTTCCAGGCCAGATTGGCGGCATCCCGGACACCAGAACACAGGCCCTGCCCCATGAACGGAGGCATCTGATGAGCTGCATCCCCGGCAATCAGCACCCGGCCGTCGCGCCACCGCTCAGCAAACACACCATGGAATGTGTAGACGGCGCTGCGCTCCACCTCGATATCGGCCATGGTGACGCCATCGGGGAGCTGAGGTGCAATGAGGCTTTCCAGCTTCTCTGGCGCAGTCATGTCCTGGTCGACTTCATCATGGAGCAGCATAAATTCCCAGCGATGCCGCCCATGGCCGATGGGAATGGAAGTGACGGGGCGCTGGGGATCGCAAATCTGACGACTGGCCTTGTGCAGCACGTCCATGCCCTCCTTCAGGAGCACATCGACCACCACCCATGGCTCATTGAAGTCCAGATCGTCCATTCCGATTCCGGCCTGCCGGCGCACGAGCGACCGGCCACCGTCGCACCCGACGAGGTACTTCGTCTCAACGGGATTTTGCGGGTCATCGGAAAATGTGACGCGGACACCATCTGATCCGCTGTCGTCGTAGGACACAAACTCCACCCCAAGACGGACTTCGACATTCGGGTGGCGGGCAACATCGGCACGGATGGCTTTTTCCAACGTTGGCTGATGAAAAATGCTGCTCCATGGGTAGCCCGTCGGGGCCAGTTCCAGCGGCGGCACAAACCCCATCAACAGGTCACCGTCGGCTGTTTCAAAGTCGTAGCTGGCGGTCGGGCGACTGATCGCCATGACCGCCTCATCCGCATTGACCAGGCTGATCAGACGGAAGACCTCATGATCCATGTGCACCGCGCGCGGCAGTGGGTAGATGCTCGTATCGCGCTCAACGACAAGAACCTTTCGGCCCTTTGCGCCAAGCAGTGCTGCGAGCATGGCCCCAACCGGGCCGTACCCGACGATTGTGACGTCGTACATGGCAGCCCCCTACCCGATGAAGGTTTTTGTATCTTCGGCCACCAGGGTGTTGGTGATCGATCCAAGTTTTTCGATTTCTATGGTGACCTTGTCGCCGACCTTCATGAACCGGGGTGGCTTCATGGCAATGCCGACGCCACCGGGTGTACCGGTGAAGATGATGTCGCCGGGCTCCAGGGTCATGACCTGTGTCAGCTGAGCGATCTGGTCGAAGCAGTCATAGATCAGATGCTGGGTGTTGGAGCTTTGCATCTCTTCACCGTTGACGAGACACTTGATGTCGAGGTCGTGGGGATCACCCACTTCATCAGATGTTGTGAGCCATGGGCCGATGGGGCCATGGGTGTCAAAGCTCTTGCCGATGGTGAATTGCGGTGAGTGGAACTGCCAGTCACGCACGGAGATGTCATTGCCACAGCAATACCCAGCAACGATCTCATGGGCACGGTCGCGTGGGACATTGCGCGCGCGCTTGCCGACGACCAGAACGAGTTCAGCTTCCCAGTCGACCATGTCTGACACGGCGGGCTTGAGAACGTCAGCACCCTCGCCGACGCAGCCTGTGGGTGACTTGGTGAACCAGATCTGGTTTTCCGGTGTGTCGAGGCCTGACTCTTTCACATGGTCGCCGTAATTGAGGCCGATGGCCATGACCTTGCCGGGCTTCATGATCGGGGCTTCGAGGGTCACATCACTCAGCGCGATTGCGTCGGCCGAGTCGGCCTTCTGCGCTGCGGCCATGGCCGCGTCACCGGCGGCAAGAAAACTGATCATGTCGGTTGGCAGTGACGGATCGGCCTTGGACAGATCAATGATCTTGTCGTCTACGACTTTGCCGATGCGTGTTGTTCCACCATGGGTGAATGTTGCGAGCTTCATGCTGCGTATCCTTGAATTGAAATTGAAATAGGGGTGTCAGGAGCCAAGCGTGGGCGGCGGCGGCGGCCCCCACTGGACACCAAGCAATGTGTCTATGCCCTGCATGTTGGGTGGCGTGTCACTGGTGAAGAGATCACCGTCGGTCCAGTGCTCCACGGTGTGGCCCCATGGATCGCGCCAGTAATCAAAAATCTGACTGCCGAGGAAATGACGCCCGACACCCCACTCATGGGTGTAGCCCCTGGCTTCCAGATGGCTGTTGCCGGCCATCAGATCATCCACATTGGCCACTTCAAAGGCTGCATGGTTGAAGCCGGCAGTGCCGGTTCCCAGCAAGAACAATGTGTGGTGGTCGACGGGCTTCTCGCCCTGATCGCAGCGCATGAACGCGCCAATGGACATGTCTTTTTCGATTTCGATTTCGTCTGACGTAACCAGACCAAAGCGTTCCTTGTACCAGGCCTCGCTCTGGCGGAAATCGACGACATTGAGCACGCAATGGCCAAGACGCATAACCTGCGCCGGGCCTTCGCCCGAACGCAGCGGCACGTCAACGCGCTGGCTATCGGTCGCTTTGTTGTCCGGCGTGTTGCGCCGTACGGGCAAAGCTGGAACCAGCTCGCGGTCAGCCACGACTTCGACCTTGTGACCATTGGGGTCCACAAATCGGACGCGCTTGCCGCCGCCGGGCTCGGTGATGTCTTCAACCGGGCTGGCACCTTCCATGGCGGCCAGAACCTCAAGGTCCGCCACGCTATCTGTCAGAAATGCTATTCCCGCGAAGCCTGCCTCTCCCTTGTGGGTTACATGCACGAAAGGGTCGCTGCCGGCACCGCGCATATACAGCGCGTCATCCGTTCGAGACGCCCTCACCAACCCGAAATCAGACAGGAAGGTTTCCATCTGATCCAGGTCCGGCGCCTGAAACCGGACGAATGCAACATCAGACACTCGAATACCCATCACGACCTCCAATAAACTTGTTATGTGTCGAACTTAGTGGTATTATTTTTGTTATTCAACAAGTTTATTGGAGTTGATCGCGTGCCAGTATCCGAAATTGTTCCCGCAAAGTCAGATTCACCCCGCCGCCGCGCCCCACAAAAGCGGGCAGAAGAAACGCGCGAACTGCTGCTGGATGCAGGTACCGAGCTCTTCTCGTCCATCGGCTTTGACGGCGTATCCGTGCGAACGATTGAAAGCCATGCGGGGGTTCAGCGTGGGCTGGTCGCCTACCACTTCGACACGAAGGAGGCCTTCTGGAAGCAGGTAGTGGATGGGGTGTTTGCCCAACTCGTCGAACGATTTTCTCAGGTGATCGACCTGATGGAATCACTGCCCCTACGGGAACGGTTGAAGCTGTATGTGACCATGTTTGTGCGCTTCAGCGCCGAAGTACCGCAGCTCAATCGGCTGATGGTTCAGGAAGGCAAAGCACCTTCCTGGCGCATGGACTACATCGCTGAAAAATACATCATCCCAATGCAGGCAGACACGTCAAAAGCGCTGGGTGTCGATATCGACCCGCACGGGTTCTACCTGCTGGTCGGCGCGGGCGCTTTTGTGTTTTCCGTTGAGCACGAATGCAAAAAGGTTTTCGGGATTGATCCGCGCTCAGATGAATTCATCACCGAGCATGCCGCCATCGTGGCCGACGTCATGGCCAGCCGCCTGGAAGCGGTTGCGTCCAAATAGTCCAGACAAAAATGCCCTGGGGAGATGACATATTGAAGAACATTTCACGCAGAACTGCGCTTATAGGTGCCGGTGCGATTGCGGCTGCCTACGGGGCATATCGTATCGCGCGGCCCGGAAACGCAGGACGACCAAGAGTAGCACTTGATACGCCATCCGGGCGCAGGCCGAATATTCTGCTGATCCTCACCGACCAGGAACGCGCCCGACATCTGATCCCGAGTGAAATCTCCCTGCCCCACCATGATCGCCTGATGGCTGGAAGCACCGTCTTCCGCAATGCCAGCACCGTTAGCAATCTGTGTTCAATGGCACGCGGCATCGTGTACTCCGGGCTGCACCCACAGCAAAACGGTCTGTGGGAAAACACTCCCCTTCCCTATTCCGGCGGTTTCCGCAAAGACATCCCTACCTTGGGGACGATGATGCAAGACGCGGGGTATACGACCGGGTATTTCGGCAAGTGGCACCTCAGTCATTTTGGTGTCGATGATGCAGTTGGTCCACGGACAATAGCCTCAACATTCGGCGGCTTTGGTTTTGAGCATACAGACCAGGACCGCGAGCGTGACGGAGCACAGCATGGCTGGAAGTATGACCCACTGAGCGCTGCCAGTGCAGCCAGCTTCATGGCAGAGCAAAAAAGTGGCGACAAACCATGGTTCGCCGCGGTGAATTTCGTCAATCCGCATGACATCATGTTCTTCAAGACGAGCGAGCATCAGCAGCAGAGCCGTCTGAACGAGTTTCCAGACGTTATTCTCCCAGCTCCTGAAGACCCGCTTTATGCGAAGGATTGGGGAATTGATCTGCCGGATACATTTGGTGACGCCACGCTGGAAGGCAAACCGCCCGCACATCGCGAGATGCAGAAAGTCATGGGGTTGGCTTTGGGCGAGATCCCCCTTGATCGAACCGACTACTGGCGCGCCTACAACAACTATTACTTCAACTGTCTCGCCGACATGGATCGCAGCCTTGGCTCTGTTCTCGATGCCCTCGAGGCAACCGACCAGGAGCAGGACACCATTGTAATTTACCTGGCGGATCATGGTGAGATGGCTGGTGTTCACGGGTTGCGTGAAAAAGGCGGCAATGTCTATCGAGAAAACCAGAACATTCCATTCTTCATCCGGCATCCTGAAGTGCAAGGAGGCAGGGAGGTTCAGGCTCTAGCGTCGCAGTTGGACGTCGTGCCAACCCTTCTGTCATTTGCAGGCATTGACGCCACCACCCGCCAGGAGATGTACCCGCTTCTCTCAGGTCATGACCTTTCACCCGCCCTGACAGCGAGCGGCATTGCTGTGGCGGATGGCCCCCGCACAGGGACACTCATGCAGTGGACCAGCCTGGTTCACATGTCGGAAAAAAGCGTCCGCAATTTTGCCGCAGTGCAGAACGCCGCAGGTCCCTTTGCCAAGTTCAACGCCATGGACCTTCGAGAGTTCTTCGGAGGATTCAAAAATCGCGGCCATATGCGGGGGATTGCTGACGGTCGTTACAAGTTCGCGCGATACTTTTCGCCATTTGAACACCATCAGCCCACCACCCTGGCTGATCTGTCCGCCAGCAACGACCTTGAGCTCTATGACACGCTCACCGACCCCGCTGAAGCCGTGAACCTCGCCAATGATCTGCAACGATATGAGGACACCATTCTTGGCCTGAACAGTCAGATGAATGCTCTCATTGCAGATGAGATCGGCATAGATGACGGGTCCTACCTGCCTGGCCCCTCCTCAATCTGGACCGCATAGCGGCTTATCTGGAAACACGCCATGACACCCTTCACCATTAGTCTCTCGGCACTGGCCACATTACTGTTGATATGGTTTCTGATTGAAAAGTCACGCCGCCGCACACACCCGGTCACAGGTGGGCTGCAAGAGAACATAACCCTGCCGCATACGGATGAGTTTGAGCTTTATGCCAATGCCTTTTCGCATTGTTCCCGCAAGACGCGACTTGTCATGGCGGAAGCGGGCGTGCCTTACAATTATCACCAGATCGATCTGATCGAGACCGGCAAGTACGAAACGATTGGGGCGGCGTATCTGAAAGTGAACCCTTCGGGTCTGGTGCCAACGCTCGTGCACAATGGCCACCCGATTTATGAATCGGACGACATTCTGGCCTATGTGGCGGATCATGCAGCGCCCGGTGCGGCTTCACTGGTTCCAACAGATGCGGCGGATCGCGCGGAGATGGATCGCTGGCTTGAGAGTGGTGTCATCTCAAGTGATGACCCGATGGCAAACATGCAGACGCAGGCGGGCAGCTGCATTCCCGGACTGACTTTTCCGGTCTTCGTCACCGCCATCCGCTACGTTCCCTTGCGACGGATTTTGGTCGGTTTCCTGTTTCATCCTGACAAGAAACGGCCAGCTTTCTTCACTGCGTCACGCATTTTCGGCCTGCGGACCATGCTGTCGCAGAAGCCACTTCAGAAGATGATGCATGCCAGCCGCGATCACATGCGCAGGCACCTGGCTCACCTGGCGCAGAAGCTTGAAAGTACAGAGGGCCCGTGGATTCTTGGCGAGCAGTACACGTTGGCGGATGTCACCTGGTCCTGCATTCTGCTGCGCGTTGATGAGACCGGGTGGCTTGACCATTTTTTGCAGGATGCGGACCTGGCTCCGATCCGGACCTATTACAGCGCACTGAAGAACCGGGATAGCTGGAGAGCGGCCATCACCGACAAGGGTCATCCGATTGTCGAGAAGGCTGAAGCCGATCTGAAACAGGCGATCGCCACGGATAGCAAGGTCGCCGAGGCGCTGTACGGCTAGGGCAAAAAGTCAGCGTTGTGCGTTCGTGGCAGCTTCAATGAAGGCATCTACCGGCCCGTAGAAAGGCACGCGCAGTTTTTCAAGATCCGCGTCTGTCCAGTCCCACCATCTGAGACTGAGCAACGCCGCAATCTGCGTGTCGTCGAACCGCTTGCGGATTTCGCGTGCAGGATTGCCGCCGACGATCGCGTAAGGCTCTACATCCTTGGTGACCACCGCACCGGCTGCCACAATGGCACCGTCAGCAATCGTCACACCTGACATGATGATGGCGCGCGCACCTATCCACACGTCATTGCCAATGGTGATGCCACCCTTGGTGACCGCATCCTGATTTGGCTTGTCCGTATCCCAGATCAGGGTCTTGAACGGGTATGTGCTGGGCAGATCAATGGGGTGATCCGCCTTTGAGAAAAACAGCACGTCCGGCCCGATGGAACAAAACGCTCCCACCTTGAGGGGAGCTTCCATGGAGGCTCCGGCGACCATTCGCCGCGCCAGACCATAGGAATGGCGGCCGATGGAGATTTCGGGGCCCAGATCAGGTTCTGATTTGGTCAGCTTACGTATTTTCCGGCGTAGCTGTTTCAAAAAGCTCATTTGCCCGCCCCTTCCAGTGACCGGAGCGCTGATACACCGCGCAGTGCGGCCCATGTGCCCGCACACCTGGCTGCGTCCCGGCGGCCCTGGAAGCCACGAAAGACCACAAAGTTGCCCAGTGCCTTTATGCCGTAGCGCAGTGTGTCTCGCAGGGCCAGGCGCGTGGCAGCCACGGTGCCATGGTATTTGCGTTCAATATGAATCCGCGACCAGGCGATGTGCCAGAACTTTTCCCAATAGTACGCTGCATTGGGTCTCACCGAGCCGGAATTGAGATGTACGACGACACTGTTCGGCACAACGATGAGGCTGTGTCCGGCGCGGCGGATGCGCATGCACATGTCGTCATCCTCGAAATAGAGAAAGACGTCCGGATCGTAGAAACCGATTTCCTTCAGCACGTCCATGCGCACGAGGTTGACCGCGCCTGAGATGAACTCGACGCAGATATCGCCATCGGGCGGCAGTTCGCCATCGCGCTTGCCGAACAGATGCCGCCGCCACAACTCCACATCATGGCTTGGTTCAATATGCCCGTCCCCGGCCTTGTGGACCGGCCCGAACATTGCCGCATCGGGATATTTGTCCGCTGCATCGATGAGTGCCTGAATGGCGTCCTCGCTCAGCACAGAATCCGGATTTGCAAGCAGGGCCAGCTCCGTTTCAACGGCGTCTAGTCCCCTACTAGCGCCGCGACCATAGCCCTGCCCTATCTCGTTGCGCAGGACCGTCGCATCGGGGCGCTTGGCGGACACGATGTCCAGCGTATCGTCGCTCGACGCGTTATCCACCACCACCAGCCGCACGTCACGGGGCAGACTGTCCAGCAATCCACCGATTACCAGCCCGCCATTATGTGTGACGGTTACGACTGTCAGCCTTGTGTGCATACTGGGTCCGAATAGCGAGATTTACAGATTGCTGGGATAGCTTACGGCTGCGCTGCGCACAACCATAGGCCCCAACCCGGCAGGTGACGAGGGAGACGATACATGGGTGACCTGGTTCTGCGTGCGGACGACAAAGGTGTTGCGACACTGACGATCAACCGGCCTGACAAGCTGAATGCGCTGAATGTGCCTGTGTTTCAGGAACTCGAAGCACATGTGGCTGACATTGAAGCATCGCAGGATAGCGTTGGCTGTGTCGTTGTGCGTGGCGCGGGACGTTGTTTTTCTGCCGGTCATGACCTTGGGGACATTGCGACAGGTGAAAAGCTGCCGCGCCCCAACTATCAGCCGCTGGTGATTGAACGTCTGGCGAACCTGCCGCAGCCGGTTATCAGTGCCGTCCACAGTCATTGCTACACGGGTGCCCTGGAATTGGCTTTGGCGGGCGACATTGTGCTGGCGAGCGAGAACGCCAAGTTTGCTGACACCCATGCGAAATGGTCGTTGACGCCTGTGTGGGGCATGAGCCAGAGATTGCCGCGGCGCGTGGGCAAGACCAAGGCTGCTGAAATGATGCTGACCGCCCAGACCTACTCAGGACGCCAGGCGGAAGCCATGGGACTGGCCAATGTGTGTTACGCCGATGACGGCTTCTATGACGATGTGGCTGCGTTCTGCGGCACGATGCTGGAGAACTCCTGGTTCTCGCTGCGGGCTCTCAAGAAGCTGCTGCGGGAGACAGATGGTCTTGATCTGTCGGCCGGGCTGGCGCACGAAATCTACAAGTCCGAGGGCGTTGGCCCGGACATGCAGGAACGGATTGCGGGCTTCGGGAAGAAGTAGGTCAGCCGGCCTTGCTGAGGGTCGGTGCACCGGCCTCGCGGGCGGGCGCATAGTTGGCGTCGCGCTTTTCCAGCTGGGACAGGACGGCTTCGATCTGATTGGCACTGCCGATGAGGGCATCCTGCTCAACGGATTCAAGCACCAGGCCTTCTTCTTCGCCTGCATAGACTGCTGCACTCAAAAGGCGCTTGGAGGCTTCGATGGCCGATGGGCTTTTTGAAGCGATCTCGCGGGCCGTGGCAAGCGCTGCGGCAAGCGGGTCGGCTTCAACGCGGGTGGCAAAGCCGTATTCCAGTGCTTCTTCGCCAGAGAAGACGCGGCCGGTATATGTCAGCTCGCGGACGATATCTTCGCGGGCGAGATGGCGCATGATCTGGGTGCCTGCCATGTCCGGCACAAGGCCCCAGCGGATTTCCATGATGGACAACTTGGTGTCCGGTGCGACGTAGCGCATATCAGCCCCAAGGATGACCTGGAAGCCACCGCCAAAGGCAACACCGTGAACGGCGGCGATTACAGGCACCGGCATTTCGCGCCAGACGCGGACCGCATATTGCGGGCGGTTGGAGATGCCGTGGGTGCGTTGCTCAAGGCGCCCTGCACCGCCTGTCGGGGCTGCTTCTTGCGGTTTGGCATCGGCCATCTTGCCGAAATTGCCCATGTCGAGACCGGCGCAGAAGGCGCGGCCTTCGCCTGAAATGACGATGCAGCGTACATCAGGATTGGCGGCCAGCTCCTGACCGCGGGTGATGAGTGCCTCGAACATGGCATCGTCCAGGGCATTCATCTTGTCAACGCGGGTGAGACGGACGTCGGCCACGCCGTTGTCAATTGATACGGAAATGCGGTCGCTCATCTGTCTGTCCTCCTGCTGACAAAAGAAAACCGGCGGTGGCTGCTGCCACCGCCGGTGAGTGTCGTCCTAGTTCATGCGCTCAACGATGATGGCCGGAGCCATGCCACCTGCAGCACACATGGTCACGAGACCATATTTCTTGTCCTGACGTTCAAGCTCATCAACCATGGTGCCGATGAGGATAGAACCGGTGGCACCGATCGGGTGACCCAGTGCCATGGCACCGCCATTCACATTGACCTTGTCGCGGTCGAGGTTGAGATCGCGAATGAACTTTTCAGCCACAACCGAGAACGCTTCGTTGATTTCGAACAGGTCGATGTCTTCGATCTTGAGACCGGCCTTATCGAGAACCTTCTTGGCGGCAGGCACGGGTGCGTTGAGCATCAGTGTCGGGCTGTCACCCATGTTTGCCATGGCAACGACGCGAGCGCGCGGCTTCAGGCCGTTCTTCTTGGCGTAGTCAGGTGACGCGAGCAGAACAGCTGCTGCCCCATCCACAACGCCCGACGAGTTACCGGCGTGGTGCACGTGGTTGATGTCGAGATCCGGGTAGACCTGCTGCACGAGCTTGCGGAAGGTCGTGCCCTTCTCGTCGAGCTCATAGTCGGCGATGCCGGCAAATGACGCCTTGAGGCCTGCAAGGCCCTCGCGGGTCGTCTGCGGACGGGGGAACTCTTCGTGGTCGAGGGCAACGGTGCCGTCCATGTTGAGGACGGGCACAAGCGCCTTGTCGAAGTGACCGTTCTTGATGGCGTTGTCGGCGCGCTGCTGGCTGACCAGTGCAAGGTCATCAACGGCTTCGCGGGAGATGCCTTCGAGCGTTGCGATGGCATCAGCGCACACACCCTGGTGCGGCTGCGGGTGCATGTCGCGCAGGTGCTCGTTGCCACTGTCGAGGAACGGGCTCATGGACTCATGACCGGGCTGACCGTTGAGGGACATCATTTCTGTGCCACCAGCGATGACCAGATCTTCCATGCCGGACATGATGTTGGCCGCAGCGATGTTCACCGTGGTGATGCCTGAGCCGCAGAAACGGTCAAGGGTCATGCCGGAGGAGCGCACGTCATAGCCTGCGTCGAGAGCGGCCATGCGACCAAGGTCACCGGCCTGCTTGCCGCGCTGGGAGGATGTGCCCCAGATGATGTCGTCAACTTCTTCGGTCTTCAGGCTGTTGCGCTCGGCAACGGCTTTGAGAACTGTTGAACCCAGATGCTGGGGATGCAGTTCCCACAGGGCGCCTTTGCCAGCCTTGCCGATCGCGCGGGGCGTGCGGCAGGCATCGATGATCCATGCTTCGCTCATTTCCTCATCCTCATGTTGGTGATCGTTTTATCGAATTTGTATGTGGTGGTGGTGTACCGGACGCAAAAGAGGGATGCGAGTCACTTCGCATCCCTCTTTCCGTTGACGTCGCGTCATCCGTGGTTTTTCACGGACGAAATTTTACCTAGGCATCCACGTCGAATGTCAGGCCGGCATTTGCCACCAGACGGTCGACCAGTTTCATGCCCATGGCCGGTGCAGATGTGTAGATGCCACCCGCTTCAACCACGTCATCCTTGGCAAGACATACAGCTGCTTCAGCGATGATTTTTGACGTCGAGCCATAGCCCGGATCACGGTCGCCGGTGACGGTGACGTTGATCTTCTTGCCGTCCTTGGCTTCGCCGATGAGAAGCACGTTGTACATGCCCTCTTCGCGTTCCTTCTTGGAAGGACCTTCGCCGGGCTTGGGGGCATCGTCGCTCATCATGGACGTGTCGCCTGCGATCATCTTGGCAACGGCTTCGCCCTGCTCGCCGGGACCTGCCATCATCATTTCGTCATAGACGAAATCTTCGCCATAGGCATGGCCAAGCAGCATGTTGGAGCGGTGCACGTTACGGGTGTTGATCGGTGCCATCACGAATGGTGCGACCCACATGCCCAGATCATCTTCGTGAACCGGCTTGTCACCGGCAGGCTGTGCTGGACCGGTGAAGCCCTCTGCCAATGCAAACGGATTGGTGAGGATCTCGATGACGGAGGGGTCTGACCCCACGCTGGCCATGGTTGCCCGGAAACTGGCAACCGTACCGCCGGAGAATGTGCCCTTCATTTCGCGCACACGTGTCTTCACGCGGGGCACAACGCCGCCGAGTGTCTTCTTGGCGTTTTCCTGAAGGAAGTAGACGCCCAGATCGAAGGGAATGGAATCAAAGCCGCATGACAGGACGATGCGTGCGCCGGACTTCTTGGCCGCTTCACCATGCTCTGCGATCATGGTGTGCATCCAGTTCACTTCGCCACACAGATCCACATAGTCGGTTCCTGCAGCAACGCAGGCAGCAACAACATCGCTGCCATAGAGCTGGTACGGACCAACGGTTGTCAGGACGACGCTGGTGCGCTCCGCCATGGACTTCAGGGATGCAGGGTCTGATGCATCAGCAACGACGAACGGCACATCTGCGGGTACGCCCATTTCGTCACGCACGGATGCGAGCTTTTCTTCGCTGCGACCGGCCATGGCCCATTTCAGGTCCTTGCCAACGCCATATTGCTTGTTGAGGTATTCAGCGACGAGGCGGCCCGTAAAGCCGGTTGCGCCGTACACAACAACGTCGAATTCCCTGTTCTTGCCCATACTCTTGAATGTCCTTTGTGACGTGCGCGTTTGTTTTAAATAGCTACGGCCGGGTCACACGCCCCCAAGCCTGCATTGTCGATAAGGTCTACGTGTTCAAATCACGATTGGTTTGCGGCGAGCTCCGGGACCCGCTTGGCGAACATGCGTTCCAGCGCATGAATTCGCTCATTTTCCGGCAGCTCCATGGCCTGGCCGATGCGCAGCAGCAGGTCAGCTTCAAGTTCATGGAGCTCACCATCGGCGTAGGCGATGTCCCAGAGATGCTCCATGACCTTGGAGCGTTCTTCGAGACCGGCTTTTTCCTTGATGGTCTTGGTGAAGAGCCAGTTCGTATAGGCTTCTTCGTGTTTCTCTTCTGCGGTGTTGAGCAATTCACTTGCCTGCTCGAGAGACATGCCGAATTCGCGCTGCATGATGGAGCAGATGCGGTCTGTTTCACTGCCTGAATAATCCGTGTCCAGACGGGCGACTTCGACCATCAGAACTGCCGCTGCAGCTTGGGTGCGGTCGAGTCCGTCCAGTGCCGACTCAGTTGTTGCACCGGATTTGCGTGCGTCTGCAATTTTTGAAAATAGACCCGCCAGTGATGACTTCTCGCCGTCCTGACCCTTAGGCCGTGCGGCAAAGAGTGACTTGATCATGTAACGCCTCCCCAGCGTTTTGATTTGGTGGGCAGGATAGACCTCCCACCCGGCGCGTAAAGCAGCCTTTTTGAGCTGTTCTTTCAACTATCGTTGCGGATGTGCGCCCCTGCTGCCATCCTAGCGTGCTGAGGGCGTTGCTCCAATGATTAGTGTATGTGATCCCTGCGGGACGCTGCGAAAATTGGCTCAGCGTGAGGGATAAGGAAGACTCAAAGATCGCCAAAGAGTGATCCAGATGTCTTCCACGGGGGATACATGATTCAGGCTATTGAAGACTTCCTGTTCGGATCACGCCGTCTGGTGCTGGTGCTGATGGCACTTTTGACCGTCGTCACAGGCTATTTCGCGGTTGCAGGCTTCAAGATGGAGGCGGGCTTTCTCAAGCAGGTGCCGCTCGAACATCCCTACGTCAAAACCTATTTCGAGTATCAAAAGGACCTGCCCGGCGCGAACCTTGTGGTCATTGGCTTGCGCAGCAAGACCGGCGATATGTGGAATGTGGACTATTTCCGCAAGCTATATCAGATCACCGAAGAAGCCCGTTACATCCCCGGCGTGGACCGGGCCCGGTTGATTTCGCTATGGACGCCTAACACCCAGATTCTGGAGATCCATGAAGAGGGTTTTGATCTGGTAGACGTGGTGCCGGGCAACGTCACTGCCGACACGATGACACAGGCGGATGTGGATTCCATCCGTGATCGCGTTCTGACCAGCGACCTGTATGGCGATCTGGTGGCGCTGGATGAAACAGCGTCGATTATTCTGCTTCAGCTGCAGGAAGCAGGAGCCGGTGACGGCGACATTTCCAGCACGGCCAATCTGGCCCTGGAAGTCGCTGACATCATGGAACAGAAGATCCGTGCGCCGTTCTCTGACGACAAAACAGACGTACTGATCATCGGCTTTCCAAAATTCATTGGTGATATTGCCGAAGGTGCAACCATTGCAGTTGCCTTCTTCGGACTGGCCTTTGTGCTGACCGGCATCGCCGTCTTCATGTATGTCCGCTCCTTCACCCTGGCTGCCCTTGCCATCGGCTCGTCGCTTGTATCGGTGGTCTGGCAATTTGGTGTCCTGGGCATGATCGGGTTTGCGCTTGATCCCCTTGCCATTCTGGTGCCGTTCCTGGTCTATGCGATTGGCGTGAGCCACGGCATGCAGCAGGTCAATTTGATTGCGACACAGATTGCCAAGGGTACGGACGGCATGGGGGCCGCGCGGGCCACCTTCAGACGACTGCTCGTGCCCGGCTCAATGGCCCTGATGACGGACCTTGTGGGCTTTGTGACCCTCTATCTCATCCCGGTGGGTGTTGTGCGGGACATTGCCATTGTCGCGACCATCGGTGTGGCGCTCAAGATCATCACCAACCTCATCATGCTTCCGCTTATCGCATCGTACATTCCGCGAGACGACAAGCAGGTGCGGCTGTTCATACGTGCCCGAGCCCAACGTGAGCGGCTGATGAGCTACATTGCGAAGATCGCCCAGCCGCGACCTGCTGCGATCGTCACGGCCATGATGTTTGTTGCCATCGGGCTGGCCTACATGGTCAGCCGCGAACGGCATGTGGGCGACATTACGCCGGGCGCCTCCGAGCTGCGGGCTCAGTCCAAATACAATCAGGATACGGCCTATATCGCGACTGCACTGAGTGTGCCCACGGATGTTCTGATCATCATCCTCGAGACTCAGCCGGATGGCTGTATCGACCCCGCCGCCATGAACTATGCCGACAGGTTCTCGCTTTATATGGGTGGCGTTCCCGGTGTTGTGTCCGTTGATTCATTGCCCTTTGCAGCACGCTACTTCCAGTCCATCGGCGCGGAAGGGAACCTCAAATGGCGCGAGCTGCCGCCTACGTCGCGTCAGCTCATCGGTGCGACCGCACCTGTGCCGACGACCACAGGTCTGTTGAATGACCGATGCACCATTCTGCCGATCATCGCCTACATGCAGGACCATAAGGCGACCACCATCGAGACAGTGGTTGCTGCGGTTGAGGCCTATGAGGACATCAACCCGAGCGAGATCGTCAATATCCGTCTGGGCATGGGTGGCGTAGGCATTATTGCCGCTACCAACGAGGTCATTGAGGAAAGCGAAGCGCCGCTGATCTTGTATGTGTTTGCGACCATCATTGTTCTGGTGTTCCTGGCCTACTGGGACTGGCGCGCGGTCATCTGCTGTTGCATGCCACTGCTTCTGGCGACGTTCCTGGGCTATGTCTTCATGGTGGTGCTGGGCATCGGGCTTAAAGTCACCACCCTGCCCGTGCTGGTTCTGGGGACGGGCATCGGGGTGGACTACGCCTTCTACCTCTACAGCCAGATCAAATATTACCAGCGTCAGGGGCTTGGCCTTGCGGATGCCTATGAGGGCGCCCTCCTCTCGACCGGCATGGCAGTTGTCTACACCGCCATCATGCTGGCGGTCGGTGTGGCCACCTGGGTGCTTTCGCCGCTCAAGTTCCAGGCTGACATGGGGGCACTGCTGGCCTTCATGTTCCTGATGAACATGGTCGCTGCCATTATTGGGCTTCCGGCCTTTGCTGCGGTGCTGGAAAGACTGGCACCGCCGCGTGGATCACGGCCTGCTCTAGCGTAGGATAACTGCGGCCCGCGGACGCTAAGTTCCCGTATTAGTTGAGCTTTAACCAGTTTGTGCACTTTATAGTGCAGTTATGGCTTTAGCTTGGCTGGCATAGAATCGGGAAATGGCGAATTTAGCGACCATTAGCAGGACTGACCTTGAGGCGATGGGGAGAAAAGAATTCCTCCTTTCGCTGCAAAGCATGTCGCCTGAAGCCATCAAGCGTTTCAAAAGCATGCGCAAGCTCCCGGATGAGCACACACAAACCCTCGAAAGCTATCTCGTTACCGTCACGCGACCGGAAGTACGCTCTGGTGTGGCCAAAAAGCAGGCCCCACGAAAACCCGCCAAGCGCTCTGCTCCGTCGAAACCGCCAAAGAAAGCGAAGACCAAAGCTGCCGCGGATGACAATTATGTACCGTTCCCGGATCGCTTTAAGGCGTGGTGGAACGGCACCGAGTTGCCACAGGACAAAGACGCCGCCATTCACACAAAGCAGCACGCACCCACATCGGCGACCAAGGCAGAAGCGGCTGAAGATGTGCCTGCCACCGCACAGGCGGCTGAAGATGTACCTGCCGCTGCACCGAATGTAGATAGCGAGTGGCTGGAGAAAATTCGTGCCCGCATATGGGGTGAAGATTTTGCACTTCCCGGCGGCGACGGTGTGATCATGAACATGGCCAAAGCCGTTGACCTGAAAGCCGGCGACCATGCGGCAGACATTCTGCCCGGCTGTCTTGGTCCAGGACGTGCGCTGGCAGAAGCCTTTGAAACGCCGATCACGTGCTTCTTCCCGCCAAGCGACATTGAACGCTACGCGGCAGAAGAGAAGCCGGATTTCAACATGTCGGTGCTGGACCCTGAAGATCCTGACTTTGGAATCCGTGTCTTTGACAAGCTGTTTTGCCGCGAGGTCCTGTGCTTCCTCCCGCGCCGTGAGAATTTTCTAGCAAAGGCCGCAGCGGGACTGCGAGGCGGCGGGAATTTCGTGTTCAACGACGTGGTCATGATGAACGATGCCGAAGACTGTGCGGCAGTCAAAACATGGCGCGCGGCTGAACCGGAAAAACCGATCATGAACACCATGGCGGAATACACCCGGCAGCTCACAGCGGCACGGCTGGAAACGAAGTCCACGGCAAATGTCAGCAAGTCATATGTGGCTCTCGTGGAGGCCGACTGGCGCCGCCTGATGGAGAGCCTTGAGACAGACCCGCTTCCTCCTGAAGGCGTCGACGCGCTGATGGAAGAAGGCCGCCGCTGGCAGGCTCGCATTGCGGCCCTCAAGACGGGCCAGATCGCTATTGTGCGGTTTGTGACATCACTGCGGACGATCAGAAGTCTTAGCGGTCCCGCCTAGGGCCCGATTGGAGCGGCCAGACGCTCTTTATTGCGCCGAAATAGCGAAAAAACGCCTCAACCTGCCCAGCCATGCAATCCAAATAGGGGTGTCGTGCGTAAAGCCCCCTTGCAGACCGGTATATATCGAACCTATATACCGATTATTCACGCGCTCCCTTGCGTAAAGCGGGCTTTTGGAAGCAAAGACGCCATGGATGTTCGTACTATGTGCCTTGGATTGCTCGCCTTTGGCGATGCATCGGGCTACGAGATCAAAAAAGAGTTCGAGCAGGGCCCCTCGCGCCACTTCATGGATGCGAGCTTTGGCTCGATTTACCCTGCGCTGACAAAAATGACCGACGAGGGCCTTTTGGCCTGCCGTACGGAGCCGCAGGAAAAACGCCCGGACAAAAAGGTCTATTCGCTCACGGCGGATGGCTGGAATGCCCTTGATGCGGCGATCAAACAGCCTGTGAGCCAGGACAAGATCAAATCCGACTTCTCATTTGTCATGATGTTTGCTGACCGGCTGCCCCGGTCGCGGGTGGCTGACCTGATTGACCGACAGATCGAAGGCTCTCGCGAAGGCATTCGCGAGTTTGAAGAATCAGACGCGCCACTCGACAGTGCCGGTGTTTCCTTTGTCCGCCGATATGGCCTTGCCATGCGCAAGGCGCATATCGATTTTCTCGAGCGCAACAGGCACTTCATTGAAGCTGGTGCCCAGGATGATCCGGTTGAGGAAGAGCCGGTCCCGGAGCCGGTTTCATAAACCCAGACCACAGCATTTCCACTTGATGCGCAAAACCGCGCACCGACCCCTTTATTGACCACGAAGACCGCCAGGACCTAACGCCAGATGACCATCAAGAGAAGCTACGTATTGGCAACCGCTATCGCAATTATTCTTGCGGTCTGGATCCTGTCCGGCCAGTTCGGGACCGTTGAGGGGGAGGCCGGTTCGGAAGAAACCGCGGCAGCCACCGAAGGTGATGTCCTTGCTGAGAGCCAGGATGTGCAGACGGTGCGGGCGCGGGTTTTTGAATCTCAGCCGGTGCGCCGTGACATCGTCATTCGCGGACGGACAGAACCCGTGCGTGCCGTTGAAGTGCGTGCTGAAACGTCCGGATCGGTAACAAAACTACCTGTTGAAAAGGGCGAATATGTTTCCAAGGGCGACCTGCTGTGCGGGCTGTCCATCAACGCCCGCGGCGCCCGTCTTGCGGAAGCAAAAGCCCTGCGTGAGCAGCGCTGGTTGCAGTATGACGCCTCGCAGAAGCTGGCCGCCAAGGGCCACCGCTCGGAGACGCAGGCTGCCGCAGACAAGGCCGGATATGACGCCGCTGTGGCGCAGGTGCGCCAGATGGAAGTGGAGATGAGCTACACGCGCATCAAAGCACCGTTTGATGGCGTGCTGGACAATCGCTTTGTTGAAATCGGCGACTTCCTGTCCGTCAGCCAGCCCTGCGCCACCGTGGTCGATCTTGATCCGATCCTCGTGGTCGGTCAGGTGTCCGAACGCGACGTGGACAAGCTCTCCATGGGCAGTGTCGGCCAGGCGCGGTTGATCTCCGGCCAGATGCTTGAAGGCGTCGTTCGCTTTATTGCAAAGACCGCCGAGCAGGAAACACGCACCTTCCGCGTCGAGCTGGCGGTTCCCAACAAGGACAACACGCTGCCTGCGGGGATCACGGCTGAAATCATCGTGGCGGCGGAAGCCGTGACGGCACATTTGATGTCGCCGGCGTTCCTGGTCCTCAACGACAAGGGTGCCATCGGCGTTCGCATGGTTGGTGCGGATAAGATTGCGCGCTTCCAGGAAGTTTCGGTTCTTGAAGACAGCAATGACGGTGTGTGGGTCGGCGGCCTTCCCGAGAAGGCAACGATCATCACTGTTGGTCAGGAATTCGTGCGCGACGGGCAACCCGTCGAGGTCACGATGGAAAATGATGGGGCACAATCATGAACCCGCTTGTTGCAGCATCGGTAGGGCGAACACGCACCGTTCTGACGACGATGGTGTTGCTGGTCCTTGCCGGGATCACGTCATATCTGTCGATTCCCAAGGAAGCTGACCCGGACATCGCCATTCCGTTTTTCTTTGTGTCTATCCCCTATCCAGGCATTTCACCGGAAGACGGGGAACGTCTGCTTGTGAAGCCAATGGAGACAGAACTTCGGACACTTGAGGGCCTTGAAGAAATCCAGGCGTTTGCCTCGCAGGGGTTTGCCGGCATCATTCTCGAGTTTGATGTCTCCTTCGACAAGGATCAGGCGCTGCAGGAAGTCCGCGAAAAGGTTGACCTGGCGCGGGCGGAGATCCCGACCGAAGCCGAAGAACCGATTATCACGGAGTTCAATGCCAGCCTGTTCCCGGTTCTGGTGGTTGCGCTGTCGGGGGACGTTCCTGAGCGTGCCCTGCTTCAACGCGCGCGCAAACTGCAGGATGCCATTGAGGCTGTTCCGACCGTTCTTGAGGCCAAACTTGTGGGCGACCGCGAAGAGCTTCTTGAGGTGGTTATCGATCCTGTGAAGCTTGAATCCTATGACGTATCGCAGCGCGAACTCATCAATGCGGTGTCACTGAATAACCAGTTGGTCGCCGCCGGTGCGCTTGATACGGGCCAGGGCCGCTTTAACGTCAAAGTGCCGGGACTTTTTGAGAACCGCGAAGACGTGATGGGCCTCGCCGTCAAGTCGTCTGGCGAAGGCGTTGTGACGCTCGATGATATTGCGGACATCCGCCGCACGTTCAAGGATGCGGACAGCTTTGCGCGGTTCAATGGTGGCCCTGCCATCGTCATTGAGGTGACGAAGCGGCTTGGCTCGAACATCATCAACACCAACAATGCGGTGCGGGCGATCGTTGAGGAAGAAACAGCGCGATGGCCTAAAGACATCAAGATTTCCTACACTCAGGATCAGTCGTCGTGGATCTATCGCTCGATCAACTCCCTTGAAGCTTCCATCATCACCGCGATCAGCCTTGTGATGATCGTGGTGGTTGCAGCGCTTGGCATGCGCTCTGCCATCCTCGTCGGCGTGGCCATTCCCACATCCTTCCTGATCGGCTTTTTCCTTCTGGCGTTATCTGGCCTCACCTTGAACATGATGGTGATGTTCGGCCTGCTGCTGGCTGTGGGCATGCTGGTGGACGGCGCCATCGTGATTGTTGAGTTCGCGGATCGAAAAATGGCCGAGGGGGTAGACCGTGTAGAGGCCTATGTCTCGGCCTCATCGCGAATGTTCTGGCCCATTATCTCGTCCACCGCGACAACACTGGCAGCGTTCCTGCCGATGTTGCTGTGGCCGGGCGTGAGCGGGCAGTTCATGTCATACCTTCCCCTTACCCTGATCTTCGTGCTCATTGCCTCTTTGATCACGGCCCTCATTTTCCTGCCGGTTCTTGGCTCCATTTTTGGTAAGGCGGAAGCGGCCAATCAGGCAACTCTGCGCAGTCTGTCCGGTGCGGAAACAGGCGACGTGCTGGCCCTTGAGGGGATCACAGGTACGTATGTGCGCCTGCTCAACACGCTCATCAAACGCCCCTTCCAGGTGATTGGTGGCACTTTGAGTGTGCTGGTGGGCATCTTCTTCCTGTATGGCTCGTTCAACAACGGCGTCGAGTTCTTTGTGAACACTGAGCCTGAACAAGCTGCCATTCTGGTGAGTGCCCGGGGCAATCTCTCGGCGGAAGAAATGCTGCTGCTCGTCAATGAAGTCGAGAGCATTGTGCTCGATGTATCCGGTGTTGCGTCTGCGTTCGCGCAGACGGGTCCCGGACAAGGTGGCCCGGGTCAGGGTGGCGATGCACCTGCTGACATGATTGGCCGCATTTCCATTGAGTTGGCGCCTTATGAAGAACGGCGACCCGGCGCGATCATTCTTGATGAAATCCGCGACCGCACGATGAACCTTCCGGGCATCAATGTGGAAGTGCGCAAGCGTGAAGACGGTCCACCGACGGGCAAGGACGTGCAGATCCAGCTCTCTTCGCGTGACCCGGTTGCCCTGCGTGCCATGACCGAGAAGGTCAGGGATCATTTCGCCAACAATGTTGCGGACCTGATCGACATTGAAGATTCACTGCCTCTGCCGGGCATTGAGTGGGTGCTGAAGATCGACCGCGAACAGGCAGGCCGGTTTGGTGCCGACGTAGCGGCCATCGGTGCCACGGTTCAGATGGTCACCAATGGTATTCTGGTTGGGACCTATCGCCCGGACGATGCGGACGACGAGGTGGACATCCGTGCGCGTTTCCCTGTCTCCGACCGGTCCATTGACCAGTTGGATCAGCTGCGCCTGAGGACGCCTAATGGTCTGGTGCCGCTTTCCAACTTCATTACCCGCGAGCCGGCGCGGCAGGTGAATGAAATCACCCGCATCGACGGCATTCAGGTCATGGACGTGAAAGCCAATACAACCAACGGCGTGCTGGCCGATGACAAGGTAACTGAACTCAAGGCTTGGATTGCCAACGAGGCCAATATTGACCCGCGGGTCAATGTGCGGTTCCGCGGTGCTGACGAGAACCAGGCTGAATCGGCAGCCTTCCTAGGCAATGCGATGATTGCAGCCCTGTTCTTGATGTTCATCATCCTGCTGACGCAGTTCAATTCGTTCTACCACTCGGTGCTGACACTCTCCGCCGTGATCATGTCCACCATGGGCGTGCTGCTTGGCATGGTGATTACCGGACATACGTTCTCGGTCATCATGACGGGCACAGGCATCGTGGCTTTGGCCGGGATTGTGGTGAACAACAACATTGTGCTCATCGATACGTTCCAGGGCCTGCTGGCACGGGGCATGGACCCGGTTGAAGCTGTGCTGCGCACCGCAGGCCAGCGTCTGCGGCCGGTGTTGCTGACCACGATCACGACGATCTGCGGTTTGCTCCCCATGGCCACCCAGATCAATGTGGGCTTCTTTGACCGAAGCGTCACCTATGGCGGCCCTGTTGCTGTGTGGTGGGTTCAGTTGTCCACGGCGATCATCTCAGGCCTGAGCTTTGCGACCCTGCTGACGCTGGTGGTGACACCGGTGATGCTGGCCGCGCCGACGGTAATCCGTCAAAGCTCATTGAACATCCGCGAGACGGTTGAGAACCTGCTGCGCCGCCGCTCACTGCGTGACCGGCGATATGGCGGAGCGGCCGAGTAACCCTCAGGGCCTAGTCGCCGGCCTGCTCATCCAAACTGCGATCCCGGGAAGCGCGCGCAATCTGCGTGCGCTTCTCGAGCACGCGGTGTCGCCAGAACGCGAGTGGCAGAGACACGGCATATAGAGCCGTAATGCCAATAACCGTCATCCACGGATAGCTGACTGCCAAGGCGGCCACCAATGCCACGCCGAGCAAAAAAGGCAGCGCCTTATCGCGGCGGGTGGAAAGCCTTAAGTGCTTGCCGGAGAACGTTGGCAGGCGGCTGACCATCAGGAAGGCGACGACACCGATATGGACCGCCACCAGCGACGGCCAGGTGTTGAACGTCGTGATCTGCGTGAAATCCATATAGAGCGGCAGCATCACCAGTCCGGCGGCGGCTGGCGCCGGTACGCCCACAAAAAACGCGTTCGCCCATGACGGTCGATCAGGATCCTCGGCAGCGACGTTGAAGCGTGCCAGCCGCAGGGCGCAGGCTACCGAATAGCCAAGGACAGCGACCCAGCCCAGGCCGCCCAACGCATCCAGGCTCCATGTGTAGAGGATCAGGACCGGAGCCACGCCGAAATTGAAAAAATCGGCGAGCGAATCCAATTCAGCCCCAAAACTTGATTGCGCCTTGAGCATGCGCGCAAGCCGACCGTCCAAGGCATCAAGCAAGGCGGCAACGAGAATTGCATAGACGGCAAACTCGTATCGGCCTTCCAGCCCAAAACGGATGGCCGTCAAACCCGCACACAAGGCAAGCACGGTCAGCACATTTGGCAGAAGATTGCGTAAAGGGGCCTGCTGACGCTTCTCGCCAGATCGGCGCATGCGGCCACGCAGGGACTTGCCGGTCAGCTTGTCCTCAATCTTCGATGGTGCGGACTCGTGGTCTTTGGTCATGAGCGACGTCCGGGGCGATGATCGTCATGCACGTGATGATCCGCCAGCACGGTTTCGCCACCGACGCTGGTTTGTCCAACGCACACGAGAGGGTCCAGCCCCTTGGGTAGGTAAACGTCCACACGGCTGCCAAAGCGGATAAGGCCGATGCGGTCACCTGCCTCAAGGTGATCATCCTGATTGACGAAGGGAAGAATGCGGCGCGCGACAAGGCCTGCAACCATCACCACGCAATATTCACGACCACCGCCCGTGCGCAGAAGCACGGAGGAGCGTTCGTTTTCCTCTGATGCCTTGTCCAGGGACGCATCAAAGAACTTGCCGGGGCGATAGGCTGTGCGGATGGCAGCGGCTTCAACCGGGGAGCGAATGATATGAACGTTGAACACATTCATGAAGACGCTGATGCGCGTCAGGGGTTCGTCACCCAGTCCCATTTCAGGTGGCGGCACGGCTTCTGCAATCATGTTGATGACACCATCAGCGGGCGCGATGACAAGACCCGGACGATCCGGCGTCACGCGCTCAGGATCACGGAAGAACCACGCACACCAAACCGTGGCGATAACACCTATCCACCCGAACGGCTGCCAGACCCAAAACAGCACAAGCGTGATTGCTGCAAAGATGAGCACAAAACGCCGGCCTTCGGGGTGCATGGGCGGAACAAATGCCAAAAGATCGCGCATGAGAACCACAAGTCCTTCCAAACTAACTGTTACTAAGGCCTGCCCTGGTCAAAGTGTTCCTGAGCCACACTCATATCCACCCAGTCGTGGCAGGATTGTTCCCACACTGACCGTTGTGGTTTCGGGAAAGCCGGGTCGGCAAACGCGCCGACGGCTATGCCGATGAGACCGGGGTTTTTGTCAGACCACCAGTAGAGGGTTGTACCGCATTTCGGGCAAAAGTGCTCGTGGAATTGATTGCCGATGGCTGTCGGCCGGGAGAAGGCCGTTGCCTCCCCGGTGATCTCCACATCGGCCTCCAGATAGTAGGCCCCGACACCAAAGACCGAGCCGGTCCGGCGCTGGCAACCTGAGCAATGACAGGCGACGATGCCTGCGGGGTCAACACGGGCTTTTGCCGAAAGGGCGCCACACTGGCAACTGGCCGTTTTCATGCTCACTCCTGTTTTGTCTGGAGCAGAACATAGCATGTGAGGCGAAGTTTGGCGGGCGCCTACTTGGCGGGAACCAGACCCTCGTCGCCGACTGCGCTGGCCACCAAAGTGCCCTCGGTTTCAGCCACTTCCTGAAGAATCTCCTCAGCACGCTGGGCTTCCTGCTGGCGCTGCCACATGGCGGCATAGGCGCCATCCTTGGCCAGCAGCTCGCGGTGCGTGCCGCGCTCACAGATTTTGCCATGGTCGAGCACGATGATTTCGTCTGCATCCACCACGGTGGAAAGCCGGTGCGCGATAACGAGGCTGGTCCGGTCCCGTGAGACGATGGAGAGCGAGGCCTGAATTTCCTTCTCCGTGTGGGTGTCCAGCGCGGAGGTTGCTTCATCCAGCAGGAGAATTGGCGGGTTCTTGAGGAGAGTACGGGCAATGGCCACGCGCTGCTTTTCACCGCCGGACAGCTTGAGGCCACGCTCGCCGACCTGGCTGTCATAGCCCTCCGGCAGGCTTTGAATGAAATCGTGAATCTGCGCCATGCGGGCGGCTTCTTCGACTTCGGCGTCGGTCGCATCCGGACGGCCATAGCGAATGTTGTAGCGGATCGAGTCATTGAACAGGACCGTGTCCTGGGGAACGATGCCGATGGCGTGGCGCACACTGTCCTGGGTCACGTCACGGATGTCCTGGCCGTCAATCAGAATGCGGCCGGCGGTTGCATCATAGAAGCGGAACAGAAGACGCGAGATGGTGGACTTGCCCGCACCCGACGGGCCGACGATGGCAACCATGCGCCCGGCAGGTACCGTGAAATCCACGCCCTTGAGAATCTTGCGCTCGGGGTCATAGGCAAAGTCGACATTCTCAAAACGGATTTCGCAGCTTGATGCCGCAGCGCTCTTGGCGGCCAGTGGTTTGGCGTCCGGTTTGTCTTCAATTTCAGCGCCAACACCGAGCAGAGCGAACATGGTCTCCATGTCCACCAGCGCCTGTTTGATTTCACGATAGACGAAGCCAAGCAGATTGAGCGGCTGGTAGAGCTGGATCAGCATGGCATTGACCAGCACAAAATCACCAAGGGTCATGGTGCCATTCTTGACGCCCATGGCAGCCATGATCATCAAGGCTGACAGACCAATTGCGAAAATCGCCGCCTGCCCGGCATTGAGCCAGGACAGTGACTTTGTCGAGCGGACGGCGGCGTCTTCATACCGCGCCATGGAGCGGTCAAAACGCTCAGACTCATGGGCTTCGTTGCCGAAATATTTCACGGTTTCAAAGTTGAGCAGGCTGTCGATGGCTTTCGAGTGGGCGCGCTCGTCTGACTGGTTCATGGACCGGATGAAGCCGATGCGCCATTCAGTCACTTTGAAGGTGAAAAGGATGTAGCTGCCGACGGTTGCCAGGGTGACGACCGCAAACCAGATGCCGAAGTTCCACCAGAAGATGCCTGCCACCAGAACAAGCTCCAGCAGCGTCGGGCCGATGTTGAACAGGGTGAAGCGCAGGAGGAACTCGATGGCTTTCACACCGCGCTCGATGACACGGCTGAGGCCACCAGTCCGGCGGCTCAGGTGGAAGCGAAGTGACAGGGCATGGAGGTGCCGGAAGGTCCGAAGGCCGACGGCCCTGACGGCATGCTGACCAACCCGGGCAAACAGGCCATCGCGCAGCTGCGCCAGACCGATCATCAGTATGCGGGCAACCCCGTATGCCCCGATGAGCGCTACCACGGACGCAATGACAATCAGCTCTGTGCCCTGTTTGTCGAGCGCATCAACGGCGGCGCCATACAGGAACGGCATGTAGAGCGTCACGGCCTTGGCCAGCACGAGCGCAATCATGGCAAGGACAACTCGGCCTCTGAGGTCCGGGCGGCCCTTGGGCCACAGAAAGGGCAGCAGGTCGCGGATCGCTTCGCGGTTGCTCCGGCGATCGACGTCAAGCGTCGTTTGCTGGCCTGCGGCTGTGCCGAAGCGTGGTGACATGGGGGCTCCCGGGAATGCATGAGGCGATGGACCGCGAAGTGCGTGCCCTCTTATGCCCCAAAACCACCGGCGCGTGGCGGTTTAAGTACCACCTTACATAGCCATTCCCTCATCCAAGACAAGGTTTTGGTCGGCGGTAGCTACTGGGTGTAGCCCGGTGTTTCAAAGACCTGACCGGGATAGATCAGGTTCGGGTCACGGATATCATCACGATTGGCCTGATAAATGACCGTGTACTGGTAGCCTGATCCATACAGCTTCTGGGCGATGTTCCACAGATTGTTGCCGGGCTGAATGACCACCTTGCCATCCTGAAGCACCATGGCGACTTCTTCAGCCGTCGCGCGTTCAAACGGCGCTTCAAGGCGGGCCAGCACCATGCCCTGGGCATCGATCTGGTCCACGCGCAGCTCATGGACGCCGGGCTCGATCGGGCGTATCGCTGTTACCACCCAGCGACCTTTTGCGTCTGCGGTCGCATCTCCCGCAGCCTTGTTGTCCACATAGATGCGTACATTGCTGCCAACAGGCGCGCGGCCGGAGAAGATGACGTCGCCGCCTTCGCCGTAATCCACCGTATCAAGAGTGAGAGCGCCGCCATTGGCTGCGACGCCTGTTCCCTGCAGGACCTTGCTGGGCTCATCAGGCTTTTGCAGAACCACCAGGGCTTCGGCTTCGGGATCCTCGGGCACCGATATGGAGACTACCTGTTCGGAGTTCAGCAGCGTGCCATCGGGCAGCTCTGCTTCCAGCCGCAACTGACGGTCGCCGGTGGGCAGGGGATCATCGAGAACAATCACCCACTCACCGCGGCTGTCGGCTTCCGCTTCGGCAATCACCGTGCCGTTGTCGATCAATCGAATTTTCGAGCCGGGTTCTGCACGTCCAGCAGCAACCGTCTGGCCATCGCGCTCAACACGGACGATGTCAAAGGAGGGACCTTCGGGCTCATCGGCTTCCGGCTGCGTTGCATCAGTCGACTCGGTCTCGCCTGTTTCAGCGACCGTGCCGTCCGTCAGCGTCGGGTCAGACGCCTCGCCTGCAAACAGGAAAAAATAGGCCAGGCCCAGAACCACAAGTGCGGCTGCCAACCCGCCGATGATGGCAATGCCTCGCGACATGTCGCCGGCTCCCTAATTTTGCGCATCGCAAATTTGCGACCGCACCCCTTGCGCAGAATTTTCGTATCCTGAGAATATGGCATCGACGCGACCGCGTCCGCTTTTAACCGATTTTTGCGTTAATTGCTGCATTGCAGGATATATGCACTCCGTGACGAACATACCGCGTTCTATTACCGTTTTTTGTGGCAGTGCAGCAGGAGATAATCCTGCCTATGCACAAGCAGCCCACGATCTGGGCGTCCTGCTTGCCAATAACGACATCAAACTTGTTTATGGCGGCGGCGGCATTGGCCTGATGGGCATCCTCGCGCGCGCCGTCGATGATCATGGCGGCGAGGTGGACGGCATCATCCCTGAGTTTCTGACGGTGCCTGAAGTCATGAAGGACGCACCGGGCAATCTGGAAATCACCGAAAACCTCCACGACCGGATGCAGAAAATGGCCGCCAAGGCGGACGCCTTTGTCGTTCTGCCCGGCGGCATCGGGACCATCGCAGAGCTCGTCGATATCCTGACCTGGAAACAGCTTGGCCGGCACGACAAACCCATCATTGTTCTGGATATCGATGGCTACTGGTCACCGCTGGCGGCCCTTCTTGAGCACATCGTCGATCGAGGTTTCTCCCACGGCGACCTGTCGGCAATGTTCCGTATCGTGAGCAGTGTGGATGAATTGATTCAGGTCTTCGATATCCCCCAGCCTGTTTAGCGGCTGCGCAACGCATCCCAGGCAAAGACGGCGAGGCCGAGCCAGATGCCTGCGAATGTAAGGGCGTTGGCGAAAGCGAATGGCTCACGGAAGTGCAGGACTGCAATCAGGAACATGATGCTGGGGGCGATGAACTGGAGGATGCCGACGGTGGCAAGGCTCACGCGGCGGGCACCGGCTGCAAACAGTAGCAGCGGGATGGCGGTGAATGGGCCTGTGCCAAGCAGTAAGGCCATTGTCAGAATGTCCACTGCACCAAAGCCCAATAGCGGGCCACCCGATATCACGAGATAGCCCACCATCAAGGGGGCAAGCACCGCCATCTCGACGAACAGGCCATCGATGCTTTCAACATTCACTGTCTTGCGTAGATAGCCATAAGCGGCAAAAGAGCTTGCGAGGAAAAGCGCAATCCACGGCACGTCGCCGAGCAGAATGATTTCGTTGAGAACGCCGAGGGCCGCCAGAGCAATGGCGATCTGCTGAGCCCTGTTCAACCGTTCGCCCAGCAGGACAACACCAAGTGCCACGCTCATGAGCGGGTTGATGAAATATCCAAGGCTTGCGTCCAGCACCAGATCATTGGCCACCGCATAGATGAATCCACCCCAGTTGCTGGCGATCAATACGCCGGTGATTGCCAGAATACCGAGACTGCGTCGATTGGCTACGGCCGCCCATACCAACGACCACCGCCCCAGAACGGTGACGATGAGCGCCACAAAGGCAAGCGCCCACAATCCGCGATGGGCCAGCACGTCAAGCACCGACACGTGGTCCATTTCGCGGTAGTAGAGGGGCAGAAAGCCCCACATGAGGTACGCGCCGCCCGACAGCGCCACACCCAGCCTGGCCGGGTCTGGGGTCGGCTTGCTATTCACCACCCTACCGTTGAGGTTCAGCAGCAGGCGCACCGTCGCGCAGCAGCTTGTAGGTGATCGAATCCATCAGCGCCTGAAAAGAGGCATCCACGATGTTGGGCGATACGCCGACCGTGGACCATCGGGCTCCGTCACCATCAACGCTCTCAATCATTACGCGGGTCACAGCCTCTGTGCCACTTGTCAGGATACGGACCTTGAAATCCGCCAGACGTAAGTCCTCAAGCCATGACGAGTATTTACCAAGGTCCTTGCGAAGCGCCTGATCCAGCGCGTTGACCGGGCCATTGCCCTCCCCTGCACTCATGATGGTGGCGCCATCGACGGCCACTTTCACCGTTGCTTCGGAGACGGTCACCAGTTCGCCCATGGCGTTGAAGCGACGTTCCACGAGAACGCGGAAGCTCTCCACCTCGAAATAATGCGGCACTTCACCCAATGCGCGGCGCGCCAGAAGCTCAAACGAGGCTTCTGCGCCATCATAGGCGTAGCCGAGAAACTCCCGTTCCTTGACCTCGTCCACCAGCCGCTTGATGCGCGGGTCCTGCGCGTCGACCTCGATGCCGGCAGCTTCAAGCTGTGCCAGCACGTTCGAGCGACCTGCCTGATCCGACACCAGAATGCGGCGCTTGTTGCCCACCGCTTCCGGCGGCACGTGTTCATAGGTCGCCGGGTCCTTTTGAACCGCGGAGACATGCAGCCCGCCTTTATGGGCAAAGGCTGATGCCCCCACATAAGGCTGATGACGATTGGGAGACCGGTTGAGAATTTCGTCCAGCAGCCGGCTCACATGGGTGAGCTGGTTCAAATTCTCTACCGGCACGCCGGTTTCAAACCTGTCGGCATAGTCCGGCTTCAGCAGCAGCGTCGGCAGCAGCGACACCATGTTGGCGTTGCCACAACGCTCGCCCAGACCATTGAGAGTGCCCTGTATCTGACGCACACCGCCATTGATGGCGGCAAGCGTGTTGGCGACAGCATTTTCCGTGTCGTTGTGGGTGTGGATACCCAGATTGTCTCCGGGCACATGCTCTGCCACTGCACGAGTGATGGCTTCCACCTCATGGGGGAGCGAGCCGCCATTGGTGTCACACAGCACCACCCAGCGGGCGCCTGCAGCAAGTGCTGTCTTGGCGCAGGCAATGGCATAGTCCGGGTTGGCTTTGTAGCCGTCGAAGAAATGCTCGCAGTCGATCATGGCCTCGCGGTCATGCTTGGTGATCGCGCGCACGCTGTCTTCAATGGCTTCAAGGTTTTCATCAAGCGAGCACCCCAGTGCCAGTTCCACCTGATGGTCCCAAGTCTTGGCGACGAGGCACACAGCATCCGACTCAGCGTCAAACAAGGCCGCAAGTCCCGGATCATTGTCGGCCGACCGCCCCACCCGCTTGGTCATGCCAAATGCGGTCATGGTTGCTTTTTTCAGGCCGCGCTTCTCGCTGAAGAAAGCGCTGTCTGTCGGGTTTGCTCCCGGCCAGCCGCCTTCCACATAATCAATGCCCAGGGCATCCAGGGTTTCCGCAATGCGGATCTTGTCGTCGACGCTGAAGTCCACACCCTGCGTCTGCGCGCCGTCGCGCAGCGTGGTGTCGAACAGGTAGAGACGTTCTTTGGTGCTCATTTTTTCGTCCCCTTACGTCGCGACCGTCCAGGTGGTGCCGTCGGGCCCATCCTTGATCTCGATGCCAAGTGCTGTCAGTTCATCACGGATGCGGTCTGCTTCCGCAAAGTCTTTTTCGTCGCGTGCCTGCTTGCGGGCTGCGATCAGGCCTTCGACCTGTGCATCATCCACGGTAGATGTTGCCGGACGCCAGGCCGCCCACTCTTCAGCAGTGTGGCCAAACAAACCTATCAACTGGCCGGATGCCTTGAGCGCTCGGGCAGCTTCTGCACTGCCCTTCTGGCTTTCGCTGCACAGCTTGTGCAGGGCTGCGAGCACTTGCGGGGTATTGAGATCATCCAGCAAGGCGGAGGTTACACGTTCCGGCACATCATCCGCGGTCACCTCTCCCACGTCAGCGGTTGAGGCATACCATCGATCCAGAATGCCTTTGGCCTCACGGACGCCTTCGACAGTCCAGTTCAACGGCTGACGGTAGTGGGTCATGAAGAGATGCAGGCGCAATGCTTCGCCCGGCCAGTCGCCCAGAAGGTCGTGCACGACAAGGAAATTGCCCAGAGACTTGGACATCTTCTCGCCTTCGACCTGCAAAAAGCCGCCATGCATCCAGTAATTGGCCAGCTTCGCGCCGCCATGAGAGCAGCTGGATTGCGCCAACTCGTTTTCGTGGTGCGGGAAGGAAAGGTCTATTCCGCCACCGTGGATATCAAATGTCTCACCCAGCAGATGCTCACCCATAACGGAGCACTCGATGTGCCACCCGGGGCGGCCCTTGCCCCATGGGCTGTCCCAGCCGGGCATGTCCTCGTCACTGGGCTTCCACAACACAAAATCGGTGGCGTTGCGCTTGTAAGGAGCAACCTCGACGCGGGCACCGGCGATCATGTCGTCGAGCGAACGGCCGGACAGGCTGCCGTAGTTCTTGTCTGACGAGACATCAAACAGCACATGACCTTCGGCCTCATAGGCATGGCCAAGATCAATCAGCTTTGAGATCATCTCGATCATGCCGTCCACATAGTCAGTGGCGCGCGGCTCATGGGTGGGCGGCAGCGAGCCAAGACCCGCCATGTCTTCCTGATAGACCTTCGCCGTGCCGTTGGTCAGCTCACGGATAGTGACGCCGTCGCGTTTGGCGCGGGCCATGATCTTGTCTTCGATGTCGGTGATGTTGCGCACATAGGTCACGTGGTCATCGCCATAGACATAGCGCAGCACACGAAACACCAGGTCGAAGGTCACAGCTGTGCGGCCGTTGCCGATATGGGCAAAGTCATAAACCGTAGGACCGCAGGCATAGAGGCGCACATTGGCCGGATCAATGGGCTCAAACACCCGCTTCGTGCGGCTGGACGTATCGTGCAGGCTGAGGGTCACAGGGCGTGCCATCAAACAAAGTCCTTCGTTAACCCGGGCAAAAATATCCCGATCAAGGCCTGCTGGCCTCGTGGCTTATACGTCTTGTCTGATGTCCAGGAAAATGACGAACGGCCGCGAGCCAGCGTTGTGCGCTAGCTAATAATAATGGTGCAGCAAATGCACCAGATGGTTGCGGCGGTTTTCATGAGCCGGACTTTGGGCGGAATGTCTTAAAAAATCAACCCGCGTTTTGATCTTCGGATCTGACGGCTACCCAGCAAGCCGTGCCAGAACCTTGTCGCGGCCGATCAGGGGCAGCAGTGCCTTGAGTTCCGGGCCATGGTCGAGCCCGGTCAATGCTTTACGCAAAGGCATGAACAGACCTTTGCCCTTGGCCCCGGTCTCAGCCTTCACCGCATCCGTCCAGGTCTTCCACGTTGTCTCATCCCACGGGCTTGCGGGCAGAACGGCCGCAGCCTTGGCTGCAAAGTCCGCGTCTTCGATGATCGGCGTGATTTCGCCATCCGCCACCTGCACCCAGATAGCGGCATCAGACAGTCTTTCCAGATTGCCGCGAATGGCCAGCCACAGGTCTTCGCTGATCGTAAGGCCGAGTCCGTCCAGGCGCGCGGTCACGTCCGCGAGGGAAGCTGTGTGCAGCAGGTCCGTATTCAGCCGGCCCAGATCTGCCACGTCATAATGTGCTGGGGCACGGCCGAACTTTGAAAACTCGAAACCCTCGATCAGATCATCAAGGCTTGCGGCCTTTACGTCATCTGATGTGCCCAGATGCGCCAGATAGCTTGTGAGGGCACCCGGCTCAAGGCCCCGCTCGCGCACGTCCTGCACGCTGGCCCCGCCCTCACGCTTGGAGAGCTTGGCACCGCCAGGTGCAACCATAAGCGGGAAATGGGCAAACGCTGGTAGCTGTGCACCAACAGCCTGCAGCAGTTCGATCTGGGCTGCCGTATTGGTCACATGATCTTCGCCACGCAGCACATGGGTAATGCCCATTTCTGCGTCATCAACGGATGACGGGAGCATATAGGTGTATGTGCCGTCCTCGCGGATCAACACCGGATCGGAAACGGATGCGGTCTCGATGGATTGCGGCCCGCGAATGAGGTCATTCCACATGACTTTGGTGCCGGAGAGCCTGAACCGCCAATGGGGTGTTCTGCCGTCTGCTTCCAGCTTGGCGCGGTCATCGTCGGTCAACTCAAGAGCGGCCCTGTCATAGACGGGAGGTTTGCCCTGCGATAGCTGGCGCTTGCGGCGACGGTCCAGCTCAGCGGGGGTTTCGTAGCAGGGGTAGAGCAGACCGACTGCCTTCAACGTGCCAGCAGCGGCGTCATAGGTGGCAATACGGTCTGACTGACGAGTAATTGCATCAAAGGTCAGTCCGCCCCACGCGAGGTCTGCCTCAATGGCGTCCGCAAAGGCGCGGGTTGAGCGCGCCGTGTCCGTATCGTCAAAGCGCAGCACGATCTCGCCACCCATCTTGCGGGTGTACAGCCAGTTGAGTAAGGCCGCGCGCATATTGCCCACATGCAATGTGCCTGTGGGGCTTGGCGCGAAGCGCGTCTTGACGTTACTGGGCATCGCGGAAGCCGTTCGTTATCGGGTAGCGGCGATCGCGGCCAAAATTCTTAAGGCCGATTTTCACGCCCGGCGCCGACTGGCGACGCTTGTACTCAGCGATGTAGAGCAGGTGCTCAATGCGCTTTACTTCCGCCGCATCATGGCCACGCGCGATTGTTTCTTCAGCGCTGCGCTCGTGCTCCACGAGGCTTTCAAGAATGTCATCAAGCACCGGATAGGGTGGAAGGGAGTCTTCGTCCTTCTGGTCTTCGCGCAGTTCAGCACTTGGCGGCTTGGAGATGATCCGCTGCGGTATCACCCTGCCCTCAGGCCCAAGGGCACCTGCCGGGTGGTTCTGGTTGCGCCACTCGCACAAAGCAAAGACCTGCATCTTGTACACGTCCTTGATGGGATTGAAGCCGCCATTCATGTCGCCATAGAGCGTCGCGTAGCCTACAGACATTTCAGACTTGTTGCCGGTCGTCAGCACCATGTGGCCAAACTTGTTGGACAATGCCATCAGCAACAGGCCGCGGGCACGGGACTGAATGTTTTCTTCGGTGATGTCGGGCTTGCGGCCTTCAAACAGCGGCGCAAGTGCACCTTCAATGGCGTCCACACTTTCGCTGATCGACACAGTGTCGAGCTGCGTGCCAATCAACCGGGCGCACTCCTCCGCATCATCCAGGCTCTCCTGGCTGGTGTATTTGGAGGGCAGCATCACGCAATGCACTTTGTCCGGACCCAGCGCATCAGCTGCCATGGCAGCGCAGATGGCGCTGTCGATACCACCGGACAAGCCAAGCACAACGCCCGGGAAACGGTTCTTCGTAACATAATCGCGCAGACCCAGGACGCAGGCGCCATAAATGGCTTCCAATCCTTCGGGGTCGGGCGCCGTCTCGCCCTGAGCACAGCTCCAGCCATTGTCGCCACGTGTCCACTCGGTCATGACACAGCTTTCAGAGAAAGCCGGCAGGCTGAGTGGCATGCTCAGATCGGCGTTCATCACAAAGGACGCGCCATCAAACACAAGTTCGTCCTGGCCGCCCACCTGATTGACATAGGCCAGCGGCAGTCCGGATTCACTCACCCGGGCGCGCACATGGTTCTGTCGGGCACCGTGCTTGGTGGCTTCAAAGGGAGAGCCATTGGGCACAATCAGAATTTCGGCACCCTGATTGGCCAGATTGGCAACCACGTGGTCGTGCCAGATGTCCTCGCATACAGGGACGCCAAGCGACACGCCTTTGAAAGGAATGGGTTTGGGGTCGGGCCCGGACTCAAAGACCCGCATCTCATCGAACACGCCATAGTTCGGCAGCATCTGCTTGTGGCGGATCTCCGCAACCTTGCCGTCTTCAAGCAGCGCCACAGAATTGTGCAGGAGGCCTGCGTCGCGCAGAGGCACGCCAATGAGCACCGCCGGGCCGCCATCGGCTGTGTCCCGCGCAAAATCATCCAGCACCTCACGCGCGGCATCCTGAAATGCGGGTTTCAGCACCAGGTCTTCGGGTGGATAGCCGGTGATGTAGAGCTCAGTGAAGACGATGAGGTCTGCACCCTGCTTGGCGGCTTCCGCGCGGGCTTCACGGGCACGGGCAATGTTGCCTTCGACGTGGCCAACAATCGGGTTGAGCTGCGCAAGGCAGATTTTGAGCGTATCCGTCATAGAGTCAGACCTAATGTGCTGCGCTGTGCTTGCCAAGCCTTACGCTGCGGGTTCCTCACGGGTGATAGGGCCGATGGCGGCATCAATCGCCAATGCTGTTTCGAGTGCCCGGCGGGCATCCTGACCACTGACACGCGGGCGGGCGCCTGTCGCCACAGCATTTACAAATCCGCCGATTTCTTCGGCCAGAGGGTCCTGAGACACCAGTTCATCAATGACGGGCAGGCCATCCACCTCATTGGGGTCCATGATCCGGCGGTCGCCATTGGCGCCTTTTTCAGTCAGCTCGAACTGCCTGTTGGCAAAATCAATCATGATTTCGCGGTCCTTGCAGATGATCCGGACCGAGCGTTCCAGCTTGTCACCGACGCGGCTGGCAAACACGCGCACGGTCTTGCCGTCTTCCGTCGTCACGACAGCGTCAATCTCATCTGCGAGGTCACCGTGAACAGCACGGGCGGTCGCTTCGACCTTAGATGGCTTGTAGCGCAGAATTTGATGGCTGATGTCGAGGTCGTGGATCATCAGATCGAGGATCGCACTCACATCTACATTGCGCCCGGTAAACGGCCCTGCCCTGCGGCAGATCACTTCGACCGGGTCTGAGACCAAGGACGGCAGATCAAAACGCGAGAATACGTAGCGCTCCTGATGGCCCACCTGGATAACCACCTGCTTGTCGCGGGCGATCTTTATCAGTTCATCCGCGTCTTCCAGCGATGTTGCGATCGGCTTTTCGATGAGGACGTGAATCCCTGCTTCCAGAAATGGCTTTGCCAGCTCGTAGTGGAAGGTTGCCGGCGCTGAAATAGAGACTGCGTCCACCTTGCCAATGAAGTCATCCGGGCTAGCCATGACGGCACAGTCAAACTCATCTGCCACTTCTTTGGCGCGGTCTGGATTCAGATCGAACACGCCGACAAGATCCACACCGGGAATGGAGGCATATTTGCTGACATGCAGTCGGCCGAAATACCCGGTGCCAAGGACACCGGCACGCACACGTGAAAGCTTGGGACGGTTATAGGGCATTGAGGGAAACTGCTGCTCCGGCACGGGTCAGGGATACATGTTGGTTTTCGGCCCGGAAGCTAGGCGATCCGGCGCTTTAGGCCAAGGGGCGGTTATGCCGCTCTGATCTGCAAAACCAGTCCAACTGAGCCTGGTCGGCCACCTGTTGGGCCCTTGCCAGCCCCCTAAACCCCCGTGTTAACTCCAATCCGGCTTCCCTCATGCCAATTATTCCCCGGAGTTTGCCTGATGACCGCGTCCGAATCCCGCCAGATTACCCTTACAGAATCGCCTGCGGGCAAGCTCTTAGCCTCCAATTTCGGCCTTGAGACCGTTGCCGTACCAACGGCTGGAGACGGAGAGCTGCTCATTCGGGTGCTCTATATCTCCATTGATGCGGCCAATCGGGCCTGGATGCAGGGACGCACCTATCGCGATCAGGTGTTGCCGGGAACCAAAATGGCTGGTGGCGCACTTGGCGAAGTTGTTGTTTCCAACGATCCGGCCTTTGCTCCTGGAGACATTGTGGAAGCGGATATGGGCTGGTGTGACTATGTTGCCCTGCCTGCAAGCCAGGTACAAAAACGCAAGCAGCGGGGCCCGCTTACCCATCTGTTGTCCATTCTCGGCATTACCGGCAAAACGGCCTATTTCGGCATGCTGCACATCGGCAAACCACTTGCGGGTGAGACAGTGGTTGTATCTGCTGCCGCCGGCGCTGTCGGTTCCGTTGCCGGTCAGTTGGCCAAGACGCGCGGTGCGCGCGTTGTCGGCATCGCCGGCTCAGACAAGAAGTGCAAATGGCTGACAGACGAGCTCGGCTTCGATGCGGCCATAAACTACAACAACGAACCGGTCATGAAGGCGCTCAAGCGCGATGCGCCTGATGGTGTGGATGTTTTCTTTGACAATGTGGGCGGAGACATCTTTGAAGGTGTCCTGTTCCGTATGAATACGCACGGCCGCATCGTGTGTTGTGGTGCTGTTTCCCAATACGATACCGACACGCCCACGCACGGCCCGCGGGGTGTGCCCGGGCTGATCGTGACCAAGCGCCTGAAGGTCGAAGGATTCATTGTGATGGATTTTGACGGACAGGCTGAGGCAGAAGCCGAGCTTGCCGGATTTGCAGCACAGGGCAGCATCAAAGTTGCCGAAGACATTGTAGACGGCCTCGAAAATGCCCCGCAGGCCCTTGTCGGACTGTTGAGCGGCGAGAATTACGGCAAGCGTCTGGTCCATGTGGCAGATCCGCAGGGCTGACCAACTGCGCCAACCAGAACGCCACCAAGAATTGCTATCGAACTCAAGAACCAACCAACCCAAAACCAACCAATAGGGAGAAGACCCAATGTCAAATGTCGTTTCTAAGGAAGTGCAGCTTGCACGGCGCCCGGAGGGCATGCCGAAGATCGAAGATTTTCAGGTAAAGGAAGTGGACATCGCAGCGCCTGGCGACGGCGAAGTCCTCGTGCGTAACATCTGGATGTCCGTGGACCCTTACATGCGTGGCCGCATGTATGATCGGGAAAGCTATGTTCCGCCATTTCAGATCGGCGCACCGCTTGAAGGCGGTGCCATCGGTCAGGTGATTGCATCCAATTCCGACAAGGCCGCCGTCGGCGACTACGTGCAGTCCATGCTTGGCTGGCGTGAGTATTTTGTCGCCAAAGGCGAGGAAGTTCAGAAGGTCGATACAAGCTCCGGCGTGCCCATTCAGGCTTTTCTTGGCACGCTAGGCATGCCCGGCATGACGGCCTATGCAGGCCTGTTGCGCGTCGGTGAACTCAAGGATGGCGAGACGGTGTTTGTGTCTGCCGCGTCCGGCGCTGTCGGTGCCATTGTGTGCCAGATCGCAAAAGCCAAGGGTTGCTTCGTTGTTGGCACCGCAGGCTCTGATGAAAAGTGCAAGTGGCTGGAAGAAACAGCCGGCATCGACAAGGCCATCAACTACAAGACATGCGGTGATCTCACAGAAGCCGTGCGTGCGGCCGCTCCCAAGGGTGTGGACGTGTATTTTGAAAATGTGGGTGGCGAGCATCTCACGGCTGCCCTTGAGAACATGCGTCCGATGGGGCGCCTCGCCATGTGTGGCATGATCTCCCAGTACAATGACACTGAACCGACACCTGGCCCCAGCAACCTGATCTACATGGTTGGCAAGAGCCTCAAGATGCAGGGCTTCATTGTCTCCAACCATTTTGATCTGCTGCCGGACTTCATCCGCGACATGACCAAGTGGATTGGTGAAGGCAAGATCAAATGGGAAGAAACGGTGGAAGATGGAATTGAGCGCGCACCCAACGCGTTCCTCAACCTCTTCACCGGCGGCAACATGGGCAAGATGCTGGTCAAGGTCGGCCCGGACAAAGCCATCTAGACCCTCCGCACCACACGATTGCAAAAGGCCCCGCCGAACCATCGGCGGGGCCTTCTTGTTGCAGCCCAGAAAACCTGCATGAGCTTCCGCTGATCTAACCGACGGCGGCAAAGAACCCCTGCCACCACAACACGCCCAACACCAGCCCACAGCCAATGGCCAGAACCATCAAGGGTGCGTTGGCCTTTGTGTTGGCGCCGCCCCGGGCCAATGCCAGAAAAAGCATCACGATACCAACCGCAAATGCTGCAAGTGCGGCAAGTGGCAGGAGCAGCAGCCATCCGCTTTCAGCTGGCAAACCCAAGGCCAGGATGGCAGGTGTCAGACCCGCCCCCGCGTCGGCAATCGTCAGTGTGAGGATTGCCGTAAAGGTTAGCAGCAAAACGCCGGACAAACCTGAAGACCCAGCCGATGCCAGCGCAATGGCTGATGGACGCCTACCGTGCTGGCTGCGACTTACAGCTGTCAGCATCCAGATCATGCCGATCACGATCAGAAATCCGCCGATTGCCAGAGAGACAAGCAGAAACGGACTTTGCATCTGCAGCACGCCCGCGGCGAAGGGCAATGCCCCCCGGGACAGCGCAACCTGCGTGACAAAAGGGATCGGCGTTATGTCTCCAACGCATCCATCGCGCACCAGTGCACGGGGATCATCAAGAAAGGCCGCCGTGATTTCTCGTACACAGAGATGGGAGCGGTCTACGCCGTGACCCGTGTGAGGCACATGCACGTACTGGCCAGCCGGGAACCGCCGGAACGTTGCAAGCGTGTTCTCGGGCGGCGTGATCGGGTCATTCGCTCCAGAATAAAAAATGGCCGGTACAGGTGACGACACCGGGGCATTGAAGTCCGGATCGGAGAATTGCGGGGCCCAGTCATCACACAGGACATCTTCTGTATCGAAAATCGTCAGGCTGCGGCGCAGGAACCGTTCAAGCCGGTCCATACCAGTCAGATTGCGCCCCGGGGTCAGCCATCGCTCGCGACATTCGACGGACAGCCGGGCTGTCAGATCAATGCGCTTTGCCAATGGTCCAAGAATTTCCACCAGCCCCGCCAACGCCTCAGCCTCTCCACGGGCGGCAAGGTCAATGACCTTGGGCACGAGTGAAATGGTGGCCTTGCCGTAGAGCATCTGGTGGATGATCGACGTGAAATCCTGAGCATTCATGTAGAACACACCGGACGGCACAAGACTTCGATCAGACACAGGAACGGCCAACGGCTTCCGCTCAAGGGCAATGACCGTCGCAAGATATGAGGTTTCCAGACCGGGATAGGCGCGGCGGCACTCATCATCCCTACGGCAATCCACATAGAGCTGCTCAAGAGCACGCGCGAAGGACCGGGTAGCCGCGTCGCCTCCAGACGCAAAGGACGGCGGATAGACGCTGTCCATGACCAAAGCACGCGTGTGCTGGGGATGCATGCGCACATAGTCCAGTCCTACGGTGGTGCCATAAGAAACGCCCATGACATTCCAGCTTTCCACCCCAAGTGCCGCGCGCAGCACCTCCATGTCGCCGACGGTTTCACGGGTCCCGTACCCGTCAAGGTCGGCTCCTTCGTTGATTATCCGATCGCGGCACGCGCTTTCGACGTTTGCCTGGCGCGCTGTTGATGTCTTGGCATCAAGGTCAGCAGCCAACATTTCCAGATAGGCCGATGATGCTTCGGGACAGTCGATGGGCCGGGACAAGCCTGACCCGCGCTGGTCAAACAGAATGACATCACGGGTCTTGTTCATTGGATGAGAGGCGAACTGGCGCGCGGCATTTACAATGGCGCCACCGGGGCCGCCATGGAGAAAGACCACCGGCTCCTTGCCTTGTGACCCGTCAACTGCGGCGACCACCGCGACGGCAAGGTCGAGATCGCGCCCCTGAGGCGTCTCTTTTACGGCCAGATATCCACAGGTAATTCGAGGGTGATCATAGCCAATCAACTCGTCGCACGTTGTTTGGCTCAATGGGCCCTGCTGCGCAGATGCCTGATTGTCTGGCGCGCTCAAGTCCTGAGCCAGCGATGCCGATGCCACGGACAACATCGCACCGATAAGCGCGGCGGCCCCTAGAAGTCTTTTTGAAACTGGTTTTTTAGGCACGAGTCCCTCCCCACACCACGCTATGGTAGCGGGTGTGGGGCAAGGTAACTACGTCTTTATGCAGCTAGCCGGCAGCAGCGACACTGTCACGCTGCTGGCGTTCTGCCTTGAGGCCTTCTGCAATCATGAAGGCCAGCTCCAGCGCCTGGTTGGCGTTGAGGCGTGGGTCACAATGGGTGTGATAGCGGTCAGAAAGACTGTCCTCAGTCACTTCAATGGCCCCGCCCAGGCATTCGGTCACATCCGAGCCGGTCATCTCAAAGTGGACACCACCGGCATGGGTACCTTCAGAACGGTGTACCGCCATGAAGTCCTGCACTTCCTTCAAAATGCGATCCACGGGACGAGTCTTGTAGCCATTGGACGCTTTGATGGTATTCCCATGCATCGGGTCACATGACCACACAACCTTCTTGCCTTCACGCTCCACCGCACGAATGAGGGGCGGTAGGCCGTCGCCTACGTTCTCGGAGCCAAAGCGCGCAATCAGCGTCAACCGACCCGGCTCGTTGTCCGGGTTCAGCGCATCACACAGGCGTACCAATTCGTCCGGCTCAAGCGACGGACCGCACTTCATGGCGATCGGGTTTTTGATACCCTTCATGAACTCTACATGCGCTTCATCGGGATGACGTGTCCGGTCACCGATCCACAGCATATGTGCAGAGGTGTCGTACCAGTCGCCCGTCGTTGAATCGATGCGCGTCATCGCCTGCTCGTAGCCGAGCAGCAGGGCTTCATGACTTGTGTAGAAGTCAGTTGCCTGCAGTTGCGACGTCGTGTTGGCATCAATACCGCAGGCCTTCATGAAATCCAATGTCTCGGAAATCCGTGTCGCCAGTTCCTCGTAGCGATGGCCCTGAGGGCTGTCAGCAACGAAGCCCATGTTCCAGCGGTGCACGAAATTGAGGTCCGCATATCCACCCTGTGCGAAAGCACGGAGCAGGTTCAACGTCGACGCCGCCTGAGAATAGGCGCGCAGCTGACGTTCGGGATCCGGCACACGCTGGGCGGCGTCAAACTCGATACCATTGATGTTGTCGCCGAAGTAACTCGGCAATGTCACATCTCCCTGTGTCTCCGTGGGAGCAGAGCGCGGCTTGGCGAACTGGCCTGCAATACGCCCGACCTTCACAACCGGGGATCCGGCAGCGAATGTCAGCACAACAGCCATCTGCAACAGCACACGGAACGTGTCGCGGATATTGTCCGGGTGGAACTCGGCAAAGCTCTCGGCGCAGTCGCCCCCCTGCAGCAAAAAGGCGTTGCCTTCCGCTACTTCAGCAAGGTCCGCCTTCAGCTGGCGAGCCTCACCTGCAAAGACCAGCGGCGGATAGCCGGCAAGGGTCTTTTCCACATCCGCAAGCTTTCCAGCGTCCGGATAGTCGGGAATATGCTTGGCGGGCTTTTCCCGCCAGGACTGGGGCGTCCAGGTATCGCTCATTACTTCCACTCACAAAATCTGCCGCCGGGACGCCCTGAAAACCGCCACAACCTCAAGGTTGGAGCCAAATTTTGTGCATCAGGGACCCGGGGACGAGGCGTCTATATACGCCCGACCGGCGGCTGATTCCACCCCTGCCCTGGCATGGGTGGTTAACACCTGAGCCCAGCCTCTTATTCGGCTGCTACAGCCTCAGGCTGAGGCTCGGGCGTTTTCATGGTCACAAGTTCTTCGGCAGCTGTTGGATGCACGGCAACTGTTGCATCAAACTGAGCTTTTGTTGCGCCCATCTGGACTGCAATACCCACCGCCTGAATGATCTCACCGGATGCCGGCCCGATCATATGGACACCCAGGACCCGGTCAGATGCCGGGTCGACGATGATTTTCATCATTGTCTTCTCATCGCGGCCAGACAGCGTGTGTTTCATGGCACGGAAGGTCGATTTGTAGATATCGACCCGGCCAAACTGCTGGCGCGCCATTTCTTCACTGATGCCGACGGTGCCAATTTCAGGGGTAGAAAATACTGCCGTGGGAATGCAGGAGTGATCCACCGCAACAGGATTGTTGTTGAACACTGTCTCTGCGAACGCTGCACCTTCACGAATGGCAACCGGTGTCAGGTTGGCGCGGTTGGTTACATCACCAACCGCATAGATATTGTCCACATTTGTCTTTGAATAGGCATCGACCTTGATCGTGCCGTTGGGCTCGAACTCGACCCCGGCATTTTCCAGACCCAGGCCCTTGCTGTTCGGGTTACGTCCAATCGCGAACATCACCGCATCGGTGTTGATGACGGATCCATCGCTCAAGGTGACAGCCAGGCCATCATCGGTCTTGTCAATCCGTTCAAAGACAACCCCGGTGCGAATGTCGACGCCCTTCTTATCCATCTCGGCATGCAGATGCGTGCGCAGATCATCGTCAAAGCCACGCAGGATTTCTTCGCCGCGATAAACCAGCGTTGTGTCGGAGCCCAGACCGTTGAAAATGCCCGCGAACTCAACGGAGATGTATCCGCCGCCCGCGACAACAACCCGCTTGGGCAACTCATCAAGGTGGAATGCTTCGTTTGAAGTAATGGCAAGCTCGTGGCCTGGCACTTCGTGGATATTGGGCGTAGCCCCGGTCGCGATGAGAATGACCTTCGCGGTTACATCACGGTTCTGGTTCACCAGGTGGATCGTGTGTTTATCCTTGATGATCGCCCGGTCTTCGATGATTTCCACATCCGAGCCTGCAAGGTTGCGAATGTAAATCCCATTCAGCCTATCGATCTCTTTGTCCTTGTTGGCAATCAAGGTCTTCCAGTCAAACTTCGCGCCTTCGACGGTCCAGCCAAAGCCTTCAGCATCTTCGATGTCTTCAAGAACGTGACTTGCATAGACAAACAGCTTCTTGGGCACGCAGCCACGGATAACGCATGTGCCGCCGACGCGGTATTCTTCGGCCACGGCCACCTTGGCGCCGTGAGAGGCGGCCATACGAGAGGCCCGCACGCCGCCGGAACCGGCGCCGATGGTGAAAAGGTCATAATCATAGTCAGCCATAATGCCGGCCTTTCTTGTTCGTATGCGCCCTAGATGGCACCGGCACGTCCGGTTCCCAAGGTGTTTTCACGATAGCTTGATGAGGGGCCGACAACCTAACTGCGCAGCGTCTCAACAGTGCCGTCGGCCTTGCCGACAAGGGCTGCATGGGCAATGCCCAGAAACAGGCCATGCTCTACGACGCCGGGCAACCGTGCCAGATAGTGACCAAGACCCTTGGGATCGGGAATTTCACCCAGCGCCCAGTCAAAGATGAAGTTGTTGCTGTCGGTGCAAAAAGGTTCGCCGAACTCATCCGTTCGCATTGAGATCGCACCCTCGCACCCAAACAGTTTGCCCGATTCAAGAATGCGGGTGCCAGTGGTCTGGGCACCGAACGGCACCACCTCAACAGGCAGCGGGAAATTGCCAAGCACAGGGACGACCTTGCTCTCATCCGCAATGACGATCATTTGAGTAGAAGCAAAGGCCACGATCTTTTCGCGCAGCAAAGCCCCGCCACCTCCCTTTATGAGGGTCAGGTGCTTGTCCAGTTCATCTGCGCCATCGACCGTCACATCAAGATGTGGCTCATCATCGAGGGTCACGACCTTAAGGCCCACATCCGCTGCCTGCGCTGCTGTCGCTTCAGAGGTCGGGACGCATGAGAGTGACAACCCTTCCTCCTTTGCCTTCCGGCCCAGGGCGGTGACGAAGTGTGCCGCCGTTGACCCCGTGCCAAGACCGACTTTCATGCCGTCCTTCACATAGGCCAGAGCTGCCTCTGCGGCGATGCGCTTTTGATCGTCCTGCGAAAGATGTATGTCGCCCATCAGCTGTTCTCTCCATCAAGACCACCAAAGGTCATGTATTTGGGTTCGAGAAATTCCTCGATACCCCATTTGCCGCCTTCCCGGCCAATACCGGATTCTTTCACGCCGCCAAAGGGGGCTACCTCGACGGACAGCAAGGCTTCATTGATGCCAACAATCCCAAACTCCAATGCTTCACCTACTCGCCAGCAACGACCAACGTCGCGGGAGTACACATAAGCCGCCAGGCCATAGTTGGTGTTGTTGGCCATCTCGATTGCTTCATCCTCCGACCGGAACCGGAAAACAGGTGCTACGGGTCCAAATGTCTCCTCGTTGGCGATGCGCATGTTGGCTTCCGCATCAATAAGAACCGTCGGCTCGTAGAATGTGCCGCCGAGGGCGTGGCGATTGCCGCCGGTTCCAATTTTTGCGCCTTTTTCCAACGCGTCGGAGACGTGCCCTTCAACTTTCTCCAGAGCCGCCTTGTCTATCAGCGGCCCGATCTGGGATCCGTCTTCAGTGCCATGACCAACTTTGAGCTTGGCGACGGCGGCAGACAATTTTTGGGTAAATACGGCGTATACAGAGTTTTGCACCAGAATACGGTTCGTGCACACGCAGGTCTGGCCGGTGTTTCGATACTTTGAGGCGATGGCCCCTTCCACCGCGCGATCAATATCAGCGTCGTCAAAAACGATAAACGGCGCGTTGCCGCCAAGCTCCATTGATGTCTTTTTCACTGTACGGGCAGACTGCTCCATGAGCAGTTTTCCGACCGCGGTCGAGCCCGTGAAGGTCACAACCCTCACATCATCATGGGACGTGTAAACACCACCAATCTCTACTTCATTGCCGGTGACCACGTTGAAGCACCCTTTGGGAATGCCTGCGCGCTCTGCCAACTCACACAGCGCCAAAGCCGACAACGGCGTTTGAGGAGCGGGTTTGCATACGACCGTGCAGCCAGCAGCCAATGCCGGTGCGACTTTGCGCAGGATCATTGCATTGGGAAAATTCCATGGCGTGATGGCCGCCACCACACCAATGGGCTGCTTGGCAACCACGATACGCCGGTCGCCAAAATGTGTCGGCACGGTGTCGCCATAAACGCGCTTTGCTTCCTCAGCGTAGAACTCGGTAAAGGCTGCGCCATAGCGTATCTCAGCCAGCGCTTCGGGCAGCGGCTTGCCCTGTTCGAGCGTCAACAGCAGCGCAAGATCATCTTCATGCTCTGTCATCAGGTCGAACCAGCGGCGGACAACCTGGGAGCGTTCCTTGGCGGTGCGCTTGGACCATAGGACAAAAGCCGTCTGTGCCGCTTCAACCGAGCTGGTTGCTTCTGCTCGCCCCAGATTCGGGACCTGAGCCACAAGGTCGCCATTTGCAGGATTTGTGACGTCTGTGACGGAGCCCGCCTCATGGCGGCACCATTCGCCATTGATGTAAGCATCCTGGCGAAAAAGGCCTTCATCTTTAAGGCCTGTCGGCGCGTCTGCCATGCCCTGTCTCCCCATAGTGTCCTGAACCGGACAACGGCCAGGTACTTGCTGTTGACTGCGTTTCTACCGGTTGAAGCCCCCCGGTGCAAAGCCAACCGTCGACTTGTCCACCAGCTTTAAATCGACTCTTGGCGAATCCACTACCCGGCGCTGATAATGCATCTGAAAAGTAAGCTGCCTCGTCACCTCTCCACCCACGTAAAACCCAAGTGAGAAATCTGTTGTGAGTCCTGCCGCTTCTCCATTTTCCGGCAGCTACCACGAGGCGCGCGAGAAGTTTCTACTTGCGGCTACCAACGCATTTGCTCGCGTTACGGCCATTGAGCATCCGCTCAGCGGCCCGGCGGGCGAAACACTGGCTATTGATATTGGCTGGCTGGGGCCCGAGGACGCGTCCACTGTACTGCTTTGTCTCAGCGGCGTTCATGGTGCGGAGGGGTATGCAGGGTCAGCAGCGCAGATCGCCTGGTTGAACAGCGCGGCACCACAGAACCTGCCGCAAGATCTCGCGGTCCTCATGGTGCATGGGGTCAACCCTTGGGGTTTTGCCTACGGTTTGCGGGGCACTGAGGACAACATCGACATCAACCGCAACTGGCTCGATCATTCGAGGCCCCATCCCGCAAATCCGCTCTACGAACAGATACATGCGGTTCTATGCCCCGATGACCTGTCGGCGAGCAGTGTGGACGCGATGCTTGATGCCGGAGGACGGTTCGTCGAGCAGCACGGGCAATGGGCGCTGGAAGATGCAATCAGCCGCGGGCAATACACTCATGCGGATGGATATCACTTCGGCGGAACGTCCCTTTCATGGTCCACGCAACAGCTCCAGCACATCGTGGCAACCTATCTTGGCCATGCTAAAAAAGTTGCCTATGTCGACTTTCATTCCGGGCCTGTCGGCAACGGTGAAACCATTTTTCTTTGTTTCAGTGAACCGACCAGCGCCGCTCACAAGCGAGCCGGCTTATGGTGGGGCCAAGACGCCCTCATGCCTGCCAATGTAGAAAAACAATGGGGATCACGGCGCCCGACACGCCACGGCATTGTCTTCTGGGGACTGGAGCAACTGCTGAAGGACCACGCAAACGTCACGGGCGCGGTCGTAGAATTTTGCTCAGCAAAATCGCGCTCGGACGTGCGGTATGTCATGCGGGTCCCAATGGTGGAGCGGTGGATGCGCTTTGTGGGTGGTCTGGATGGACCCGAGGCGCCGGGATATCTGCAGGAAATTCGTGAAAACTACGCACCGCAGCGGGGTGACTGGGAGCGCAAGGTGGCTGCTGGCGCAATTGATGTGCTCAACAAAGCCGTCGCCGGGGCTGGCAAATGGTCTGCTGACTGAACGTATTGGAGTCCGGCGCGGTAAAAGGCCACGCCACATCCACATTGCCTAGTGGTCACTGTCATGGCACATGCAGACCATGACAGTTACACCAACAATTCTCTTCGATCTCGATGGCACCCTGGCGGATACAGCGCTGGACCTGACAGAAACCATGAATGTGGTTCTGGCAAAGCACGGGCGGGCCCGTGTTCCCCATGAGCGGGTCCGTGAAATGGTCGGCGGCGGCGCGCGAAAAATCATGGAGCGGGGATTTACATACACCGGCGAACCAGCCAGCGAAGAACTTCTGGATCAGCTGTTTGAAGAGTTTCTCGACTACTATGGAGATCATCTCGCTGATCACACGCAAATATTTGATGGCCTTGTCACAGGCCTCGAAACCCTGGAGCAGCGCGGTTACAAACTCGGCGTTGTGACCAACAAAGTTGAGGGACTATCGCTCGAAGTCATCAAGTTGCTTGGTCTTGATAGATTCTTCCCGGTCCTGATTGGTGGCGACACCCTGCCGGTACGCAAACCGGACCCCACTCCCATCTTTGAAGCTGTGTCGCGGCTTAAGGGAGATCGCGCCTCCACTGTCATGGTGGGTGACAGTCCGTTTGACATTGATGCTGCTAAGAACGCTGGCGTCGGATCAATCGCCGTCTCTTTCGGCTATACGGACGTTCCCCCGGCTGAAATGGGCGCGGACCGTCTAATCGATCACTATGACGAATTCCTGCCCGCACTGGACAGTCTTCTGGCCGAACTGCAATCAGCCCAATAAGGGGGTGAATTGCCTTGCTTGACTTTGCCTGACCACAAATCTAGAACGCCCTTCCCTGCGGTCGGGTCGAGCGATTTGCTCAGTCTCCGTTACACAAGAAAATGTTGAATACCGGGCGCGTAGCTCAGTGGGAGAGCACTGTGTTCACACCGCAGGGGTCGCTGGTTCAATCCCAGCCGCGCCCACCATTTTTCAAGACTTAAGTCATTGATTTAATTGATAAATCTTTGTCTCGACCCTTGGAAAGCCTGACCCGGAACCTCAGAAAATCGATGCTGTCACACCTGTGTCACAGCGAGGTTCACCGTGGCCACAATCAGACAACGCAACAACCGATGGCAGGTTCAGGTCCGCCGTCAGAATTCACCCACCCTGTCAAAGACATTCAGCACACTGAAGGATGCCAGGGCATGGGCACGCGCTGCCGAGACTAGACTTGATCGGGGAGAGCTCGAGACACTCAGGCCAAGCAGTCACAGTCTTGGGCACCTTCTTGAGATCTACCGCGACCGTGTTACTCCCGCCCGGAAGGGAGCCGGGCCCGAATCCTATGTACTTGGCAAACTGATGCGAAGCGACCTCGCGAAACTCCAGTTGTCAGCCCTGAGACCAGAACCATTTGCTCTGTACAGGGACGAAAGACTCAAGGAAGTGAGCGCTGCCACACTCTGTCGCGAGCTCTGGTTGATACAGCACGCCATCCGGATTGCACGACAGGAATGGGGCTGGGTCATTCCGGAAAACCCAATCGAGGGCATACGAAAGCCAACCATCCGGAATGCGCGTACAAGACGCCTCACTGGAGACGAGGAAGGCCGTCTACTTGATGCGTGCGCACAGGCAAGGAATGAGTGGCTTCTGCCCCTGGTAAAACTTGCTATAGCAACCGCAATGAGACGCGGGGAACTTCTCAAGATTGCCGTCTCTGATATTGGTCCGGATCACACAATGGTTTTGTTGCGGGACACAAAGAATGGGCATGACCGTCATGTTCCGCTGAGCCCAGTTGCCCGCGAGATTATCCAGTCACGCGTGGAGAAACATGAAGGTGCTTTGTTCCCGGTCTCTGCCAATGCCGTGAAGCTGTCGTGGCGACGGGCCACAAAGCGTTCTGGGATTGAGGACCTGCGGTTTCATGATCTGAGACATGAAGCCATCAGCCGGTTTGCGGAGATGGGCCTGAGTATTCCGGAGATTGCTGCAATCAGCGGTCACAGGGATCCACGCATGCTGTTCCGCTATACGCATTTGGAACTAGCCCGCATAATAGAGAAACTTGGGTGAGCGGCGGCAAACCGGGATGCCTGCGCTAGACGCGGCTGCTTCAACACTGCATCGTCAGAGCAAATAACATAAAAGGACGCTGTACGCCTGTAGTAATTGCATGCAATGTTGATAGAATTAAGGAAGCAAGTATTCCAGTGTAGATAAAGGCAGCTGATCGCAATGAAGGCCGCAAAATTACGACCAGCTCTGACAAGAAATAATGATAAAGAATTCAGGGGCTAAGAAGGTCTCATATCCAATAATTGACGTTTTCGCCGGGCCGGGAGGCCTCGGTGAGGGCTTTGCCGCGCTTGGCGATGAAGAAAAGTTGCGCCGTTTCAAGACAGCAATATCAATAGAAAGAGATGAACATGCGCATAGCACGCTGCTATTACGTCATTTTTTCAGGCATTTTCCCGAAGGCGAAGCGCCCGAAGACTACTATGACTATTTGAGCAATCGAATCGACCGCGAAGAGCTGTTTATTCGCCATCCAAAAGCAGCCGACGCTGCGACAAGCAGTGCCGTCAAACTTTCACTTGGGCCTGATACCCGCAAGAGGGTGAGTAATCTAATCAATATTGCACTCTCCAAGAGAAAAGACTGGGTCCTTGTTGGGGGGCCACCATGCCAAGCTTACTCTCTTGTTGGCCGTTCGCGAATGCAAGCCGACCCCCGCTTCCAACATGATGAACGTCACTTCCTTTATAGGGAGTACCTTCAGATCATAGCCGATCACCGACCACCGGTGTTTGTTATGGAGAACGTTAAAGGCCTTCTTTCCGCTCGAGTGCAGGGCGAACTCATGATTGATCGTATTCTTGAAGATCTTGCACAACCAGTCTCAGCACTCAGTCGCCGCGGCCATGGTCTTCGATACAATCTCTATTCGCTCTCTCAACCTGACGTTCCAAATGCTGAGCTCGAACCAAGTCAATTTCTTGTTCGAGCAGAAAAGTACGGCGTTCCCCAGGCGCGACATAGGATGTTCATAGTCGGCATACGTTCTGACATCGACGTCCGGCCTGAGGCACTTAGACTGCACACGGCACCAACAGTTAGCGAGACGATTTCAGACCTACCTGAGGTTCGAAGCGGACTGTCGCGCCAGAAGGACAGTTATGAGTTGTGGAGCAAGGCTATTGATGAGCTTTCGAAAATGGGGCTCGAGAGACAACTCAACGGCTCACCCTTTGCTAAGGATATTGTCCAGCGGATAAATGAGTTGGCCGAAAGCGGATACACAACTGGCGGGCGATCATCATCGAAGTACGTATCGCCAAGATCCACCAACCATCCGTCCATTGCGATGCTCACTGATCGGCGACTTGGTGTTCTAACGGGCCACGAGGCTCGCTCACACATGAGCTCAGATCTACAGCGTTACGCATTCGCTGCTACGTTCGCAGAAGTTACAGCTCGCAGCCCCAAACTCGGTGACTTTCCGTCAAAGCTCCTGCCGGATCATAGGAATGTAGACCAGGGTCGAAATGGCAAAATGTTCGCGGATCGATTTCGTGTTCAGATGCCGGATGGCGTATCGACTACTATCACGTCTCATATCTCGAAAGACGGCCATTACTTTATTCACTATGATCCTAGGCAGTGCAGAAGCCTTACAGTTAGAGAAGCCGCACGGCTTCAGACTTTTCCCGACAACTACAAATTCGAAGGCCCAAGAACTGCGCAATACCATCAGGTTGGCAATGCTGTTCCAGCATATTTGGCGAAGCAGATCGCTGCGGTTATCGCGAATGTTCTGGACAGAGCCGGAAAAATCACATGATGGCCGACCGGATCTCGAAAGAACACCGAAGTTGGAACATGTCCCGCATCCGGAGCAAGGACACCAAGCCAGAACTAATTCTTAGGTTGCTTCTTCACCGCGCGGGTTTCCGCTATCGACTTCACGACAAGCGGCTCCCGGGAAAGCCCGATATCGTCATGGCAAGATACAGGGCGGTGATCTTCGTGAACGGCTGCTACTGGCACCGACACAGGGGCTGTCCCCAAGCAACAACACCCAAAACGAACACCGCATTTTGGCAGAAGAAATTCAATGAAACCGTCCGGCGAGATGAGAGAAAAACAGCTGAACTCATCAAGCTTGGTTGGAGTGTAATCGTCGTCTGGGAATGCGAGCTGCAGAAGAATCCGGTCGGTTTCGTCGAAGGTCTGGGTAGACAGCTTAATGAGGGCTGTAATGGCTAGAGAGCACCATCTGCCACCAAGTGCTGCTTCATTGTCCTCGTCAATGCGCGACCTTGGTTACTCACTCGAAACCGCAATTGCCGATCTCATCGACAACAGCATTTCTGCGGAAGCGACCAAGGTCGAGATACTTTGTGATCTGACCCAACAAAAACCAACGCTTGGGATCATCGACAACGGTCACGGCATGGATGAAGCAGGTATAATAAATGCTCTGCGCCATGGCTCAAAAAACCCTTCAGAAACCCGTTCACCTAAGGACTTGGGCCGTTTCGGACTGGGACTTAAGACCGCGTCGTTCTCACAGTGTGAAAGGCTCACTGTCGTCAGCAACCAAGGCGACGGACTACACGCGGCGGAATGGAACCTCGAAACAGTTCACAAGAAAGACGACTGGCTGATCACAATACTTGATCCCGAAGACATCGAAGAACTCCCCTTTCTCGATAAGATCATGGGCGAGGGAACCGCAGTAATTTGGCGGAACCTTGATCGCTTGTTCGAAGATGAGACCGGAGACAAGCGCAACGAGATCGTTAATGAGAAGCTCGATGTTGTCGAGAGACACCTTTCGCTGGTGTTTCACAGGTTTCTAAGTGGCGAAGTGCAAGGCCGAAAGAAACTCTCACTTTCAATTAATGGTCATCCGATTGAACCCTTCGATCCATTCTGTCGGAAGAATTCAGCTACACAGATGCTGCCAAAAGAGGTTGTCCGAATTGATGGAGTAGCTGTTCACATGCAGCCCTACATCCTTCCTCACCACAACAAATTGACTGCAAAAGAATACGACTTCTATCAGGACCGCAGCGACTTCATCTCAAACCAGGGGACCTATGTGTACCGCGGCGGACGGCTCATGGCCTGGGGCGACTGGTTCCGACTTGTTCCCAAGGGTGAAGCCACAAAGCTTGCCCGAGTACAGATCGACTTCCCCAATTGTCTTGATGAGATGTGGACGATCGACATTAAGAAATCCCGAGCGCGCCCTCCAACTCCAGTCAGAGACCGGCTGCGTCAGATAATCGATAAGGTCTCAACACGCAGCACAACAGTGCATCGCGGCAGAGGAAAGAAGCTCTTCGATGAGATCAAAGCGCCTGTCTGGGAGCGATATGCTGATAAGGGAAACATACGGTATGCGCTGAACAAGGAGCATCCGTTGATCGAGGCGCTTCGCTCAGAACTAAGGGATGAGAATGATCGCCGCCTTACGATGCTCATCGAAGCAATTTCATCATCACTCCCCGTAGAAATGATCTATTCGGATTTCTCGACCCATCCGCGCGATATCCATCAGAACGAAACCACGCAGGAAGAGATCAATGAGCGCCTCAGCGCTTTAAAGGAATGCCTTTTTGGAAATGGCGAAGTTGACGTCCAGAGCTTGAGAGAAGTCATGCGTTCGACAAGGTTCTTCGATGGTTTCGAAGATGCCGCAGAAGAATACATTGCAGAAGAGCTGAAGAAATGAATTTCAATAAGGTCGAAAGTCAGAAGAACTTCACAAGTGCGCTTATTTCAGCACTGTCGCTGCTACCTGACACGCCAACGCGCGAGGAAGTTGGGGAGCGAGCAAAGCAGCTGGCCGCTGCATTTGGATATGACGGCCCGCTGGAATCCGTCGTCGAAGATGCACTCATCGCCGCAGACTCAAGTATGGGTGCTGGTGTTTCCCTCGTCGATGTTGAAGCTGACCATGACGATGAGTGGGTTTATAAGCGTGAAGACATCGCGTGGACATATTCTGATGCATACGAGGAGTATCTGAAAAAGGAACAGATGCATCCAACTGTTGTGCGCTCCTTGAGTGACGTGGGAACTAAGATTCTTGGTCATTTGCAGGACCCGACGAGCGACGGAAAGTGGGATCGTCGCGGCCTTGTTATTGGGCACGTGCAATCAGGCAAGACCGCGAACTACATGGGCGTAATCGCAAAGGCTGCTGACGCCGGATACAAGTTCATTATTGTTATCGCAGGTATTCACAACAACCTGAGAAAGCAGACCCAGGAACGCATCGACGAGGGTTTCGTTGGACGCTCAAGCGATCCGGAAGACCGCAAGAGTGTTGGCGTCGGCCTGACCCGCGGCTACCCGCATCCTGCCACGCTCACAAACATCAAGGATGACTTCAGCAAGAGGACAGCCAACCAGAGCGGATGGAAAATCAACGACCTGAATAAGCCGACTGTACTCGTCATCAAGAAAAACGTCAGCACACTGAAAGCTCTCCATGTATGGCTCAAGGAGATGAATGCGCAGGCGGATGGCGTGATTTCTGATGTTCCAATGCTGATGATCGACGACGAGGCCGACAATGCCTCGATCAATACCAATAAGCCCGAACTCGATCCTACAAAGACGAATGCAATGCTTCGGAAGATTCTCGGACTGTTCGCGAAGTCATGCTATGTGGGCTACACAGCCACACCATTTGCTAACATCTTCATCAATCCGGACTCCTACGATGAGGAAGCCTATGAGGAGCTGTTTCCGCGTGACTTCATTGTCAGCCTCGATGCGCCAAATACCTACTTCGGGCCGGATAAAGTGTTCCTAGATGATATCAGTAGCGCAAGGACTGTGAGGCCGATCCGGGATTGCGAAGACTACCTTCCTTTTTCGCATAAGAAAGATGACTCGGTCCCGGAGCTCCCGCCCAGCCTTTACGAGTCTATTGATCAGTTCATTGTTGCAAGAGCCATCCGCAATCTGAGAGGACAGGTTAACAAACACTGCTCAATGATGATCAACGTATCAAGATTTGTAGCGACCCAGAATACTGTTCGAAGTTTCGTGAGCCTTTATGAAAAGAAAGTCAGAGAGGCTGTGAAAGCAAATTATGCGATGCCGAATTCGATATCGCAAAAGAATGAAGTCATGATTTCATTGAAGGCGTGCCTTGATAAAGAGTTCTCTGATTGCGGGTTCACATGGTCCGACATCAAAGTCGCCCTGAACGATGTCTTCGACAATCTTCGTATATTTGTCGTCAACAGTAAGTCCGATGAAGCACTCGATTACAAGAAGTACGAACGTGACGGAAACAGCCTTACCGCTATAGCTATTGGCGGACTGAGCCTCTCGCGTGGCCTGACCATCGAAGGCCTTACTGTGAGCTACATGTACCGCAATACGCGCATGTACGACACGCTTATGCAGATGGGACGCTGGTTTGGCTATAGACCCGATTTTGAAGATGTGTGCCGGGTCCATTTGTCTCCGGATTCCATCAACTGGTATGGCCACATCGCAGAAGCTTCAGAAGAGCTCCGACAGCAGATCAAGAGAATGCGACGCGACAGAATGAGTCCGAAACAGTTCGGCCTTTATGTGAAGGCTCATCCTGACCGGTTGCTCATTACTGCCGCCAACAAGATGCAAGCTGGCGAGAAGATCATAGTAAACCAGAACCTCAGCGGGCGAATTGTTGAAAGCTATCTCCTGCCGTTCGACAAGGAAATCAATCAAGAGAATGAGGCTCTGATAGCTGAGTACTGGAAAAAGAATTTCGGCCGTGCCGCTTTGGAAGAAACCGGCAAGGGCTGGCTTGCAAGAGATGCAAGGCTTTCGGAGATCGAAGAATTCCTCACTAAGTTTCGTAGTCACCCCGATTTTGCAGATCGCAAGGCTGCTGCACTGAGTTACCTTCGTGCCATTTCAGACAAATACGATGCCGGAGATGTCCTGCTGATTTCGATTTCTGCAACAGGTGAGGACGCGAACAAACACCTGCTCGGAACTCAGGAACGTACCAGTGCCCGGCGCGATGGTGATGCATGGCGAATGAGCAAGGATCGCGTAGCCAGCCGTGGAGATGAGAAACTCGGGCTGTCCGATCCGCAAAAGGATGAAGCAGCGGAGCTTGCCCGCGAGGCTGGCGAGGACAAGAGACCATCGGACTTCCATTTCCGGTCAGCACGCAAGAAGCCTTTATTAATGCTCCATGTTCTTGGACCGGTCGGGAAGGATGCCGATGCGCGTGTGCCCGCGTTCGGCCTCAGCTTCCCGCCAGGCCACTATCAAACCGAAGTTGAAGTTGTTGCAAACCAGGTGTGGATCGAACGCATGCAGGGTGGATCATTCGACACACCCGACGAAGAGGAAGATTATGACGAGTAGCAGAGCGCCATGGGATGAAATGAAGACCCCGGGCAGTGACTATACTGTTCGATATGTGACGGCCCCAGGCGACGTTACCCTGTGCTGGGGGAAAGACACGCACGGGCATTGTCTGTTCATAGTTCAACTTGAGGGCGACCACACAGAGCAGTTCCGAAAGAACGCAACCACCGTGAACGGTATAGAAGTCGATCTGCGTCAGCTTCCGGAACCCGGTAAACAGGGACTGATCCTTACGCTCGAAAAACACGTTGATCGCGATCTTTTCCTCGGCCTGTGCCAAACGCTGATCGGGAATCTCGATGGTATTTCTGATCCTGCTGCAGCCTTAGCTGTAGCCCTGAACCACATCCAGCGTTGGAAGGCTTTCCTTGCGGGAAAGCGAACGCGGGTACTATCGGCGGAAGAGGTACGAGGCCTTTTTTCGGAGCTGTGCTTCCTGCGTCTTCTCAAGGATAAGCACCTTTCCGATGCTCAAGCGGTTGAAGCGTGGTGCGGTCCTGACCGTGTACATCAGGACTTCATCTTTGGCGATACAGCAGTCGAGGTGAAATCGATCAGTGGTCGGGATCGGAGCATAGTGCGCGTCTCTTCAGAAGATCAGCTGGAGACGGTCTCAGAGCACCTCTTTCTCAATGTATACCACCTCACTGAGGCGCCTGAAGGAACACCCAGCCAGTCACTCAACAAACTGGTTTCGGTTGTAGGGCATGAATTGAGTGACGCCGAAGCAATCGAAGACTACTGGAGAAAACTGGCGACGTACGGATATGTGGAGATGCGGGAGTACGACACCCCGAGGTTTCTCGTAAACTCTTCAAACGCTTATCGTGTAGCCGATGACTTTCCTCGGCTGGTGAGATCAGAACTCGCAGTCGGCGTTGTTGATGTAAAGTACAGTCTCCAGTTGGAAAATATTTCGAAGTTCGAGTGTAGCCAGAATGAAATATTGGCGAGCTGATGGAACAGACAACTCCCGAATTTTTCCATGATTTTCGTCAGGAGCTTATGGCAGGGGCTGAGGCTCACGGAGCATTCCAGCTCTCCGAATTCATGGAGGTCTTCTCAACGGAGTTGATCGAAACCGGATTCATCGAGGGCTTCGAGGCCTGCCACTACAGAGCACAGCGAGGAATGCGTGTTGACGGATACTGGTTCAATGATGAAGGCACACTTGATCTGTTCGTTGCAGACTTTGACAGTCGCGATGAGCTCCAATCGCTGACGCAGACAGATGTGAATGCTGCTTTCAAAAGAGTGGAGAAATTCTTCGAAGCAAGCCTCTCAAAGCGGTTCTTCGATGACCTTGATGAAACCACTCCGGAGTACGGACTGTCCCGACAAATATCGGATCGCAAGGCTTTCGTTCGCAAGGTCAATTTTTTCTTGGTATCCGAGCGCACGCTGAGCGACCGCACGCAGAACATTGAGAGTCGGCAGGTCTGCGATGTCGAGGCGACATATCACATCTGGGACGTCTCTCGCCTGCAACGCCAGCGTAGCTCCCGCGGTCACAAAGAAGCGCTGGATATCAACTTCAAGGAAGAATTTGGAAGTGGGTTGAACAGCCTGCCAGCACACCTCGGCTCCGGCGCCTATCAGTCATACCTCATAGTTATCCCCGGGGAGGTGCTTGCTGCACTGTACGGCAAGCACGGAGCACGCCTTCTCGAACAAAATGTGCGCTCTTTCCTTCAGGCACGAGGCAAAGTGAACAAAGGTATCCGCACGACGATACTAAATGAGCCTGGGATGTTCTTTGCCTACAACAACGGTATCACCGCCACAGCTCAGGAGGTAGAGGTAGAGCAAAGCGACGAAGGACTGCAAATCGTTCGGATCAAGGACCTTCAGATCGTGAACGGCGGACAGACCACGGCCTCGCTCTTTCATACAAAGAGGCGTGACAAGGTAGCATTGGATGGTGTGTTTGTTCAGATGAAGCTCTCGGTCATCAGTCCCGAAGACAGTGAGATCGTTGTTCCCAGAATTTCGGAGTACGCCAATACTCAGAATCGCGTGAACGCAGCCGACTTCTTTTCCAACCACCCCTTCCATGTTCGGATGGAAGAATTCTCACGCCGCATCTGGGCACCGGCCCCTAGTGGTGCCATGCGTGAAACCAAGTGGTTCTATGAGCGGGCCAGAGGGCAGTACGCCGACGCACAGTCCAAGCTGACACCGGGTGAGCAGAAGCGCTTTAAGGCTGAGTATCCGAAGCCGCAGATGATCGACAAGACTAGTATCGCAAAGTTTGAAAATGTCTGGGACGATCATCCCAAGTGGGTCAACCTCGGCGCCCAGAAGAACTTCGCTCGCTATGCGGCGCGTATAGGCAAAACTTGGACCAAAAATCAGGGTGACTTCAACGAACTCTACTTCAGACGCGCTATTGCTCGTGCGATTATTTTCAGGTGGACGGAGAAGATGGTCTCCGGAGAGCCTTGGTACAACGGTGGTTTCCGCGCCAACATCGTGGCCTACACAATCGCGGCGATCAACGAGCTCTGCAAGCGGACCGATCAGACCGTCGACTTTCAGAGGTGCTGGAACACTCAGGAGGTCTATGAGGAACTTGCAGAGGCTTTGCGCAAGGCCGCCAAGTTCGTCAACGATGACATCTCACAACCACCTCAGGGCATGTCGCACGTTTCTGAATGGTGCAAAAAGGATTCCTGCTGGGACCGGATACAAGGACAGATTGACCAGCTGGAGAGCGATGTCGGCTCACGCTTCTTCAAAACCCTTGTCGGCATTGATGAGCAAAAAGCTGAGCAAAAGCGGGCCAAGAAAACGCAACAGATTGATGACGGTATTGACGCTCAGAGAAGAGTGCTTGAGGTACCAGCTCAGAAGTGGAGCAAAATCAGGCAAGCAGGAATCGGGAAACGGTTTTTGTCTGAGAAAGAGATTGGAATCTTAAGAGTTGCCGAACAGATTCCACAAAAAATTCCGTCCGAAAAACAAAGTGAAGTCCTTGTAGGGATATTGGAGAGAGCAAAAGCAGAGGGTGTCCTTTAGCGTTTCTGAAAGTACGTTCGCAACTCCGGCTGACGCAACAACCACTCCATAGATTCTGGAGCTGGGAGTATAATCGAGAGCACGTCAATGACGGTTGTGACAGCAGTGACGGCGACCTGAGCGTACTTGTCTCTGCCACCAATGAAATCATCACCACAGACAGCTTTATGATTTATTCTTTATACTGATTATATCACATACAATCCTTAGCTGAGCAGATACAAACCAAACCGCGAGCTGTATCACTGGTTCTGGATTGAACCGCTAGTACTTGGAACCGTCTCGAGATGTGATCCAAACGCTTCAACAGCTTAAGACGACACAGGGACTGAAGGCAGCACTAGCTCCGCTGTACACAAGCTGTAGCAGATGCGGACTTGGCCTGCGTTTCTCCCAAGAGCTCTCGGAGCTCAGATATGGAGCAAAATGAAGTCTGATTGACAGAAGTGGTAATTGCTTGGAAATGAGCTGTGATGGCGGAAGGCATGTCTATCTGGCTACGCCAGAAAGAGTGGAGCCCTACCGGCCACTGATAGATGGGGAATATGGTGGCCACTGGTGAACAATTGGCTCCAATCATCCGTCACTGCCGTCACAGCTGTCATACGGAAAAGGGGCTAGGTTTTGCCTGCCCCCTCGCCGCCTAGTTCAGGTCTTCACTAAACCAGCTCATCGTCATCGTACTGAGTGTTCGAATCTTGCGGCAGATGCTCAGCTGCATTGAAACCCGGAAGCTTCTTGAAAACCAGCGATCTTGATTTTCCCGTCCTACCGCGTTCAAGGATTAGACCCAGAGACTTCAGTTGCTCGTATCTTTGAGTCAGACACTTACTCAGGCCTGCGGGATCTTTAGGCCAGGCTGCTGGGCGACTGCCCAGAAAGCCACTCGTGACAGCCTGGTAGAGGTCTGAGGCGGTGTGCTCTATCACATCACCGTCTTCGCCCGCGATCACTGTACATACCTCCCGAACAACCACATCAGATAACGCCAGCGTCGACTGCTGGCGGTCTTGATGCCGCATGAACACTTTCTCAAAAGAGCCCGGCGCCCAACCTAGCCCCTCTTCAGCTGCAGTGGCATATCTCAGGAAGTCTGCCGCACGATGGTCGAAGTTCTCTTTTGTGGACTCCAAGTTTCGCAGCACCGATGAGATGCCATTGTAGAGACCTGCCAGGATTTGCGGTTTCAGTCTTTCGTATTCCGCAAACACCTGCTGCTTTGGCCGTACCCCACCTGCTTCCGAGAGTGGTGGCAAAGTAATAACCATGGATCTGGTCATCAGGTCGGATCGTCTGATGTAGTCCCCAATGCCGGTGGCAATTACCGGACGCCTGAAGGTAAGCAACCGTTCGTCCGCATCAGTGTAAAGCGCCCTTGCAGCAAAACTGCCCCCGGTCGTAAGCCGGCACAAGGCATCAGACATATTGCCTTTGATATGGTCCAGATTGTCAAAGGTAACACACCAGCGATTGTGGGCGCTCACCGCAAGGTCTCTCTCGCTTCTTGGCAATGCGCGCGCCAGACCTGGGGAGGGATCAATCAGTCCGGCAATAATTTCCATTGCTGATGTCTTGGCCGACCCTGCAGGTCCCTCCATAGACAGCAGCGGGAATGCTGGACAGTTCGCGATTGAGCTCACGACGATAAAGGCAACTATGAGCTTTTGCTGGTCCGGGTCCTTGACCGGCAGCACCTGCCATAGAAGATCGAGAGACCCGGACTTTGCAGGTTCAGGCAACTCAGCTGCGGTTCCAGGCCGCCGGAAGATCGTGTTGGTAATTTGCGATCCGTATCCTCCTGCAGACACGACGACAGCCTCTCTACGCCCAGTGTCAATCTCAACGACTGAAGATCCATCTTCCTTGTCACGAACAACGGTTCTAATGGGCAGGTCCCTTTTGTCAGCAGACAGAAGCGCAAAACCTTCGAGGCGATCAATCGTTTCGCCAACAGCTTTGCCGCTGGGTACCTGGTTCGTTTTCTCGAACAGTGCCTTTCGTATGAGAGTTGATGCGGCCTCTGATTTTATCGGGTGAGCCGTGTTCTGGTCTTTAGAGCGAACATACGGAACGCCTTCCTGATCACAGAAGACTTCCAGTCCATCGATCAGGAAAGCATTGGCATCTAAACTATTGCCTTTTTCAGTACTCCTATTCAGATTTGATTCTAAATTTTCATTCTCATTTCTATTGTAAGAATTGCTCATATAAATATATTCCATATAATGATATTTTTTAGTTGTGATCCCAATAAGATTGGTATAAGTTTCCTTCTATATATAGAAATAGGTACCTAGTTCCAATTTCCATTTTGGAAGGGGGCACGAATACTATATGGCGCTGTGTATTGTGTCAAGCCCTAATTTTCTATATTTGGAACTTTCTTCCTATTGCGGCGCCGCTTGGCCACACACCGCCTATTCTGTTGACGGGCCGCGGTCACTGACTGGGTTGCCAACAGGCGTGATCTCAGACACGCACCAGGCTCTGGCCACCTGAGCAATCGCAGGATTGGCAATAGGTACGCGGGCACTTCAACGGGACCGACCGACACAGGACGCCTCCCCTCATGTCTTTTGGCTTGAATGTCGGAAGGTAGGGTCCCGCTAGGCCACTTGCTTATGGCTGCCATGAGACTTCTGGCCTGAGCACCGGCTGCACGGCGTATTGGGGAAGGCTATCCCCTCGCACACGGCGCGGCTCAAGCCCCTTGCAGTCATCACTGCACGTCAGAACCGCCAATGCAGATCCGTGTTCACCGCCAGATCGATTTGCCGGACCAGAAAAAGCTTGATCCCACCCGCAGGCGTGGTGATCGAGACCGGTGCCGGAGAACTTGAGCAAGGATTGGATGTACACCAGGCAACGCACACCCCCCTATCTTACAAAGCGTTTTCCAATCATTCTTTGCCCCCCCGTTTACTGCAAACTGGTGTGGAAACGGGTGGTCCAGGATGATTTCCAATCTCGGGTCCATCCTTCGGTAGAGACCGGGAACGGCTGCCAGTCTCATCCCCTCATTAGGGAGACCGGTTCGCAGCTGGTGGACTTTTGTTCCATCACTCGTATTCAAAGAAACCGGGCTGGGCCAATGTACACCTCCAACCCGACCCGAGCTTGTTCAAGGAATAGCCCTTAATGATTCACAGGAGACCCTGGACTGCGATTTTCGTAATCAGCTGCCTGGGACCCACAAAAGCAAACAGTGAGTCAGTGGACTCCCATGGGCGTCTGAGCGGCATTCAGATTTATTGGTCTGACGGTGACAGCGGTCGCATCGGTGAAATGAAGTTTCTGCTGGCAGATGTTGATGCACCTGAAACCGGTTCTTTGACCCAACGCGGCGGTGCCAGGTGTGAAGCTGAGCGTTAACTCGGGTACGAGGCCAAAGAGTTCATGGTTGAAACGACCAGGGATTCCAAAATTGAGATCATCCGCGACTATGGAACTGATCGCTGGGGCCGGCATCTCATCGAGCTTGCCGTCAACGATACGAATATTGCGTACCTGGCGTTTGCTGCAGGTCACCTGAGACCTTGGCCGCACGATGGCACCAGGGCCCTGTCACCAAAACCTGACTGGTGTGCCAGGGACTAGGTACGCGAACCGGTCACACTGGTGTCACAGCGGGACGTAATTTTCGTGGACGAACGGACATATCGACGCTAAACTCGTTTTCTCTAGAGTATTGATTTTATTGCGTTTTTGGTCGTAAGGGCGCGTAGCTCAGTGGGAGAGCACTGTGTTCACACCGCAGGGGTCGCTGGTTCAATCCCAGCCGCGCCCACCATTCAACAAACAGATCACCTGCACGGCCTATTGCTTGAAGAAGCCGCCGATCACATCATCCAGCATCGAGCCGTCACCGTCCTGATCAAGGGCAGATGTCAGAAGGTCTGCAGCCTTGCTGCCGCCTGACTTGCTGCCGCCACTCACGACGCTGTTCAGCACACCGCCTACGAGGGATCCAAGGCCACCGGAATCATCCTGTCCCTGATAGGCCTGACCACCGCCAGCCTGCTTGCTCATTGCGCCCATGACCATGCTTGCAACAACTGGAAGCATCTTCTTGAGAATGTCATCGCTAATGCCGGTCTTTTCAGAGGCACGTGCTGCGAGTTGACGACTCACGTCCTTGGAACCAAGCACATGTCCAAGAATGCCATTGCCTTCTTCAACAGCCTGCGGTGACGCAATTTTTGATGGATCATCCAGGTATTGATCGTGGCTGCCGCCCGCCAATGCGCCCATCAATGAGGCCAGGCCACCTTCCTGCGCGGTATTTTTCTTAACACCTGCGGTCAAGGCAGGCACAAGCGCACTCAATGCACTGCCTGCCTGCCCACTATCCAGGCCAAATTGCTTTGCCAGCGCGTCGGTGGATTGACCCTGCTGGGCCTCCATCAAAATGTTCATCAGGCTCATTATTTTGACCTTCCGTCGGAATGAGTGCGTCGAACCCTAACGGGTCGTCAGGAGATAGGCAGTCAGACTGACCGCATCCCCGCGTGAATAGTTCAAGCCATCTACCGTCAATGCCGGAACAGGAGTGATGCCTAGCCGCGTAGCTTCTTCAAAGAATGTGGCCGCTTCACGTTCCTCGACAAGGGCAATATCTGCCTCGCCGACTGCCAGCGCGTTGGCAGCAGCGGTGCCATTCGTCAGCCTGGTTTTGGTTCCAAGAGCGAACACCAGACTGGGTTCTGAAAAACCAGCAGATACAACACGCATGCCAACAAGGTCGCGGTCCTCCATCGCCTGCGCCGTGCGGTCAGCCAACCAAAGCGGGTCGACACGTGGGCGGGCAAATTCAAGAAGCGCAACTGAGAATGCAATGCCTGTGACAGCAACGGCGAGGACCACTCCTGAAGCCCTTGCCCGCCAGGCCTGAGCCAGCACTTGAACTGCCATGGCTGCAAATATGCCCGCGCCTACAACAGGCCATGGCCCCGGCTCTACAGCTGTGCCTTCCGGCAACAAGACCGGCAGCGCAACAATGGCTGCTGCCAACACCAAAGCGACGAGTGCCCACGCAACTATGTTTGCGCGTGCCAGCTTGGTTTTGAGGAGTTGCGGGTTTTTCAGGGAAGCTGCCAGCAGCGCTGCAACCAAGATGGCGAGCGCTGGGTAAACCGGGAGCACATAATGCGGCAGCTTGGTGGGAACGATTTCATAGACGAGCCAGTTTGGAATGATCCATGCGGCCAAGAACATGACAGGTGCGGACTGACGTTCCCCCCAGGCCCGGGCAATCGCGGGCATGAGCAAAAGGTTAGCCGGAAAAAATGTCACCAGGAGCAGCAGGGTGTAGTATCCAAAGGGTGCTCCATGGCTTTCCTGCCCTCCTGCCAGTTTTGGCAAGAAGTCGCCGCCAACAGCTTCGCCAAAGAAAGCCCCATTGGTGGATAACCAAACGCTGACCGCCCACGGCAATGTCAGAAGAAGGAGCAAAACTCCGCCGCGTATTGGACGCAACAGAAAGATCCATTTGATCTCACGGGTCGCGACCACAAGACCGACCATGGTCAGACCGCTGATCATCGGTGCTATCGGACCCTTGAGCAGAATGCCGATCGACATCGCCACCCAAAAAAGAACAGCGTTGCCGAGGCCCGGATCGAAACGTGTTGGGTCTCGCGCGAGCCACACGCGTGCTAGTGCAAGTTGGGCTGCCATGATGGAGGCCGCGAGTGCCGCATCCGTCTTGGCGATATTGGCCTCGGCAACCAGAACCACTGTGGTGGCAATCAGCGCGCCGGCCATGAGCCCCGCACGCCGGCCGTAAAACAGGGACGCCACACGCCATGTGAGGAGCACCACCAAAATCGCTGCAATCAAGGATGGAATTCGAAACGCCCAGATACCGGGATGCCCATTGGGGTCATCCAGGCCAACAAGACTGGCCGCGCCAGATGTGACGGCCTGCGCCCAGTAGATGGCAACCGGCTTTTTGGCCCGCAAATCTTCCTGAAAATGCGGCACCATATAGTCGCCGGTCTCATGCATCTGCACGGTTGCCTGCGCAAAGCGCGCTTCGTCGCGATCCAGTGCGGGAAGGGTGAACAGGCCCGGCAGATAAAGCGCAAGGCACAGCAGCAAAAGAGCCGTTACCGGTCGCTTCTCAACAGCATTGAAAAAAGGCATGGGCAGGCGCTTTTCAGACAGATGTCAGGCAAAGGATCTATGGGTCACTTAATGCCCTCATTTTGGCTGCAAAGCCACCTCTTCCAAGGAGGGAAGTGCAGCATCACGGTCGGCAATCCAAGCCTCAATGTCTTGGTACACCGTTTCGTGCTGAAGGTCTCGCAGGAGCATGTGCCAGCCGTTCTGGTACCGCACAAAGCGTTTTGGTCCGGGAAGCTGGGCTACGACGGCCTCAACCGGTGCTGCAGGCACGATCTCGTCTTTTTCACCAAACAGAATCAAAGTTGGGTGGCCAACGTGTGCGGCGGCCTCAAAGGCGTCATCCATGAGGGTGACAAGGCCATAAATCGCGTCGACCCGCGTTTCACGGATCATGCGGTTATCACGGCTCAAGGCACGCAGCATCTCGATGTTGTCTGAAGGCCACAGGCGTAGCCCCTCACCTGTCAGGTAGTACCAAGGGGCGACATGCGCCACTGTCCACAAGGTGGCCCGATAAACAGGGTTGAGCTGGGACCACCCCCAAAAAGCAGGGCCTGACAGGATAAGCCCCTCAATGGGCAGATCGTGACGCGACGCTGCAACAGTTGAAACTGCGCCCCCCATGCTCACCCCAAGGAGGTAAATGGGCGTCTGTGGAGCCTGCGAGTGGACGGCGTTCACAAGCGTTGCCACGTCATCTGCCAATGCGTCGGTGCCCGCCCAGCGTCCGCGATTGGGTGTATTGCCGAAGCCACGCTGATCAAGGGCGATGAGGGTAGTGCCGCGATCCGCAAACCATGGTCCCGCCATATGAAATGCGTTCGCATAATCGTTGAACCCATGTGCCGCGATGATGATCGCGCGAGGATCAGCTGCAACATAGTGACGTAACGCGATCTCGCGGCCGTCGGCAGATATCAATTTGTCGGAGTTCAGGACGGGATCAGCGATCGCCGGTCCGGGCAGATCAAGGCGGGGCGCGCAGGCGGCAAGCCCGATCATCAAAGCTGCAATGAGATAGTTGGCGCGCATGGATCAGACTCGCTTCGCGACCTCCGCCCGCAAAACAGGCAGGACATCCGCTTCAAACCATGGATTTTTCTTCAGCCATGTATTGTTGCGCCACGAGGGGTGCGGGAGCGTAATGGCAGACGGCATGTAGTCACGCCATGCAGCCACTGTTTCAGTCACTGTTTTTTTGCGCGCTTTGCCCAGATGCCATGCCTGTGCGTATGTGCCGATAATGACGGTGAAGTCGACTTCTCCAAGGGTCTCAAACAGCTGCGTCCGCCATAGTTTTGCACACCGTTTGAGCGGTGGCTTGTCGCCTCCCTTGGCATCCAGCCCTGGGAAGCAAAACCCCATGGGAACAATGGCGATACGGCTTTCGTCATAGAAGGTGTCGCGATCAACGCCCAGCCACTCCCGCAAACGGTCACCGGACGGATCATCAAAGGGCACCCCGCTCGCATGCACCCGGGTTCCCGGCGCCTGACCGACAATGCAAACACGTGCACTGGTGCTGGCGCGCAGGACCGGCCTGGGATCATGAGGCAGATCGTCCGCGCATTCCGTACATGCGCGGATGTCCTTCAACAGCTTCTGGACAGCGGCCTCATCAGCCATACAGATTAGCCTGCTTCGCGCAGCATGTTGCGCGCGATCACTACCTGCTGAATCTGGCTGGTGCCCTCATAAAGCCGGAAGATCCGGACATCACGGTAAAGCCGCTCAATGCCATAGTCAGCGATGTAGCCTGCTCCACCATAAATCTGCACTGCACGGTCTGCCACACGGCCGACCATCTCGGAACAGAAATACTTGGAGCACGACGCTTCGGTGCCAATGTCTTCACCGGCATCACGACGCTTGGCTGCGTCCATCACCATGCAGCGTCCGGCGTAGGCTTCCGTCTTGGAATCCGCCAGCATGCCCTGCACCAACTGAAACTCGCCAATGGGCTGGCCGAACTGTTTGCGCTCAGACGCATATTCCACACAGTCCGCAATCAGACGTTCAGCAACGCCGACACACACAGCGGATATGTGAAGACGCCCGCGTTCGAGAATCTGCATGGCATTGATGAAGCCCATGCCTTCATCGCCAAGGCGAAGGCGCGCAGGCACGCGGACATTGTCAAAGTTGATGTCACAGATGTGTGCACCCTGCTGACCCATTTTCTTTTCCGGCTTGCCCAGAGAAATGCCCGGCAGGTCTGATGGCACGATAAAGGATGACACGCCCTTGGCGCCCTTAACGTCTGGATTGGTCCGCGCCATCAGCGTAAAGATATGTGCTTTGTTGGCGTTGGTAATGTAGCGCTTGGTGCCGTTGATGACATACTCGTCGCCATCGCGAATGGCTGTGCACCTGACCGAACCTGCATCAGATCCAGCCTCAGGTTCTGTCAGCGCAAAACTTGCAATGATCTCGCCGGACGCCAGCCCCGGGAGCCACTCCTGTTTTTGTTCATCTGACCCAAACATCACAATGCCCTGGCTGCCAATACCGACATTTGTTCCGAATACGGACCGGAATGCAGGAGATGTGCGACCCATTTCAAACATGGTCAGGCACTCGTCTTCCATGGACAGACCAAGGCCGCCGAATTCCTCAGGGATGGCCAGACCAAAAAGTCCCAGGTCCTTCATTTCCTGAATGATGTCATCAGGCACCGCATCATTTTCAGCGACCTGATCTTCCAGCGGGCGCAATCGTTCACGCACAAAGCGGGACACGGAATCAAGGAGCTGTTGGCGGGTTTCTGCGTCGAGAGACATAATCGGGGAACCTTCCGGCGGACGTAATGTGGATTAGGCAAAGCATTGTGTTCGGCGGGAGAGTATCCATCACCCCTCCGCACGTCAAAATGCATTGCTTGGCTCTGAAAAGCGCTTGCCCGTTTAAAGATAGACCACGGCGGCCATCAGGCGATCTACACGGTTGCCAGTCTCGGTGAATGGAAGATAGATGGCTTCAAAATCTCGATACCCCTTGCCTATGATCGCCAGGGTACCACCAGCAGCCACCGGTGCTTTCTGGGCACAGATGCTGCGATAGAATCCCATCATGACCTCAGAGTAGCTTTCACCGAAACGTGAGAGGTCTGACACAAGCGTGCCGGTCAGGTTGGCATCATGGGTTTCAGCACTATGACCGCCAATCAGTCGATATCGGAAATCCTGAGGTACTGCTGCGTCATCCAGGGTGCCATCTGGCCAGATCACATCAATCAGCACGATGTTTGGTAATAGTTCACGCAGCTCTGACGGGTCGATCAGATTTGTAGGTGGCAGTGATCCCTTACTTCCGTTCGATTGCCAGAATGCAAGGGCGCACCTGGTTTGAGCCTGCTCCAACGCATCCACCGGCTTGATAAGCGCCGGGGTTGACCTGGATTTATCAGATTTGGACTTTCCGTCTGGCAAACGTCACCTGCACGCAAAATTCGGACATCTTGGTTGGCTGCCCGGCCCTCTGTGATATGACAGCCGCCATTGAGAAAACACTAACTTGAACAAGAGAATTGGCATCATGGATTTTACACCACCGGCAGGTCTTGAAGGCTGGGAAAAATGGGGCGCCGATGAGCCTTACGAAGATATGGCCGGTCCGTTCTTCTTCCAGCGCACACCCCAAGGCGTTGTGTCTGCCTTCAAGGTAGAGCCCAAACACCTGAATGGCGGCAACGCCATCCATGGCGGCATGCTGATGACATTTGCGGACTATGCCCTGTTCACCATCGCGCTGGAGGAGTTGACCGATACCCATGCCGTCACAATTGCGCTCAACGGCGAATTCACAGCTGCGGGCCCATCCAGTGGTATTGTTTATGCGTCCGGAGAAGTTGTACGGGAGACCGGCAGCATGATTTTTGTTCGGGGAACAATAAATGCTGATGATGCCCGGACAGGACCAACACTGCTAAGCTTCAGCGGCATCGTGAAGAAATTGAAAAAGCGCAGCTAATCAAATGCACCAGCCCCTGTTATCGATACTCGACCAGTCGCCTATTCGCGCCGGAGGCACTGCTGCCCAGGCGCTGGGTGACACCATCGACCTTGCCAAACGCTGCGATGCGTTGGGATATCATCGTTACTGGGTGGCTGAACATCACAACACCAAGTCCTTCGCCGGATCAGCTCCGGAAGTCCTCATAGCGCGGCTGGCGGCGGAAACCAAAACCATGCGCATCGGGTCCGGTGGCGTGATGATGCCGCACTATTCTCCGCTCAAGGTGGCAGAGACGTTTCGGCTTCTTGAGACGCTCTATCCAGGACGGATTGATCTGGGTTTGGGCAGGGCCGCTGGTGCAGAACCACGCACAACGGCTGCCTTGATGCCGGGGCCCAAAGCCTATCCACTTGAAGTGTTCCCGCAGCAGGTGCAGTTGCTCACCCAGTTTCTTGAGGACTCAACGGGACTCGAGGGTGACGCAGGCGGATTTCCGGAAGATCACCCGTACCGGGGCATTCACGCGGCTCCCATGGGTCCCGGCGTGCCAGACATGTGGCTGCTTGGCTCGGGTGGTGATAGCGCCATGCATGCAGCCCAGTTCGGCCTGAGCTACTGCTATGCGCATTTCATCAATCCGGAATCGCCTGATCGTGCGTTCGAGACATATCGCAGACACTTCCGCCCTTCCCGCACCTTAAAGACCCCACGTGCGTCCATGGGCGTGTCGGTCATGGTGGCCGAAACAGAAGATGAAGCGCGCCGGATATGCGCAAGCCGCAATCTCTGGGTGTTGTGGATGATGCAGGGCAAACCCGGGCCCTTCCCGACAATCGAAGATGCACTTTCCTATCCGTATACGGATGAGGAACAAGAGATCATCAAGGGAATTGAAGCCCGCGGAATGACCGGCACACCAGAACAGGTCAAGGCCCAGCTGCTCACCTTGGAGAGCGAACATGATGTCGAAGAGTTCGCTCTTGTGACCATCACCCATGATCATGCCCATCGGGTCCGGTCCTATGAGCTTCTTGCAGATGCATTTGCTCTTGCGAAAGCCGCCTAGGACACGACACCGACCACTGCACCGGTCATGCAGGTAGCAAGCGTCCCGGCGACAAACGCTTTGCCGGCAAGGCCGATGATTTCATCACGGCGTTCAGGAACCAGATTGGTCAATCCGCCAATCATGATTCCAACAGAGCCGGGATTTGCGAATCCACACAACGCATAGACCATGATAAGCTGAGAGCGCTCAGATAGCGCACCCGGTTCCAGATTGGTAAGGGCGAGATAAGCAAGAAACTCATTCAGTACCGTCTTGATGCCCATCAGCGACCCGGCATTGCCCGCTTCGCTCCAGGGAATGCCCATAGACCAGACGATGGGGGCAAACAGCCACCCGAACACACGCTCCAGAGTCAAAGGTGCGTCAGCGACGTCTGGCAGAATACCAAGGGTAATGTCCGCAAGAGCCACCAGCGCAACAGCTACAATGAGCATTGCCGCGATGGCGAGCATCAATTGCAGTCCGCTGGTTGTTCCCTGCACGATAGCATCCATGCTGCCTCGGTATTCAAGGCTTGGCGCATCATTGCCTACAGATGTGCCCTGTGTCGTCTCAGGAACCATGATGCGCGCGATGATGATGGCGGCAGGTAGCGAGATAAATGACGCGGCAATGATATGCCCCAGCGCGCCGTCAACTCGCGCGCCTATAACGCTGGCGTAAAGGACCAGCACCGTTCCCGCCACGGTCGCGAGCCCCACTGACATCAATGCAAATAATTCCGAGCGCGAAAGACGTGCCAGGTAAGGCCGAATGAGAATGGGCGCCTCGACCATTCCCATGAAAACGTTTGCGCCAGACGCCAGCCCCAGCGCGCCGCCGATATTCAAAGTACGCCGCAGAACCGCCGAAAGCGCTCCAATGACTATCGGCAAAATGCGCCAGTGCCACAGCAGGGCGGCCAAGGCGGAGACCACAAGCACGATGGGAAGCGACTGAAAGGCCAGACTGAAGCCGGCGGCCGGGTTGGTAACCTCAAAGGGGGCATCCCCGCCACCGACATATCCAAAGACGAATGATGTTCCAGCACGTGTTGCCGCCATCAAGGCATCGACAAGCCCGTTCAGGGAAAGCATGGCCTGGTGGGCAAACGGTACGCGTAGAAACAAAAGCGCGATTACAAGTTGGGCAATCAGGCCCGCCAGGACTGTTTTCCAGGCGAAAATTTGCCGATTCTCACTCAGGCACCACGCCAGCCCGACGAATACCAGCAGGCCGAAAAGGCTCTGCAGCACCAAAAAATCCATAGATAAGGTCCCCGGATTGCCCCGCCCTCGATCAGAGGGGCGAAATTAGACGTAGGCGTGCAGCTTGACCCCACATGGCGGGCATTGCAAAACCTCCCCAGCATTTTTTGCGGTGCCCGTGCCGGGTGCCGCACTCCCTCAACAACTCAGGCATATCGGCCAAAAAGAGGATCAATCAGAACATGACTATTTCGTTCGAAGGTAAGGTTGCAATCGTAACCGGTGCAGGCGGTGGCCTTGGCCGGTGTCACGCTCTTGAGCTCGCCCGTCGCGGTGCCAAGGTCGTGGTCAACGATCTTGGTGGGTCCGTGGATGGCTCAGGCGGATCATCTGAAGCTGCTGACAAGGTCGTTGAAGAAATCAAAGCCCTTGGCGCCGAAGCAATTTCCAACGGCTCAAGCGTCACAGACGATGCTGGCGTTGCAAACCTCGTCAAGCAGACGATGGACGCATTCGGCCGCATCGACATCCTCATCAACAATGCCGGCATCCTGCGCGACAAGAGCTTCGCGAAGATGGACCAGAAAGACTGGGATCTGGTTGTTGATGTGCACCTTGCAGGTTCTGCCAAGGCGACCAAGGCAGTATGGCCGATCATGAAAGAGCAGCAGTATGGCCGCATCATGATGACGTCCTCGTCCTCAGGTCTCTACGGCAACTTTGGCCAGGCCAACTACGGCGCTGCGAAGCTTGGTCTTGCGGGTCTTATGAACACGCTGAAGATCGAAGGTCAGAAGGACAACATCAAGGTCAATACGCTGGCACCGGTTGCCTTTACGCGTATGACTGAAAACCTGATGCCACCTGAAGCAGAAGCCATGCTGAAGCCGGAATTCGTATCTCCCGGCGTGATGATCCTCGTCAGCGACGACGCGCCAACAGGTACCATCCTGTGCGCAGGTGCTGGCGTCTTCGCAGCGGCCCAGGTTGTGGAAGCTGATGGCGTTTATGTGGGCCGTGATGACCTCACAGCTGAGAAGGTTCTGGAAAACTGGGACCAGATCACAGACTTCTCAAACTCCAAGCCGTTCTTCATGGGTGGCGAGCAGACTGGCAAGTTCTTTGAAAAGGCGTCCGGCAAGTAAGCCAACAGCCTGATCAAGAAATCAAGCAGCCGCGTGTGCCTCAGGCATGCGCGGCTGTTTTGTCTTCTGCGGCAGGATCATCCCCAGTCACGCGAAGAATTTCAGCCTGCAGCAGTGCAGTATCAAGCGGCTTGGACACATATCCATCAAAGCCTTGCTCAAGATATGACTCGCGTTGCCCTGCCATCGCGTTTGCGGTGATCGCGAGAACGGGAATTTTGCCCCTACCACTTGGCAGTTTCCGTATTTCCGCCGTCGCCGTGATACCATCCATGACTGGCATCTGGACATCCATCAGCACCACATCGAAGTTTCCGTACGCCACGGCATCCACAGCCTGACGTCCGTTCTCAACAATCTCGTACTGATAGCCAAAACGCTCTATGAAGGCGCGCATGAGCTTCTGATTGATCGGGTGATCATCCGCGACAAGCACACGCAGCGGCCCGTCAGCAGTATTCAGGGCGTCATCGAGACTTATCTCGGGTTTGGTGGGAGCTGCAGCTTCCTCGGTCGGCACGTATGCCGCGAAGAACCGGCATGGAATCTCGACGACGAAAGTCGAACCTTCTCCAACCGTGCTCTCCACGTGAATAGTGCCGCCCATCAAGTGAGCGAACTCCTGGCAAAGGGTAAGCCCGAGGCCTGACCCACCATAGCTGCGTGAGGTGGAAGCATCCGCCTGTGTGAACTTTTCAAAAATGCGCTTCTGGGCCTCGGGTGGAATACCGGGGCCGGAATCAGACACTTCAAAGCGCAAATTGCCGTCGCTTGGAGCGGCAACTGCCACGGCGACAAAGCCGGAGGACGTAAACTTCACAGCGTTGCCCACAAGGTTCGTCAGCAATTGCTGGACTTTACGGCTGTCCAACTCCGCACGGGCCGGGACTGATGGATCGACGTCCACCTTGAAGTCAAGCCCCTCATCGCGCGCGCGTGGCGCCCAGAGGGATTCAATACCTTCGACAATACGTCGGGGATCTTCTTCATCCGCATCAAGAGACATCCGGCCAGCTTCGATGCGCGACAGGTCAAGCGTGTCGTTGAGAAGCGCCAGCAAGTTGTCACCGGATTCCACAATTGTCTGGGCGTAGATTTGCTGCTCTTCAGACAGGTCGCCGCGCTGAAGCATCTGAGCCATTCCCAGCATGCCGTTCATCGGCGTACGGATTTCATGACTCATCATCGCCAGAAACTCGGTCTTGGCCTTGTTTGCCTGATCCGCACGCCGCCTGTCTGCTTCAGCAGCCCGACGTGCAATTTCCAGCTCGCCAATAAGTTCATCCTTGTCCGCCTGGACAATGAAGACGCTCCTGCTCAGACGCAAATTAGCAATCGTGTTGCGAGCCACCAGCATCACCAGGATGATGGCAAGGCCCGCAAGCGCAATGTCCGCAGGTCGGTCTGCATAGAAGGCCGGGACCGTAACAATCAGCAGGCCGGGCACCGCCCCACTGGTTATGGCAATTCTCGGGATCGCACCGTTTTGATTGGTCACCACCATGAGCGATCCGGCCCAGGCCAGTAGCACAAGCGTCGTGCACATGGGATCGTTTGTTCCCATGCCAAACAGCAGGCCCGGCGCCCAGATCAACAGGGTGCCAAGCGAGGCAAGCTGCAAGATCGATGTGCGCCTGTGTACATTGCGAACTGATGTGCGCGTGCGGCTGAGCTTTAGCCGGACAACGGAAAAGGCAATTTCTGCGATTATCACAGCGATGGCCCAGATCATGGCTTCAAGGCCGAGACCCACAGACCAGAAGGCTACTGCCAGCAGACCTGCAAAAAGAACTGAGTTAAGGAGATCCCACTTGTGCACATCAAGATAGTTCTCGACGCCGGCAATAGCTTCGTCGAGTTCAGCCTTGGTGCGAGGCTTGCCCCACAGGGCATGGCGGAATGTTTCCCAGCGCGTCATGGTGGGAATTATTGACCCTGACGGGTTAAAAATTTGATGGTGTACAAACAACAAAAAAGCCGGGGCAAATCGCTGCCCCGGCTTCATTTGTTAGCAAGTGGTTAAGGCTTAGAGCCCCAGCACTGCCTTTGCCATGATGTTGCGCTGGATCTCGTTGGACCCCGCATAAATCGATGCTTTACGCAGACTGAAGTAGTAGGGCGCAGTGACCGGCGCGTAGTCCGGACCCACCACTTCTTCGTTCTTGAGCGCAAAAGTGTCCTCGACAAACGGCATGCCGTAGTAGCCGATGCCTTCAAGAGCCAGCTCAGATATCGCTTGCTGAAGCTCCGTGCCGCGGCACTTGAGCATCGACGATTCCGGGCCCGGATTCTGTCCATTGGACATCGCGGAGAAGATACGCAGCTCTGTGAACTCCATGGCGCGAATCTGGGTTTCGATGTCGTTGACCTTGGCCTTGAAGTGAGGCTGGTCAGCCAGCGTCTCACCATTGATCTTGGTATCGGCAGCGATCTTCCTGACCTTGCCAAGCGACCGGTAGAGACCAGGACCGTATGCATTGCCTCGTTCAAACTCGAGCAGGTACTTGGCGTAGGTCCAACCTTTGTTCTCTTCGCCGATGAGGTTGTCCTTGGGGACCTTCACATCTTCGAAGAACACCTGATTGATTTCCTGCTTGCCTTCCGCAGGACCATCCAGTGTGACCAGTGGTTCAACCTTCACACCCGGGGTGTGCATGTCGATCAACAGGAACGAAATGCCGTCCTGACGCTTCTCCATCTTCTTGGTGCGCACAAGGCAGAAAATCATGTCAGCGTGCTGTGCCTGGGTGGTCCAGATCTTGGAGCCGTTGCACAGATAGTGATCGCCCTTGTCCTCAGCCTTCATCTGCAATGACGCGAGATCAGACCCGGAGCCTGGTTCAGAATAGCCCTGACACCACCACACATTGGTGGCGAGGATATCCGGGAGATATTTCTTCTTCTGCTCTTCGGAGCCAAATTTCATGATAACCGGAGCAACCATCCGGATGCCGAACGGCACGACCAGCGGCACGCCTGCAGCAGACATTTCGCTGTCGTAGATGAAATGCTGGCTCGGAGTGAAACCCGGGCCGCCATGCTCTTCGGGCCAGTGCGTCGCAGCCCAGCCTTTCGCGTGCAGGCGCTTCTGCCACAGAATGTGGTCTTCCTTGTCCAGGTAGCCATTCTTGGTGAGTGACATCTTGCGACGAAGGTCATCGGTGAATGCTTCTGCGATAAAGGCGCGAACCTCTTCGCGGAATGCGTCATCTTCTTTGGAGAAACTCAGATCCATGGATCGGCTCCTGTTCTGTACACTGATTGTCAGGCGAATTCGGCAAGCTGACCTTTGCGGTCAGCTTGCCGTTGTCAAAATTGGGTGTGCTTAGGCAACTGGGTCGAGGTAATCGAGGACGGGTGCCCCGCCGAGAACCGCGCCAAGCTTGGGGCCAGCTGCTTTGAAATGATCTGACTCACCGTGCGCCTTGAGGGCAGCATCGTCCTTGTAGCGCTCCATGATCACGTACTTCGAAGCGTCAGCCTTGGACTTGTAAAAGTCATACATTTCACAGCCCGGCTCATTTGCCAGCACCTGCTCGCGAAGACCTTTGAACACTTCTTCGAATTCAGCTTCCTTGCCAGCCTGGATAGTGAGCGTTGCAACAATGCCAACTGCGGCCATGGTAATTCTCCCTTGGGATTTGTGTTGTTTTCAAAGTTGTAAATTGCGTTGCCGGGACTTTATGTCCCTGACCGTCAGGGGGCAAATCCCCATGACGGCTATTATTTGGCAAAAATGCAAAGTGGTTTGGCGTGGGTGCACTGTGGGCCTGACTTACTGACCTTTGTAAGTCGGCGTCCGCTTCTCAATAAAGGCAGAAACAGCCTCTGCATGATCGTCCGTGTGGTGCGCCAAAGCCTGCATATTGGCCGACATATCCATGATTTGATCAAATGTTGTGGTCATGCCTTGCCGCATCAGCCGCTTTGTCATGCGCAGCACGTGCGGCGGCTGGCCGGCCATTTTGTCTGCCAGTTTGCGGGCTTCGGCCATCAAGTCATCATGTGGCACAACGCGGCTTACGAGACCCCACAGGCAGGCTGTTTCAGCGTCGATTACATCGCCAGTGAAGAACAGTTCGGCAGCCCGTGCGGTGCCAATCACCCGTGGAAGCAACCAGGAACCACCATCGCCAGGCACTAGGCCGATTTTGAGGAAAGTTGCGCCAAAAATGGCTTTGTCCGAGGCAATTCGGGTGTCTGCCAGACACGCAACATCATTGCCCAGACCGATGGCAGGACCATTGACCGCCGCAATCATAGGCACTTCCAGTGACCACAGGGATTTCACGATGCGGTGGATACCGGTGTAGTAACCCCGCGCGATGTCCACACCAGCGCCGGCGAAGCTTCCAGCCTTGTCGTTCATCGCCTTGATGTTCCCGCCAGCCGAGAAGGCTTTTCCCGCACCGGTCAGGATCACCGCCCGAATATCGATATTGCCATTAATCTGCTCAGCAGCTTCGGCGAATGCCGGTCCATCCTCAGCCTCGCCCAAGGCATTGCGGCTGTCAGGCCGGTTGATAGTCAACGTGGCCACATGGCCATCAATGTCGAGAAGCAGCGGCGAAGCGGTCATGGGTATTTCCTCTGGGTTTTTTGCTGGAAAGTGCGGCATTTGCGCGCCTGAACGCGGCTCAGCGAAGCGGTTGTTAACACATTACATGCATAGTCAAGAAGTACGGGCAGGCTTTCGAGCGCTGCCCATTTGTAAATTGATTTCCCGGAGCGACAGGTCGTGACCTTGTCCCCTACCCATATTCCCCGAAGCGCGACACGCTCGCAGCTGGACTATTTCGTCCAGAACATGGCCTCGTCTGGCAAACTAGTGCCTCTCCTGATGGCCGGTGTCGGTGGTATTCTAGTCTTCTGGACGACGCCTTTGGCGGCAGCCCTTTGGTTTGTTGTGACCGCTGGCAGCTATCTGGCCTTTTACTATGTGGCAAAGACCAAGCAACCGCCGGTCAACCAGCCTAAGGCCTTCGAGCGATGGTCGAAGACTGTCGTTCGACTCAATCTTTTCTCAGAACTGAGCTGGGCATCAATGGTGCTGTGGTTTTGGGTGCCCGGAGACGTGCTCAACAACGCCTTTTTGCTCGGCGTTATGGCGGCACATCTGGCTATGGCCGTGGGTCACTCCTCAATCTACTTGCCACTGATGTACTCATCTTTGTTTGTACCTGCGGCAGCCCTAGTGTTTCGACCTATTTTGAGCGGCGACCCCCTGCTGATGGCCATCGGCTGTGTCGCTGCGGTCTACACCTACTTCCTCTATTCAATGGCCAAAGGCATCAACAAGACCTCCACTGACATGCTGACTTTGCGGGATGAGAAAGATGCTCTCATCGCCAAGCTTGAGACGGAAAAGACGACTGCCGAACATGCCCGCACTGAAGCTGAAGAAGCCAGCCAGACAAAATCGGCATTTCTGGCAAGTATCAGCCACGAGCTTCGCACGCCGTTGAACGCCATCATTGGCTTTTCGGATGTGATGCGCGGCGAGACTTTCGGTGAGCTTGGGCACGACAACTACAAACAATATGCGGAAGACATTCACGGCAGCGGCCGCCACTTGCTGTCATTGATTGATGATGTCTTGGATCTTGCTCGCATCGAAGCCGGGCGACTGGAACTGACGGAAGAACCTGTCGACCTATCTGAAGTCGCCAGGGAATGCGCCCGCATGATCGAGATCCCGGCCGAGAAACGCGGCATCTCGCTTGTGCTGGACGTACCCAAACACCATCCGCGCATCCTCGCAGACAATCGCGCGGTTCGTCAGTTGTGGCTCAATCTGATGTCCAACGCCCTTAAGTTCACCGATGACGGTGGCAGCCTCACTTTGTTTGCAAACATCCAAAGCGACGGTTCAGTCGCGTTTGGTGTTGCTGATACCGGTTGCGGGATGGACGAAGATGAGCTTGCACGGGTCATGCAGGCGTTTACTCAGGGTAACTCCAAATCACGCACAGGCGAACGTGGCACGGGACTAGGTCTCGCTATCGTTAGCGGTCTTGTCCACGCCCATGGCGGCTTCCTGGACCTTCAAAGTGCGGTTGGCAAAGGCACGCGCGCAACCGCGGTTCTGCCGCGGGCACGGCTGATCCAAAATGAACTTCAGCCAGTGCGCGATACCGCCTAGGCGCGTACTGGATAACTACCAGTTTTCACCGAATGGCCTGATGACTGTATCGAATGTCCATGTTGAACGCGGCTGATGCGCGACACGAAAGCATTCCTCAGCAATATCGACCGGCTTTGCGAAAAAGTCGTCTGGTTGATCAGGCATCGCCTCACGTGCCCATGGCACGTCAATAACGGCATCAATCGCCACATACGCTGCATGCACACCCTTAGGACCAGCATCCCGCGCAACGCTTTCGAGTAGAATGCGCTGCGCCGCCTTGGTGGGTGCGAAGCCCGCAAAGTTGGCTTTGCCGCGATAGGCAGACGTATTGCCGGTCGCCATCACAACACCCTCACCGGCCTTGATCATCGATGGCACCACCTGCTGGCAGATGTTGAGCAATGCCATCACATTGACCTGAAAGTTCCGCTCCAGAACCTCTGGTTTGATGTCGAGGAAGCTACCAAAGGCACCCCCCACCGCATTATGAACAACGACGGATGGCACGCCGAAATCCTCACTGACCGATTCTATCGTGTGTGCCAGGCTGTCCGTATCAGACACATCACATGCATATGTGTGCGTACCGGCCACCCTGCCTTCAATCTCACGCAGTCGGTCCGTGGAACGGGCTAGCATCGCAACGTCATATCCTCCGACGGCAAACCTTTCTGCCAGCGAAGCACCTGTACCCGGGCCGACACCTGTTACGAGGCAGACCTTCTTTTTCTCAGCCATAGTCTGATCCAATTCGATTGCTTCATGTCAGTAGATACAAAAATGGCCGCTCCTGAAAGGAGCGGCCATTCTTAGTTGTCACATTATCAGGCCTTAGCCTTATGCAGCGTCGGCGTAGCGCTTGAGGTGATAATCGACGTTGCCCAGCTGGGTATCGATCATGGTCAGGCGCTTGAAGTAGTGACCCACGCGCAGTTCGTCGGTCATGCCCATGCCGCCGTGCAGCTGCACAGCCTGCTGGCCAACGAACCGACCCGCCTTGCCGATCTGCACCTTGGCAGCTGAGGCAGCTTTTGTGCGTTCAACGTCACCTTCGCCGAGCTTCAGGTTGACCATGTAGCTGATGGACACTGACTGCTCATGGTTCATGAACATGTCGACCATGCGATGCTGCAGGACCTGGAACTTACCAATTGGCATGCCGAACTGCTTACGCGTCTTGCAATACTCAACGGTGTCATCGACCAGCATCTTCATGCAGCCACATGCTTCAGCAGCAAGAGCGGCGATGCTTTCGTCAGATACCTGCTCAACAAGCGGCAGGCCATTGTCGACTTCGCCGATGACAGCATCTGCACCGACCTTGACGTTTTCGAAAGTGATTTCCGAGGCACGAGAGCCATCAACGGTTGGATAGTCACGCGTGGTGACACCGGTTGCTGATTTGTCGACGATGAAGACCGTAACGCCCTTTTCGTCGCGCTGACCGCCTGATGTGCGGGCTGTAACGATGAGCTTGTCCGCCCAAGGACCGCCAAGCACCACGGCCTTGTTGCCGTTGATCACAAAGCCGTCGCCATCCTTGGCAGCGGTTGTTGTGAGGTCCGCCAGATTGTAGCGCCCCTGAGGCTCTGCGTAAGCGAATGCCCAGATGGTTTCGCCTGCAATGATGCCTGGAATGTGCTCTTCGATCTGAGCCGGGGTGCCGCGACGCAGGAAACCGCCCGCCTGCACCACCGTTGGAATGAACGGCTCGACAACGAGGCCCTTGCCGAATTCTTCCATCAGCACCATCACGTCGATGGGGCCGCCGCCAAGGCCGCCCTGCTCTTCAGAGAACGGCGCTGCCAGCAGGCCAAGTTCGGCCATCTGCTGCCAGTTCTCACGGCTGAAGCCTTCGTCGCTGGCTGTGATCTTACGGCGGGTATCAAAGTCGTACTTGTCCTGAACGAACCGTTCCACGGAGTTGCGCAGTAGGGTCTGTTCTTCGGAGAAGGAAAAATCCATTGCTCAGGCGTCCTTCCTGTTTTCAGGTTGTTTTACGCGAGCCACTTGGACGCGGCCCGTCGAGTCAAAATGTGAATTCATATGATGTCCGTCGCCGGGAGGCGGTGGGACCATAATCCTATCGCCTCCCGGAAACAAAACTGTTCGACGTAGTGATTAGAGCCCCAGCACTGCTTTCGCAATGATGTTGCGCTGAATCTCGTTGGAACCGCCATAAATCGACGTTTTCCGCATGTTGAAGTAGCCCTGTGACACGCCTAGTGCGTAGTCGGGACCAGGCAGCTCGTTGGAGCCTTCGCCATTCGGGGCGGCATATGGATTGGCATAGTTGCCAACGGCTTCCACGGTCAGTTCCGTGATGCGTTGCTGGATTTCTGTGCCTTTGATCTTGAGAATCGAGCTTTCCGGCCCGGGACCCTTGCCTTTGCTTTCCTGAGCCAGTGTCCGCAGTTCGGTGAATTCCAGCGTCGTCAGGTCAATTTCAAGGTCTGCAATCTTGCGCTTGAAGCTGTCCGTCTTGATCAGCGGCTCGCCATCGACGGTTTCTGCACCGGCAATGGTCTTGAGACGCTCAATCGCTTTCTTGGAACGTGCCACACCAGCAATGCCGGAACGCTCGTTGCCGAGCAGGAACTTGGCATAGGTCCAGCCTTTGTTCTCTTCACCGATCATGTTCTCAGCGGGGACACGAACGTCTTCAAGGAAGACTTCATTGACCTCGTGGCCGCCATCGATCGTGATGATCGGGCGCACAGTGATGCCCGGTGTCTTCATGTCGATGAGGATGAAGGAAATACCTTCCTGTGCCTTAACTTCCGTGTCTGTGCGCACAAGGCAGAACATCCAGTCAGCGTGCTGGGCAAGCGTTGTCCAGGTCTTGCTGCCGTTGATCACGTAGTCATCACCATCGCGAACCGCACGGGTGCGCAGGCTGGCAAGGTCAGAACCTGAACCTGGCTCTGAATAGCCCTGGCACCACCAATCTTCACCAGACAGGATGCGCGGCAGATACTTCGCCTTCTGCTCTTCGTTGCCGTAGTTGAAAATCACAGGGCCAACCATGGAGAGGCCGAATGGCAGCAGCGGAGATGTTTCCGCGCGGGCATTCTCTTCACCCCAGATGTAGCGCTGTGTGACGTTCCACTCAGTACCGCCATATTCCTTTGGCCAGTGAGGAGCGACCCAACCCTTTTTGTGAAGCACCTTGTGCCACGCAAGGATGTCTTCCTTGCTCATGTCCTGCCGTGATTTCTTTTCACGCAGATATTCCGGATAATTTCCCTTGATGAACTCGCGAACTTCGTCGCGAAATGCCAGGTCTTCCGGGCTGAACTCAATATCCATGATACTCCCTCCAGGGCGCAGTAAGGCCGACCGTCCGCATTGAGGTTGCGGCCGCACCCATTTATCAAAAAGTGAACACGCGTCACCGTTGCGGGGATATTAGCTCCGATTGTGCGTGTTTCAAGAAAACTGACTCCCCTGCGCCTGTGTGGCGCATCCACCACCACCCCGCTAGGGTCACCTTGACGCGACGTTTTCTGTGATGCCAATTCATCACATAACTTACAATTATGTCGGTAATAGCCTTTGATGATGTCTGACTGCAAGCTATGAGCGATCCCTACCACGCCGCAGATGATGCTTGGACCATCAAAGCCTGGTGGCAGGATTTGCACTCGGCAGCTGCCACTCTTACCCGCTTGCCGCTCCCCCATCCATCTGCTGCCATTGCATTGGACCCACGGGTACGCCGGGCCTATCCTGTGATTGGCGCGCTGATTGGGCTGGCAGCTGGCGGCGTGTTTTTCGCGGCACACGACGTCGGCCTACCTCTGGCAGTTTGCACGGTTTTGAGTGTGGCGGCGCTCATTCTCATCGGTGGACACATGGATGATCATGGGCAGCGCGCAGCCGGTCCTCTCCTGGTTGCTACAATGATCAAGCTTGCGGCGATCTATGTTATCGGCAATCCGTCCACGCCGGATGGCGGGCCTCACATGGTGGTCGTCTCGCTTGCTGCGGCCGGTGCCCTTTCACATGCGGCTGCGATTCTTTTTGAGCCCAATCCTCCAAAAGACGAGGATGTTGAGAACGGGGTGATGCCGGCGCCACCTATGGCAGATCCAAAAGTTGTGATCCTGCCACCGGACGGCACCGAAATTTCCGAAGAAGACATGGATGAGGGGAATGGTCGTGAGCTGGGGCCTGCAACCAGCGCCATCATCATTGCGTTGCTTGTTGCGCTCTTTACCCTTGGCATTCTGCCGGGTGCAGCTGCTGTTGGAGGGGCTGCCATTGGCGCTTGGGGGGCACCACGGATGCTGGCACGGGAAATTGAATCAGAGGTCCTGCCGCTGCCCCTGGCATTGCAGCAATCAGGCGAGGTTTGGGCGCTGCTTGCCCTTGCCATCCTCATGAGCATCTGAGGTCTCACTCAACGGGTCAGGATGCAGGATCCGCCCCTCGGTCAGGGCGCCAAGCCAATCCAACCCCTGTCTCAGACGAACGACTTCACCGATGCAAATGATTGCAGGCGCTTCCATACCAGCTGCTGCAACATCAGCAGCAGCGCGGGCCAGTGTGGTTTCCAAAACCCGCTGATTGGGAGTTGAGGCATTGCTGACCACCGCAACCGGGTCCGTTGGAGCGCGTCCGGCCTCCAAGAAACGTTCCGCAATGACGCCAAGGTGTTTCATGGCCATATACAGGACAATCACAGGTGACCCTTTGCCGATGGCCTGCCAGTCCATGCCATCAGGGACGTCGCCTGCCGCGCTGTGTCCCGTCACAAAGGTAACGGCCTGATTGGTTTCCCGGTGGGTGACGGGAATCCCGGCATAGGCCAATCCACCGGTGCCTGCGCTGACGCCAGGGATCACCCGAAATGGAATTTTCGCACCGACCAGCGCGAGCGCCTCTTCACCACCTCGTCCGAAAACAAAGGGGTCACCACCTTTGAGGCGCAGCACACGCTTGCCTTCGCGTGCGAGCTCAATCAGGCGATCCGAGATATCGCGTTGCTTGGGGCTGGGCTTGCCACCGCGCTTACCGGCGAAAACCAGCTCAGCCGTCGGCTTAGCCAGCGCCAGAATCCGCTCATCCACCAGCGCGTCGTAAACGACCGCATCAGCTTCCGCGAGCCCATGAACCGTATGCAGGGTCAGCAATCCGGGATCGCCGGGCCCAGCACCTGCAAGCCACACCCAGCCGGCGTCGAAGACCGGCAGGCCAAAGCGCTGCCGCATCTCGCCTGGCAAAACGCCGGCAGCTGGTCTCATTTGGGTAGGCCCACTGGTCAAAACGACACCTTAAACACACAAATTTGGCGTAATACCATTTGTATCACAGCGGTAGACAGATAATTACTTGTCCTGATTGCACCAAGTAAAATCGTAGTCTTTTGCTCATACTGTTGCCCACATCTATAGGCGATTGATGAATCCGTGTGACCGGCTTCTTTGGGAGTGACGAGATGTATCGCAATCAGTGGACCTGGATCGGTCTTGGCGGCTTGGCGATCAGCGCTGTTGTTCTGCTTCTGGTGGTCATGAACCCGGGCAGCCTGAATGACGAAAACGATCAGATGCGGCTGGTCTACCTGGTCATTCTCCTGACACTGGTTGGGTCATCCGTGATTGTCGGCTGGCGTGAGCGGGCTGGCCTCGCGCTCAAGCAGGCACTTGTCTGGATCGCCATCGGCATTGTGCTTGTGGCCGCATACTCCTTTCAAAACGAATTCAAAATGCTCGGCCAAAGGCTCATGGGAGAGATTGTTCCCTCCAGTCCGGTTGAACAGAGCAATGGCGAAGTTTCACTGCGGGCAAGCCGTGACGGGCACTTCCATGTTCAGGCATTGATCAACGGAACGAGCGTGAAATTGCTTGTGGACACGGGCGCAAGCGATGTGGCGCTGTCAGCCTCGGACGCAGCCCGGCTGGGCGTTGACACATCGACGCTCAGGTTTGACCGCCTGTACAACACAGCAAATGGCACAGTCCCCGGAGCTCGCGTTGTCCTGGACGAAGTGAAGGTTGGCTCGCTGTCGGTCCGCAATGTCGATGCCTCCATCACCAAAGGGGATGGTCTGTCCCAGTCTCTGCTTGGCATGTCCTTCCTAAGGGAACTAAGTGCAGTGCAATTTGACGGTGACCGTCTCATTCTGCGGCAGTAGGCCAATCAAAACCCACCAAAAACAGCCGATGCAAGGTGGCATGCTGCGTGCTACTCCCTAGCCAACGCCATTGCATTCACCAGCCAAACGAGGCCTGACCATGCTGCCGACCCCCCGCGCAGATATCGCGCCAAACACCCTCGACTATGAGAATGTTCCGCTTGTTGCCCCGCAGGGGTTTCGGGAATACGACGCCCGCTGGCTGTTTGAAAAAGAAATCAATCTGTTAGGTGTTCAGGCACTTGGCCTTGGTCTTGGCACCTTGATCCACGAGCTCGGTGTCAAACCTGAAATTGCCGTCGGGCATGACTACCGCTCCTATTCAACAAGCATCAAGCAAGCGCTCACTACGGGTTTGCTGACGGCTGGCGTCAAAGTTCATGACATCGGCCTTGCTTTGTCGCCCGTCGCGTATTTTTCGCAGTTTGCGCTGGATGTTCCATGCGTTGCGATGGTTACCGCCAGCCACAATGAGAACGGTTGGACAGGCGTCAAAATGGGCGCAAATCGGCCCCTCACTTTTGGTCCTGATGAAATGAGCCGCCTTAAGGAAATCGTGCTTGGTGGAGAAGGCAAATCCCGCGATGGTGGCGGCTATGCATATGTTGACGATATGCGGGATCGCTACATCGCGGACCTGACAGACCGGCCAAAACTCAAGCGAAAGCTCAAAGTGGTTGCTGCTTGCGGCAATGGCACCGCGGGCGCTTTCATGCCGGATGTGCTGAAGGCAACCGGTGCGGAAATCATCCCCCTTGATTGCGACCTCGACCATACGTTCCCACGCTACAATCCAAACCCGGAAGACATGGAAATGCTTCATGCATTGCGTGATGCAGTGCTTGAGCACAACGCAGATGTGGGTCTTGCGTTTGATGGCGACGGCGATCGCTGCGGCGTGGTGGACAACACTGGTGAGGAAATCTTCGCTGACAAGGTGGGCGTCATGCTTGCGCGTGACCTTGCGCAACAGCACCCGAACGCAAAATTCGTTGTCGATGTGAAATCAACTGGATTGTTTCTGACAGATCCTGTGTTGCAAAAACTTGGTGCAACGACGGACTACTGGAAGACCGGCCACTCTTACATTAAACGCCGCAGCCATGAGCTTGGCGCGTTGGTAGGCTTTGAAAAATCGGGCCACTATTTCTTCAATACACCTATCGGGCGTGGCTATGACGACGGCTGTGTTGCTGCCCTTGCCGTGCTCGACATGCTGGACCGTGCTCCGGACAAAAGCATGGCTGACCTCAAGAATGATCTCCCCAAGACATGGGGCTCGCCCACCATGTCGCCCCACTGCCCCGATGACAAAAAATATGGTGTCGTCGACAAGGTAGTTGCACACTACACAGCCAAATTTGAGGCTGACGAAACACTGATGGGTCAGAAAATTCGTGACGTCGTCACCGTCAATGGCATTCGCCTGACACTTGAAGACGGGACCTGGGGCCTGGTACGCGCATCATCCAACAAGCCGGGCTTGGTCGTTGTCGTGGAAAGCCCGGCATCCGAAGAAAATCTGCGCGCCATGTTTGAAGAGATCGATGGGGTGCTGTCGCAGCATCCTGAAGTCGGCGAATATGATCAGAAGCTTTAACCGATGAGCAAAATTCCTGACGGATGGAAGCCCATCCACACATTCGACTACGACACCTTCGAGAAACTTGCCGGGCCGATCTACAAGCCACCTCAACAGGTGGACGGGGAACAGCGCTACGGCTTTCTGGTCGAGAAGCGCCACTGTAATCCTTACGGCATGCTCCATGGCGGCATGCTGTCCACGGTTGCTGACACGCTGCTGGGGTCGGTTGTCTTTCACGCCACAGGCGGGGTCCCCATTGCGACCATCTACCTGAACACAGAATTCATCGCCGGTGCCCGTGAAGGCGACTGGGTAGAAGGCAACGCCACCCTTCGCAAAAAGGGGCGACGCATTGTCTTCACTCAGGGGGATTTCAGTGTGGGTGACAAGCTGATTGCGACCTCTGCCGGTGCGTGGGCAATCATCGGCGCTTAACCGACAAGAACACCATAGAGCATCCGAATTGCCACCAACGCCAGGAAGGCAGCAAAGCCTCGCTTGAGTGTCTTTTGCGGCAATTTGTGCGCAAGGCGCGCTCCGACCGGGGCCATCAGGATGGTGGCCGGCACAATGCAGGCAAAGGCAATCAGGTTCACGTAGCCGATTGATCCCGGCGGCGTCCCCGCCTCATTCCATCCACTGGCGATAAATCCAAGCGTTGCCGGCACAGCGATGATGAGGCCAAGCCCTGCGCTCGTTGCTACGGCCTGATGGATCGTGCGTCCACACAGCGTCATGACTGTGTTGCCGAACGTGCCGCCACCGATCCCCATCAAAGTCGACAGGAATCCAATGATACCACCGATGGCATCACGTCCTGGGCGGCCGGGAATGTCGTCGGCCAGTTTCCAGCTTGATTTGGCGAACGCCATATTGGCTGCAACCACCAAAGCAATGACACCAAAAATAAGCGTCAGTGCGGTGCCGTCGATCATGTCCGCAACAGCCGTGCCGGTCACCACGCCAGCCACAATGGGCAGTATCCAGCTTTTGAGGAGCGGGACATCCACAGCGCCGGATTTGAGATGGCTTCGGAAAGATCGAATGGACGTGACGATGATCGTCGCGAGTGACGTACCTACCGCCACATGCATTTTCACAGCTTCAGGAATTTCAAATGCAGTGAAGACATAAAACAGCACCGGCACGATGACGATGCCACCGCCCACACCGAACAACCCGGCGACAAGGCCCGCGAGCAGGCCTGCAGCAACCAGAGCTGAGACAAAGATCAGAAGAACTGAAAAATCGATACCGGCGAAATCCATGATGGGCGCTATCTACACGTCGCCAGCCGCATACGCACGTTCTTTTCTCTCTGCCACACCTTCATCAGGATCAGGAACAAGCTGCGCACCCGCCATCAGGACCTCCGGTCCTGCGCCCTTCTTGTGCATGTTCTCCGACAGATAGCGCCGGAACGCCCTTGCGCCCGGCGCGCCGTGGAACAGACCGATCACGTGCCGGGCCATCGAGTTAAGTCGGGCACCTGCTTCAAGCTCGGTTTCCACATATGGCAGGAATCTCTCCAGCACCTGGTGCCGACTGGGAACAGCGGCCTTGCTGCCGAAGAAGCGCGAATCAACTGCCGCAAGTACATATGGCTCGTTGTAGGCCGTGCGCCCCATCATCACGCCATCCATGTGGGTGAGATGCTCCTCGACTTCCTCAAGGGTTTGCACACCACCATTGATGCTTATGGGCCAGTCGGGATGTTCCGCCTTCAACCCGTAGACGAGTGGGTAGTCCAGCGGCGGCACGTCACGGTTCTGCTTGGGGGACAGACCATCAAGCCACGCCATGCGGGCATGGACGATGAGCGCATCGGCGCCAGCTGACCGCATGGTTCGAGCAAAAGACGGCAAGACATCCGCAGGAACCTGATCGTCGACACCTATGCGGCATTTCACCGTTATCGGAATGTCGACTTCATTCTTCATCGCCTCCACGCACCGCGCCACAAGGTCTGGCTCGCGCATGAGGCATGCACCAAAGCTGCCCGATTGCACACGGTCTGACGGGCAGCCGACATTGAGATTGATTTCGTCATAGGCCAGGTCAGCGCCAATTCGAGCGGCCTGTGCGAGCTCTGCCGGCTCTGACCCGCCGAGTTGAAGCGCCACCGGGTGTTCCACCGGTGAATAGCCAAGCAGATACCCGCGATCTCCGTTTATGACCGCCGCCGCCGTTACCATCTCCGTGTAGAGGCGCGCATGCGTCGTCATGCAGCGATGGAACACGCGGCAGTGCCGGTCGGTCCACTCCATCATGGGAGCAACGCTAAATCGGTGATCAGCTTTGGCCATTCAACGGCTATGCCCAAACAAGATGCCCGTTCGCACATTCGTGCGGGTCCCGCAGACCTCGGCAGTATTGATAGAATAGCACAGGCTGCTCCGGAAGGACCGGAACAGCCTGTGCAAGATCGTGGTCAGTTACTTAAAGCAAGTCACCGCCAGCCGCAGCAGCTGTGGTGCCATCATTCTTGAAAGCGCGGATAACGTTCTTACCGGTGATCCATTTGTGCACTTCATCAGGACCATCTACCAGACGCTGGGACCGGATGTCCGTATACCAACCTGCCAATGGCGTGTCCGTGCTGTACCCCAGGGCACCGTGCAGCTGAATGGCAGTATCCACCACCTTGTGCACCATGTTGGCGAGGAAGACTTTGGCAATCCCGTTTTCCTGGCGGATATCCAGACCGTTTTCCGCCTTGTACGCGATATGCATCAGCATGAGACGGGCAATGTAAAGCTGGCTTGCACACTCAGCGAGCATGAACTGCACGCCCTGCCTGTCTTCCAGACCTTTGCCAAATGTCGAGCGCTCGGTGACATGCGCCGTCGCCAGATCAAGCGCACGCTGTGCCATCGCGACATTGTGCATGCCATGACGCAGACGCCCGTAGGCCAAACGGTGCTGCCCCATGGCAAACCCCTGTCCTTCGCCGCCGAGTAGATTTTCCTCAGGAACCACAAGGTCCTTGATCTCGATCTCACAGTGGGCAGCTCCCATTTGCTCCGCCACTTCGCTGTGGTGCGCCATGGTGGGGATGTTGCGAATGATTTTGTAGCCGGGATTGGGCAGTTCAACGATAAAGGTCGAAAACTGCTGATGGCGCGCAGCGTCAGGATTTGTTTTCGCCATCACCACCGCAATGTCGGCAACATTTGCTGAACTTGAGAACCACTTCTCACCATTGAGAACGTAGTTCCCCTTGCCGTCCTTCGTTGCGGTTGTCTGCATACCTGTTGCATCAGCGCCGGCGGCTTTTTCCGTCATGGAATAGCAGACGCGCTTGTCACCATTCAGGAATGGCTTGAGGTATTTTTCCTTCTGGAACTCAGTGCCGTGAGCCAGCAGAGTAAGCATGGTTGCATCGTCGGGGCCCTGCGAGTTCATGGACAATGCGCCAAGGTGGCTTTGGCCAAGTTCCATTTGGACCAGTGCATTGGAAAGCGGGCCAAGCCCCATACCGCCGAACTCCTTCGGCATGAATGGCAACCACAGGCCCTGCGCGCGCGCTTTCTTGCGGAGGTCCGCCAGGACTGTCTTGTAGTCCTCGCCGTCGGCCATGCGTTTTTCCGCTGGAATGCACTCGTCCTGCACCCATTTGCGTACGCGGGCACGAACCTCTTTGGCATCGTCTGGAATTACGAAATCGATCGCCATTTTTCTGTTCCTTGTCTTCAATGTTGAATGTGTATTTCTTTCACTCCCATTACAGCACACTCGGGTCGCGTTCGTCGTGGACTTCAAACTCGGTGCCCGCAACACCATGTAAACTCTAAGGTTTCCGACGTATGCTGCGCGTGCGCGCCGTTTCAAGAACCATCGAAGGATTTGTTTCAATGGCCGAGATGCTCCGGGTACCGGAACAGGAAATCATTCTTCCCGACAGCCTGACCGGCGAGGAGCGCGAGACTGCTGAACGCATCGCAAAGCTGGCCAAGCTGCTTGATGCTCAGTTTCCCTTGCCGGGCACACAGGTCCGGCTAGGAGTAGATGGCTTGCTTGGCTTCATCCCCGGCATTGGCGATGCCATTGGGCTCTTACTGGCGGGGTATATTTTTGCGGAAGCATCTCGAGTGAAGGTCAGAAAACGCACGATAGCCGCCATGGCCGTGAACACATTGCTGGATACAGCTGTAGGTGCGGTGCCGGTGCTTGGCGACATTTTTGACATTGCCTTCAAATCAAACATGCGAAATGCCCGATTGATCCTGAAGGATATTGAACGGCGCGGATCTCATCTGGAAGATAAAGACTAAACGCGTATTGCAAATATCACTGTTCCCTCCGGTCTCGCGCTGCAAAGCAGCTTCCCCTATGGTTCGGCTTCCTGACAGTTAAGAGTGGAATTCACCCGTGACAGAAGCAGCCCCCAAAGTCGTCGGCTTTGCCGTTCTGACAATTTCCGATACCCGCGATGAAAGCACCGATACGTCGGGGGCTTACCTCATTGAAGAGATTGGCGCTGCGGGCCACAAGGTGGTTGATCGTGCTATTGTGCAGGATGAGCGCGATGCTATTGCAGCCAAACTGCAGCAGTGGATCGATGACCCCGCGATCAATGCCGTGATCTCGACCGGTGGCACCGGGCTTACAGGGCGCGACATCACACCAGAGGTCTTCCACACGTTCTACGACAAGGAGATCGAAGGCTTCTCTGTCGTGTTCCACATGGTGAGTTATGAAAGCGTCGGTGTCTCAACGCTGCAGTCACGCGCCACTGCCGGCATCGCGGGGGAAACATTCCTGTTTGCTCTGCCTGGCTCAAGTGGTGCTGTGCGGGACGGCTGGGAGAAGGTCCTCAAGGCTGAGTTCGACCACACTCACAAGCCATGTAATCTCATCGAAATGATTCCACGGCTTGGCGAGAAGTAAGATTTCAGTTCTTCGTATGATTTCAGTTGAAGAAGCCCGTGCGCAGATTGCTGCCGCGCTGTCTTCCCTCAGCACTGAAACAGTAACAGCTGCCCGTGCCTTTGGCCGGACGCTCTCACAGGACGTTGTCGCCAACCGCTCACAGCCGCCCTCCGCGGTCTCAGCAATGGATGGTTATGCCGTGCGGTCCGCTGACCTGGGCAAGGGTACTTTCACCCTGCGCGGTGAGTCTCGTGCTGGGGCCGGGCTCGATACTCCCATTGGTGAAATGCAGGCTGTACGTGTCTCGACCGGCGCCCGCATTCCTGAAGGGTCAGACCAGGTTGTCATTCAGGAAAATGTTGAGATATCCGGCACCACGCTGACCACGGATGATCTGGCAAACCCCGGTCGTCACGTCCGTCCCGCAGGTTCTGACTATGAGGATGGTCAACTCCTGCTGGATGCCGGCACTATTCTCAGCCCGGCGAAAGTTTCTCTCGCAGCAGCAGCCGGCTTTGGCAACATCCCCGTCATGCGGCGCCCACGCGTGGCTGTTCTGGCAACGGGCGACGAACTTGTACATGCGGGAGAAACGCCAGAGGGCGATCAGATTTTCAACTCCGGCACACCGGGGCTGTCTGCATTGATCTTTTCGATCGGTGGGCAACCCCTGTCGCTGGGCATTGCACGCGATGACCCGGAGGATGTGCGCGAAGCACTCGCCTCTGCGGAAGGTGCTGACCTGCTGATCACCATTGGTGGTGCCTCCGTCGGTGACCATGATCACCTACGAAGCGTCTTCACGGAAGAAGGCGGCACGCTCATTTTTGAAAAAGTTCGGGTCAAGCCCGGCAAGCCAGCATGGTTTGGCAAACTCGGTGACTTGCCGGTGTTGGGTCTTCCCGGCAACCCTGTATCCGCCATGGTCACCGCCCGGCTGTTTCTGGTTCCGGCCTTGCGTACCTTGCTTGGACAACCCACTGCGCTGGCGCTTGGGTTCGAGACCGCGGTTCTGTCTGAAGCGCTTGAGGCCAATGGTGATCGCGAGACCTATCTGCGCGGCATTCGTGAAGGGGCAACCGGCCCCGTACGTGCAATGGCCAAGCAGGACTCATCCCATCTTGCAGCACTGTCGCAGGCCAATGTGCTGATCCGGCGTCTTCCTGATGCGCCGCCCTGCAACGCAGGTGACACCGTCGAAGTCATGCCTCTTTAGGCACCAAAACAAAACGGCCCGGAGATTTCTCTCCGGGCCGCTTCAATTTCAAAGTGTGGGTGCTTACTTGCCCTTGGGCAGTTCGTTGAACGCGGCGTCCTTGTCCACACGCACATCCTGCGGCAGGCCAAGCACACGCTCCGCCACAATGTTGCGGAGGATTTCGTCGGTGCCGCCGGCAATGCGGTACCCTGCAGCACCAAACCATTGAGCCTGGAAACCACCGTTAAGCGGCGCGATGCTACGGTCGGTAATGATGCCGCCCATATCTTCCATGTCCATGGCGAAGGCCGCGAGGTCCTGCATCTTCGGCGCAGATACGATCTTGCCGATTGACGCTTCTGGACCAGGAGCTGTGCCCTTGGAAAGGGCTGTAATGGTGCGGAAGCGGTTCAGCTTCAGTCCCTGGCTTTCCACGTACCAGTCCGCAATCTTTTCACGGACAGATGACTGGGCAATGGCTGCGCCCTCTTCCATCTCGGTTGACCGGGCCAGAGCAAGCAGTTCACCAAAGTCACCCGCGCCAGCACCACCGCCAACAGCGAGGCGCTCGTTCATGAGCGTCGTGATGGCTGACTTCCAACCTTGCCCGACTTCACCAAGACGCTGACTGTCCTTTACGCGAACATCGGTAAAGAAGACTTCATTGAAGCCTGAATCGCCGGACATCTGCTTGATCGGACGCACTTCAACACCTGGCGACTTCATGTCGAGCCAGAACATGGTCAGGCCCTTGTGCTTGGGCACGTTGGGGTCTGTCCGGGTGATGATGATGCCGAAGTCAGAGAACTGAGCACCTGACGTCCACACCTTCTGACCGTTGATGACCCATTCGTCACCGTCTTTTTCAGCCTTTGTGCGGATGCCCGCAACGTCAGACCCCGCAGCAGGTTCTGAGAAGAGCTGGCACCAGATTTCTTCACCGCGCAAAGCCGGGCCGACAACCCGCTTGCAGGTTTCCGGGTCCGCGTAGGTCATGACGGTCGGCACACACATGCCCAGGCCAATCTCAAACACACCACCTGGCACGGAGAACTTGGCTTCTTCCTGCGAGTAAATGACAGACTCGATGGGTGTGCCGCCGCGGCCGCCCCATTCCTTGGGCCATGTGATCTGTGCGTAGCCAGCTGCAGCCTTCTTGGCCTGCCATTCCTTCGCGCGCTTCACCAACTCATCATCGGACATGTTGCTGCGATTGCGCGAGTTCTCACCTGACGCTGACTTGAGACGTGCATTCTGTGAGAGCCAATCGTGGCACTCTTTGCGGAAGGCGGCTTCTTCTTTGGTATCGTCGAAATCCATAATGGACCTCCTGGTTTGTCGAAATTTCTGAGTGCAGGTGCTTAAGCGGCGTTGCGCTGTTCCAGTTGCCGCACAATGCGTTCTTTCCAACCGCCAACGGCGCCAAGGGCAAGGCCCAGAAGTTTTGAACGGCGATAGTAAAACTGAGTGTTGGCTTCCCATGTGTAGCCAATGCCGCCATGGGTCTGAATGTTCTCTTGCGCTGCGAACCGGAACGCTTCCGTCGCCGCCACGCGTGCACCAGCTGCTGCCAGCGGCAGTTCAGGCGAGTTTGTGGAGAGTGCCCAGGCGCCGTAGTAGCAATGGCCGCGGGCCAGCTCTAGCTTCACATACATGTCGGCAAGCTTGTGCTTGATGGCCTGGTAAGACCCAATCTGGCGACCGAAAGCATAGCGATCCAGGGCATAGCCTTTTGCCATTTCCAGAGCTGCTTGAGTGCCACCGAGCTGCTCAAACGCAAATAGGACAGCTGCACAGTTCATGACGTCCTGTGTGGCCGACCAGCCTTCGCCTTCCTTGCCCAGCAGATCTGCGGATGCACCGTCAAAGGTGATGGTCGCATGGCTACGGGTAGGATCAATTGTGGAAACGGCTTCGCGAGAGACACCGGCTCCGGTCAGGTCCACCAGAGCAAGTGACAGGTCACCTTCGCTCGTGCCGGAGCCTGTCTTCACAACAACCACAGCAAAGTCTGCGACGTCTCCATCGGCAACAGGCAGCTTGGTACCCGACAGCTTGCCACCTGACAAAGTGGTGGTGATGGTGCGCGCGGTCGGCGCCTGCACACCTTCAGCAAAGGCGAAACACCCGATGGCTTCACCGGATGCGACCTTTGGCAACCATGCCTGCTTTTGTTCCTCAGAACCAAAGCGGTTGATCGCTTCGGACGCGAGATACACAGATGATGACAACGGCACCGGCGCGCAGGCGCGGCCTAGTTCTTCCGCAATCACGCAGAGCTCAAGGTAGCCAAGTCCAAGCCCACCATAAGCTTCTGGGATAGTTGTTCCCAGGAAACCCATCTCGGCCAAGCCCTGCCACAACGTCTTGTCATATGGCGCGTCGCTCTCGAGGATTTTACGCACATCCTCCGGCTTGCATTTGTCCGCCAGAAATTTTGCTGCCTGGTCTTTCAGGAGCTTCTGGTCATCGGAGAAATCAAAATTCATGATCTATTTCCTCAACCCTGCTGATTTCATACATGCGCGCTTGAACAATCCGTCAATCCGAACCGGCGCGTCTGCTTTGTTTGAACCTCGTGTGGCGCTCGGACGACTGTCGACAGAGCGCTAGCCCTTGTTTTCTGAGGCAAAAACTAGCGCGCGGCAAGGCTATGAAAAGGGCATTTTTGGGTTTACGCGCGCCCAAACGGGTTTGACGTAGCGTCAGCCTGTCATGCTGCATTGCAAGCGGTTGAGGGTCTTATTGAGAGGTTAGGTCGCTGTTTCGCCATTGGCCTCATCAAGAGCCATGAGATTGGTCTTGATGTGCAGCAGAGCGGTCGTGATGCGCTCCAACTCGGCAACTGAGATCCCCTGAAGTGCCGGGTCAAATATCTCCTCACCGAGAGAGACCATTTCAGCAGCCACCGACGCGAATTTTGGTGTGAGATAGACCCGTTTGACACGTCGGTCCTGTGCATCTGGTTTACGGCTTACAAAACCTGCTTCTTCCAGCCGGTCCACCAGCTTCCCCAATGGTGCCCGTTCCATATCCAACACGTCAGCAAGGGCCGTCTGAATTTGGCCGTCACTGCGCCTTAATGCGGCAAGCACCCGACCCTGCGCCTGTGTTAGGCCAATCTCACGCATCCGTCTGTCGAACAGTCTGCCGATCAGCCGTTGAACATCGTAGACAGACCAGGCGAACTCACCTTCAAGGCTGAGCTCGTTTGTCATGTCTGCGGCGGCACGCTCAGCGTGGGTAACGGCTTTAGGCATCATCATTCCCGACAATACAGGCGGTTTTGGCTGGATCAAAAAGGAACCGGCATATTGTATCCATGGATATATTATGCGTGAATACAAAAGTACAGATTTGGCGATGGCGATTCAGCTTGAATCAATGGGACATGATGATGACGAGTACCAGAGCATCTCTTCTAAGCGCGGCGGCACTGGCGGTTGCGCTTTCTGCCTGTGGTGACGGTGGCGGTGACGCTGCCAATCTGGAAACAACACCAGATCCAGTCATCATGGCATCTTCGGTCGTGGAGCAAATAAGCATTGAGCAGCCCATTGTGGGGACTGGCACAATGGCTCCGCTGCAGAGTACAGACCTTGGTCCCCGGGTTGACGGCATCATTGAAGAGATCTTTGTCCGGGTCGGGCAGCGCGTTTCAAAGGATGATCCTCTCTTCCGCACGCGGGACACGGAACTCAAGCTGAAAGTCTCAGAGCTTGAAAACGAATTGAAGCTCGCATCCGCAACCGCAAAGCAGGCCAGCCGCGACTTCAATCGTATTTCCAAACTGCACAAGCGTGGTAACGCCTCCGCCGGTGCTCTTGACAAGTCCCGCGCCGCCCATGAGTCAGCTCAGGCTCGTTTTGGCATTGCAGAAGCGAAGCTCGGGCAGATCAAGCAGGCCTTGGAAGACGCAATAGTTAAAGCACCCTTTGATGGTGTGATCACCGCTCGCAATGTGCATGAAGGAACATTTATGGCCACCCGTATGGGGGGCGGCGGCATGATGGGACCATCCGGTGTGGTTCAGATCATGGAGATACACATCGTTGCGGCCATCGTGGATGTCCCTGAAGTCCACCTGTCAAAATTTGGGGTTGGCACCCGCGCCAAGGTCATCATCGACGGTCTGAATGATGAGTTTGAAAGCGAAGTCCACCGCATCAATGACTACATAGATCCAGTGAAGCGCACCATCCAAGTGCGGATTGGCATCGCCAATGACGACTATCGCATTAAGCCGGGCTCCTTCGCCCGTGCCATGATTTATCCACCTGCCCGTGAAGTCCTCACCCTTCCGCGTGGCGCTGTGCTTGGCTTTGAAGAACAGCGATATGTTTTCGTAGAGGAAAACGGGATTGCCAAACGCAAGCCGGTGCGTACCGCCCAGCTAGACGCTGAACGGGTCGTCGTACTGGAGGGCCTGTCGCAGGGGACCAAGGTGCTGTCAGGCCCGGGACTTCGAACTCTGGTTGAGGATGACCCGGTGATTGTGTCGGTCCCCGGAGAACCCATCGCTGCTGTCGCAACCGACGAGCCAGCTTAAGCGGGAGCAGGACCATGTGGATTTCAGATGTTTCCATTCGACGCCCAGTCTTTGCGGTCATGCTGGTTGGCGCATTTGTCGTGCTGGGCTGGATCTCGTTAGGACGCATCGGCGTTGACCTCTTCCCACGCGTCGAGTTTCCCTATGTCTCGGTTACAACCCTTCTTGAAGGGGCTGCACCGGAAACCATTGAAACTGAAGTTACGGATTCTGTTGAAGAACAGGTCAACACGATTTCAGGCATCGAGAGCTTGCGGTCCATCAGCTCTGAAGGTCACAGCGCCGTCAATATCGAGTTCGGCCTCGACGAGAATGTGGACGTCAAAGCGCAGGATGTGCGCGACAAGGTCTCACTCGCAGTCGGCGATCTACCGGGCGATGCCGAACAGCCAATCGTGCAGAAAGTAGACCCTGACGCTCAACCGATCATGTCGGTCATGATTTCCGGCGACATGCCTGTGCGCGAGATCACGCGCTACGCAGACCGCGTTGTGAAGGAGCAACTTCAACGTGTTCCCGGCGTCGGTTCCATTCGGCTTGTAGGTGGTCGTGACCGGGAGGTGCGCATCTGGCTTGATGCAGTGCGTCTGCGCGCCTACGGCGTGACGGCGCAGGACGTGATCGACGCGGTGCGCCGCGAGCACGCTGAAATCCCAGGAGGGCGCCTGGATACGGTCGGTCTTCGATCAGAATTCTCGGTCAAGACCAAAGGCGAAGTTCAGAACATCGCAGAGTTTGGCGACATCGTAGTCGCATTCCGTGAGACCGGCCCCACTCGGGTGCGCGACGTTGCGCGCGTTGAAGACGGCATGGAAGACCTGCGGTCCTACGCTGAATTGGACGGAAAGCCGGGGGTCAGTCTCGAAGTACGACGGCAGTCAGGTCGCAACACAGTTGAGGTGGCTCAGGCTATTCGGGCGCAACTGGCTGAAATCAGGAAAACAGCCCCCGAAGGTGTGCGTCTTCTTGCGGCGCGAGACACGTCCAAATTCATCGAAGATTCTGTGAATGACGTCTTTGGCGACATTGGGCTTGGCGTCATCCTTGTCGTGCTCGTCACCTTGGCCTTTCTTCTGTCGGTGCGTGCAACCGCCATCGTGGCCATTGCCATGCCAACGGCCCTGGTCTCCACGTTCTTTGCATTCTACGTGATGGGCTTCACGCTCAATATGATGACACTCATGGCTCTATCCGTTGCGGTTGGGCTGCTGGTTGATGATGCCATTGTTATTCTGGAAAGCATCCACCGCCAGCTTGAGGACGGCCATCCACCCATGCAGGCGGCATCACTGGGTGTAAAGAAAGTCGGCCCTGCGGTTCTTTCAGGATCGCTGTCCATTGCTGCAGTGTTTGTCCCAATCGCATTTATGGACGGCATTGTAGGGCGTTTCTTCTTCCAGTACGGGCTGGCAATCGTGTTTTCGGTCGGTGTGTCGCTCATGTGCTCACTGACTCTTACTCCCATGCTCTGCGCCCGCTTTCTCGAGCGTACCGAAGACGGCAGTCTTGGGCGGGTCGGTCAGTTCTTCGATGATGCTTATGTGCGCCTTGAAGCGATCTATGGCCGCATTCTTGACTTTGCCCTCGCACAACGTTGGATCATCGTTCTGCTTGCCGGGGCCACCATGATGCTTGGCGTTTTTGTCGCCGGCCTCGTGCCATCCGCTTTTGACACGCGGGCTGATCGTTCGGAATTTCTGGGTCAACTTGAGTTGCCGTTTGGTGCAGGCGTGGAACAAACGCGCGAAGTCGCAAGCCGGGCGGCAGCATCAATCCGCCGGGTGGAGAACGTCCGATCCGTCTTTTTTACGGTGGGTGGCGACAGCCGGGAACGCGTCAACCAGGCATCATTCTACATTGCCTTAACGGCCAAGGGTGATCGAGACGTGGGGTTCATTCCCATCATGGATGCGACACGCGCCGCCATGCTGAAGGCGGCTCCGGAAGCAACCCATATTTCCCTGACCGATGTTCCGTGGATATCCGGTGGCGGCTTTACCAACTTTGAACTCGAATACTCGATGTCGGGTCCAGACCTTGATGTGCTGCGCCAGCGTACGGATCTGATCTCATCTCGCATGCGGGAAGCCGGAATTTTCCGCGACATAAAAACCTCATTTGAAGAAGGCAAGCCTGAGGTTCAGGTCATCGTAGACCGAGTGCGTGCGGCCGACCTCTCAGTGCCCGTTCGCTCGCTTGCTGACACGGTACGTGCCCTTGTTGGTGGTGTTGATGTAGCGACCTTCGAAGAGTACGGCCAACGCTATGACGTGCGCGTCCGGCTGGAGGAAGACCAGCGTCATGAACTGCACCAGCTTGAACTCATTCAGGTTCGCGCTTCTGACCGCGAGTTGATTGATCTTGCAAATCTGGCTGCGTTCAATGTTGAAGCGGGACCCGCGCAAATTGATCGGTCAAACCGCTCTCGCAAGATTTCAATCTTCGCAAACACCGGCCCCGGCGTTGCCATGGGTGACGCGACAGCAGAGTTTGAACGCATCATTGACTCAGCCCGCATGCCGCAAAGCTACACCGTGACGGCAGAAGGCAGAGCCAAACGCATGAAAGAAACCACCGAAGCCATCGGCTTTGCTTTCATGCTTGCCCTCGTCGCGCTGTACATGATCCTGGCGAGCCAGTTCAACAGCTTCACGCAGCCCCTGGTCATCATGCTGACAGCCCCTCTCTCGTTTGTGGGTGCCTTCATCGCGATCTACCTGGCCGGCGAAACGATGACAATGTTTGCTCAAATCGGTCTACTTGCGCTGATGGGGCTGGTCATGAAAAACGGCATTCTCCTCATCGATTATGCCAACCAGGCACATGATGGGGGCATGTCAGCACGTGACGCCATGAGAGAGGCGGGCCCGGTCCGTCTGCGCCCGGTGCTGATGACAGCCCTTTCGACTATCTGCGGCATGATCCCGGTTGCCATGTCAGTCAGTCAGGGTGCCGAGTTCCGCAACGGGATGGGCTTCCTGGTGATTGGTGGTCTGACGTCATCCACGGCCCTTACACTGGTTGTCGTGCCTGTCGCATACACATTGATGGCGGACGCACGCAGTGGTGTCGACGCTGGCATTGCCAAGCTCAAAAGCGTCTGGCCGGGGTCCAAAAAGTCAGCATGACTGCGGTTTTTGGCTGATATCCGAGGCAATTGAACAGACTGGCTTAAATCGCCCTTAACTCGGGTTGTGCCACGTTCATACGGTTGAAGACCTTCACTTTACCGTACGCGGAGCAGAACCATGGCCAAGGCGCAGTTCCACAAGAACCAGCGCGTTTACGTCAAACCCGTCGGCACCTGGGCTCAGATTGAGCACGTGTTGCCGCAATGGGTGAAGGACGTGGAAGAACCAATCCGCATTACCTATGACGTAGGTCTTGGCCGCGAATTCGGTGCGGAAGAACTGGCCAGTGAAGCCACGTCTGAGCAGGTCTCGGGCTATGATGGCGAAAACTGGCGTGTCATGCGGGGAAAAAACAAGTGGCAGCAACCTGACGAGTGCAGCCATCACCCGCATCCAGGCACCTATCCAATTGTGGTGACGGGCGAAAACGACTGGGGCGGCTGGCGTGTGCCAGGCTCCGAATATGACCTATACCCGGAGCGTATTGAGTTCCAGGCACGTCTCATATCAGGGAGCATTCGCCTCTATCGGTTGACCCGAGAACTGGTGGGCTATGCAGAGGATCAGCCGGAGAATATCTCCAATGAGCTGATGAGCCTTATTCAGGACGCCAAACAGACACTCAAGGCTGTTGAGCAGGACCCTGAAGGTCTTTCAGAAGAAACCGTCGCGTAGCGCCAGCAAGTTCGCCTTTTATCCTGCATCCGGTCGCCTATAGTACGCGTCCGTTGTTTGGAAGCGAATTGTACAATAGTCAGTGGAAATACGTTGAGCGCTTTGACTGAGGGCACATCGCCCGCCATGCCCCCTGCCCCGTCACCAATCCATCTTGCTGACTATGCGCCGCCGCCGTGGCTGGTGGACACGGTCGCACTTGACGTTCAGCTGGCGCCGACAGCTACACGCGTAACAGCAACAACAAAGCTGAAGCCAAATCCGGAAGCGGCCGCCACCACCTCCATAGAGCTGGACGGCGAGCGGATGCAGCTCATTTCTGTTTCACTCGACGGCCACCTGCTTGGCACTGATGCCTACACTATTTCTGATTCAAAGCTGACGCTTCATGATGTGACGGCGGAGCCGCATGAGCTTGTCATCGAGTCCGAGTGTGACCCACAGGCGAACACGTCCCTTACGGGGCTTTACAGATCCAGTGGAGTTTACTGCACACAGTGTGAGGCAGAGGGCTTTCGACGCATCACCTATTTTCCTGATCGTCCAGATGTATTGGCTATCTATACGGTTCGTCTGGAAGCAGACAAAACCGACTGCCCCATCCTGTTGGCTAACGGCAACCAGGTTGCGCAAGGCGACCTGGCGGACGGCCGACACTTTGCGGAGTGGCACGATCCCCATCCCAAACCTGCCTACCTGTTCGCCATGGTCGCCGGCGATCTTGATTGCGTGTCCGACAGGTTCACGACAATGTCGGGACGTGATGTCTCACTGGGCATCTACGTAGAGCATGGCAAAGCCGACCGCACGGCCTACGCGATGGATTCCCTCAAGCGGTCCATGACATGGGATGAAGCGGCGTTCGGTCGGGAATATGACCTTGATGTCTTCAACATCGTTGCTGTCTCGGACTTCAATATGGGGGCAATGGAAAACAAGGGCCTCAATGTCTTCAACGACAAATACATTCTGGTGCGCCCGGACACAGCAACTGACGCGGACTATGCCAATGTCGAGGCCATTATCGCGCACGAGTACTTCCACAACTGGAGCGGCAACCGCGTCACATGTCGTGACTGGTTCCAGCTCTGCCTGAAGGAAGGTCTCACGGTTTTCCGTGACCAGGAGTTTTCCAGCGACATGCGTTCGCGGCCGGTAAAGCGTATTGCAGACGTCAAAACGCTTCGGGCGCACCAATACCCGGAGGACGCAGGCCCGTTGGCTCACCCGGTGCGGCCATCGAGCTACATCGAGATCAACAACTTCTATACAGCGACCGTGTATGAAAAAGGCGCTGAAGTCGTCCGCATGTTGAAGACGCTCATCGGCCCCGACGCCTTCAGAGACGGCATGGACGCGTATTTTGAGAATAATGACGGGCGTGCTGCGACAGTCGAAGACTTTATATCTGCGATGGAAGATGCCTCTGGTCGTGATCTCTCACAATTCAAGCGGTGGTATGATCAGGCAGGTACCCCCGAACTGGTTGTGTCGGGAAAGTATTCACCGATTGATGAAACCTTCGACCTGACTGTTGCCCAATCGACCGCACCAACACCAGGCCAGAGTGCCAAAGCCCCACTGCACATTCCTCTTGCCATGGGGCTGATCGGCAAGGACGGCACAAGCTTGCCTCTGCATCTTTCCAACACAGAGACGGACGGCGACGCGCAAACCCAAACCGTTGTTGAACTGACAGGGTACGAACAGACGTTCACCTTTGAAAAGGTCACATCGCCGCCGGTCCTTTCCGTCCTTCGTGGATTCTCGGCGCCAGTAAAACTCACCACAAATGGTGGAGACAAAGACTGGCTGTTCCGCATGGCCCATGACCCGGACCCCTGCGCACGCTGGGAAGCTGGTCAGACCTATGCCCGTGAACTTCTGGTCAACGTCACACGTGCCATGAGAGCCGGAGACAAACCAAGGCGTGGCACCCGATATGCAGATGCACTAAGGCATGTGTTGGAGGATGACAGCCTGGAGCCCGCATTCGCGGCCATGATGCTTGACCTCCCGGGCGAGGCGGAGCTGGCACAGCATATCGGTCAAAATGTAGATGCCGACGCTGTGCACAATGCACGTAAGCACCTTCAGTCAGCAGTTGCAGACCAACTTGGCGATCTCTTGCTGGATCGATACTCACAGCTTCAGTCCAATGCAGCTTACAGCCCTGATGCAGAGCAAGCAGGCCGGCGGGCCTTGAAGAACGCATGCCTTCGACTCTACGCCGGGCTTGGCAATGAGAACGCTGCACGGATAGCGGCCGTACAGTTTTCCTCCGCCAACAACATGACTGATATGGAAGCGGCACTGGCAACACTCACGCACATGCAACGTGAGGAACGTCAGGTTGCCTTTGACGCGTTTTACGAACGCGCAGCCGGTGACCCTCTTCTGCTTGATAAGTGGTTTTCACTGCAGGCCATGTCTTCTCGGGCGGACACCCGCCAAGCCGTGGAAGCCTTGATGGACCATTCAGACTTCTCCATGAAACGGCCGAACACCGTCAGATCCCTGATCGGCGTGTTTGCTGGATCAAATCCCGTCCGTTTCCATGCGGCTGACGGCAGCGGCTATCGTCTGCTCACACAGGTTGTCCGTGATCTTGATCCAATCAACCCGCAGGTCGCAGCCCGCCTGCTGGGCACACTCAAGAGTTGGCGCGTCTACGATGACGCCCGCAAATCCGAGGCAGTGCGCTGCGTAAGTGATTTGCTGGATGGCGAAAAACTGTCAGAAGACGTCTATGAGATAGCGACCCGCATGATTGCATAGTGGCTAATCGCGAGTCGGAAGACATGAAATGCACTGTGTGGAATTCGCGTGTGGCGAATCGTGAGTCTCAACTGCCACACAATTCAGCCCCTTAACGAAAAGTTAACGCGGCCCTGTCGCCCGTTGTGGACAGCCGGACTCCACACTGCGAATCATCAGTAACGATTCGCATTGTGGGGTGGGCTGAATTCAGCCTGCGGGGACTGTTTCAGTTCCCATGCGCGGGGAGCACAGGGACGATGAGCGAAGCGCGGTTTACCGGACCAATCTCAACATCTGCCGGTCCGATGGCGCCCATACAGCAGAGCCTTAGTAGTCGCATTGCCCGTTGGGGCGCAGGCGTATTCTCATCCCGCGATCAAAGGACAGATGCTGCCCAGCGGCCCAATGCTGATGAGAGCCGTGCACGTCTTTGGGCCCTGTTGTTTTCCGCAATCGTGCTCGTTGCCTTTAACGGCATTGCCGCATGGCAACTGCGGGCTGACTATCAGGCAGGCCTTGCGCAGGCGAACAGCCATGCAACCGCTCTTGCAAAGGCATTGGCCGGTGATGCTTCCATTGGCACTCTTGATACACAATCATTCGACGCTCGTGTTTCGTCCCTTGATCTGCGTCCTGGTGTGATGGTCACACGGGAACCTGCAGGTACAACACCAACACCTGGTACGTCGGCAGGCATAGAGGCGCGGTCTGTCGTCACCGGCAACATCCAGCAAGTCTCTGTCTTCATCCCTATCCGCTCCGCACTTGCGGACTGGTACGCCACACTGCCGTTTCATCTTGTCCTGATGGCAGGGGCATCCTTCTTCATCTGCGTTCTTGGGGGCGGTATGGTCCGCCAGATCGAACGCAAGACCGCCGCCGACATCGCTCTCAAAGACAGTGAGCAGCGGTTTGAACTTGCCTTTGCGGGCGCACGTTGCGGCATCTGGGACTGGGACCTGACCGCGGGCCGGCTGTATTGGTCCGCGCCGATGTTCGCGCTTCTTGGAGAACAGCCTCGCGCGGCACGTCTGAGCCCGGACCAGGTCATGAACTATGTGCACCCGGAAGATCGTCATATTCTCCAGGAGGTCGAAGACAGTGTGCGCCGCGGCACACTTGGCTATGACACGACATTCCGTTTGCGTCACTCGTCCGGTGACTGGGTTTGGGTTCGCGCCAAAGGCCAGATCTGGCGTGGACTGACCGCGAACACACAGCGCCTTGTCGGCATTGCAATCGACATCACTGAGCAAAAGCAGGCCGAAGCCCGTGAGCGTATGGCCAACGCCCGCCTACGGGACGCGGTCGAAAGTATTTCAGAAGCGTTTTCGCTTTGGGATGGCAAGGGTCGCCTCGTACTGGCGAACGAAAAGTTCCGTGCCTTCCACAACATCAACAGGGATGCCGTTCCTGCTGGCACCACAGCCCGTGACCTTGACTTGCGTAGCGCTGAGGGTGAGCTGCTGCTGCCAGGACGCATGGCGGATGCGACTGATCCCGAAAACCTGGAAGTAAAACTGCCGGGTGGTCGTTGGCTGCACCTGAGCGAACGGCGCATGCGTGATGGTGGCATTGTGTCCGTAGGTACAGACATTACGGCCCTGAAGCATCAAGAGGCAGAGCTCATTCGCAAAGGCGAAGTCCTCTCTGAAACGGTGACGGACCTTGAGGGATCCCGCCGCACGCTTCAGGCGCAGGCAAGCCAACTCGTGCAGCTGGCCGAAAAATACGCGGGCGCAAAAGCCAAAGCGGAATCTGCCAACCGGTCAAAGTCGGAATTCCTGGCCAATATGAGCCACGAACTGCGCACACCGCTCAATGCGATCATCGGCTTTTCCGAAATCATGCGGAAGCAGATGTTCGGGCCACTTGGTGCTGATAAGTACGAAGACTACGCCGCCGACATCCATGCCAGCGGGCAGCACCTGCTGGAGGTCATCAATGACATTCTGGATATGTCCAAAATCGAGGCCGGAAAGCACAAACTTGACCTTGCAGACGTCGCCCTTGCTGACGTCTTTGAAGAAACAATGCATATGGTGTCCGGACGGGCGGACGACGCGCGGGTCACGCTACTGGCGGACGCTGGAAATGTGCCTGTAATCCATGCGGACAAACGTGCCATCAAGCAGGTGTTGTTGAACCTTGTGAGCAATGGCATCAAGTTTACGCCTGCTGGAGGCACGGTCAGCATTGATGCCGAGCACGATGAAGAAAAGGGCCATGTCTCCATCAATGTTGTGGATACCGGCATTGGCATTGATGCGGCTGACCTTGCCAATCTTGGCCGACCTTTCGAACAGGTCGAAAGCAACTACCTAAAAACGCATGAAGGAACAGGCTTGGGCCTGGCGCTGTCGCGTTCGCTGGTAGAGCTACATGGCGGCACTTTCTCAATGGAAAGTGCCCCTAATGAAGGCACTTGTGTGACTGTCACGCTACCGCTTGTTGCGGCGGTAAAAGAAGCCGTCGCTGAAAACGCCCAGTCCTAACAATTAGCGATCTGGTTTCTCGCCCATGGACCTGTCTGCCCCCCCGCCAGGCCGGCGTCCAGGTCGCATCTGCTCCAGCGCGTCTGCGAGTTTGAGGCGTTGCTCATACGTCAGATTGCCAAACACTGTTGCCAATGGCTCCTGAAATGAAGTTGCGAGTTCCGAATGGGCTTTGCGCACATTGCCCAGAGCATCTGTCAGGGCCTGCGGGTCATAAGGGTCAGCCCGCAGGGCGGCTACTACACGCAGATGATTTGCCCGCACGGCTCTGAACTTCTCACGGAGGTCAGGGACACTCCTGCGGATCTCACGCTGAACGCGACGACCATCTACTGGACCGAGTGCTTCCACGAACATGCGTGGATTGGGAATCATTGCAGCGCCTGAGCCGCCCTTGGGCGGGCCGTCCCGGAAAGCGGGCCCGCCAATCAAGATCCCGGCGAAAAACAGGTTGATGGCCAGCGAGGCAAAGAGGGTTGCCTTTACCCAACGGCCCACTGCTTTGGGGTCTGTCTTATCCGTCATTTTCCCATTCCCCAAATCCAATGGAGTCACCATAGATCAAGGACAGTGCATCACCATCCGTCGTTTCCAACAAAACATAATCAGCTCCACCAGCATCAGCCGTCAGCGGCACCAGACCTTGTGCGCCCGCCCAAATTCCAACCGCCAGTGAAGCAGCAAACCCAACTGCCGGCTGCCAGACCGGCATGCCTGGCCAGAGCTGAGTTACGGCGTCCCAGAAGCGCTGTGGGGTACCGGCCTGCACTGGAGTAGACGCCGTGCCAGGCAGATCGCGGTCAGCAGCACTGGCCAGGACAGCTTCAACCAGAGAAGTCGGAACAGTGGGCTGCGGTGCAAGTGCAAGCACGCCATCAAGCGCTTCGGCTTGCTGCTGATAGGCTGCCAGTGATGGCGTATCACCAATCAGCGCCAGCGCGGCACTGCGTTCTGCTGCTGGCCACCGATGGGATGATGCACCATAAGCATCAATAATTGTCTTTACCCGTTCAGGCGTCATCACACATCTCCCAACAGTTCCTCTCTTTGGTCGAGGAGAGCCGCTTTCAGGCTTCGTCGACCCCGAGCAAGTAAAGACTCAAGCGCATCCACGCTAACATCCATGATGCTTGCCGCATCGATATTGCTCATTTCATCGAAGTGCACGAGCTGGATCGCAGCTCTCTGGCGATCCGGCAAAGCCGACATTGCTATTTCGACCTGCACAGACCTGTCGCGCACGGCAATTGTCTCAACCGCGCTTGGGGCCTCATCAATCGTCTCCGGCGCGTCTTCCAGCGGCAGTGACGTGCCATGACCCTTCTTACGAAGTCTGTCGTAACAAAGGTTCATGACAATCCGAATGACCCAGGTGCGCAGTCTTGCGCCTTTGGGAACCCAAGTACCGACGTTCTTCCAGACACGCAGGAATGTCTCCTGCGTCACTTCGTCGGCGTCTGCGTCGTTGCGCAACATACGCCGTGCCGTTGCATGTATCTGCGGTAGAAACTCGTTGACCGCTTCGCGCATTGCTGCCGCTTCACCGGACGCAATTCGTCTGGCAAAATCTTGATCCATCTCAGCAAGGCTCTCAGCTTGATCCTGCGATTGCAGCTGCGCCTGTCTATTTTTTGGCGGTGCCGCCAAATGGTCCCCCTGGTATCCGTGTCTTGGAAGCGGTCTAGCGTAGGCTAGCCCTGTTGGCGGAAGAGTCCAGTTGCCATCAATGGAACTGGCGAGTGGCGTGGCACGGACCACATCGAGATATTCCGTGGTCCGTGCCATTGTCGCTAGTTGGCCCGTTCCGCTTTGCGAGCTTCCCGCATTGCTTCACGCGCAGCCTGCATTTCTTCCTTGGTAACTTCACCATTTCCATCTGCATCCGCCTGACCGAACATCTTTTCGGTCATGTGAGCCAGGAATTCAGGTTTGGACACATCGCCACTGCCATCCGCATCGATGGATGCAAAGCGCTCTGCTTTGCGCTCGGCGCGCTTCTGAGAACGCTGTTCGGAAGCTGACGTCATTTCGTCAAGGGTCACGGCTCCGCTCTTGTCTGCATCAAGACGGGCAAACCGTGCCTCGATACGTTCGGAGCGCTCTTCTGCCGTCATGTCCCCATGACCATGGCCGTGCCGGCCTTTGCCGCCTTTTCCACGCATAGACGAAACTTCATCACTGCTAAGCGAGCCGGACTCATCCTTGTCCATACGGTCAAAGCGCTTGCCGGCCATCGCCTTTGCTTCTTCAAGCGAGATGGCGCCGTTGCCATCCGTATCAGCCTTCTTGAAGTACCCGCCGCCAGGCGCTGCAACTGCAATACCTGCGCCAAGGGCCACTGTCAGTGCGGCAATCGTAAGTGTCTTCTTCATCATCATATCGTTCCTTCGATACTTTGGGTTGTGATGCCCCACATGCCCATTTTTGTGAGCACCTCCGGCACAGCGCGCCACATGCCACAGGGGGCCATGACAAGACGCAGACGCGCTGCACCGGTTCAAAGACGCTGCAAGTGGCGGTTTGAGGGATGCCGACCGACCGGGGGCGTTCAGGGAACGCTTTACCAGCGGCATGCTTGCAGACACCTTCTGTTGGTGTTCACAAGGTCAAACGGCCACGGCCCACAAATCCGTCGAAGGACGGGAACAAAAAGAAATGGATGAAATCGGCTGATTACTGCGCTTCGGGTGGTGTTCGGCGCGCGTTGGGACAGGTGTAAAACGGCCGAGATGCAATTTTGACGGAGATTTTCTGACCGTTATGTCCCCGCATGCTGATCTCACCTGCGGAGCCCAGAATGTCCGCACGAAGGTCTGCAAGGCCAATCTGTTTCTTACATGATGGCGACCATGCAAGGCTTGCTACCTCGCCAACGATTCCCGCCGACGTAGAGATCAACCGGCCGTCTGGTTGCAGGTCGCCCTCAACCTCAATTCCAACAATTGCTCTTTTTGCACCATTTTCACGTTGCTGCATGAGAGCATTCTTGCCGGTGAAGTGTCCCCCTGAAAACTCAAGCAACGCGCCCAGTCCCACTTCGAAGGCTGAACGGCGATCGACTAGCGATGCCGTCAATGCCGACTCATAATCATGATTGGCACGAGGGTGCCCTGCCTCAAGCTGCGCCAGGTGACGCGCGTGCTGACCGGCAAAGACGGGTCTGAAAAGCTCTGCTCCCAGGCGCACCCGATCAAAGACAAACAGGGCATCGTCAACGTCACATCGAATTTCGTACCCCAGTCCGCCGGTAGCCGAAATTCGGGCAACCGTGACTTTTGCTGTTCCAACCTTGAGAGCCCGCACAGCCCCAGGTCTAAGCGCCTCGATTCCGCCCATTCCAGCTGCCAGCAATGCGGCGCAGGATGAAGGGCCATCGAGAGCAAATGTGGAAGTTGTCTCCGATACATCCTGAACAATGCAATCAAAACCACGCGTGGAAATCTTCAACCAATCCAGGCACCGAACGGGAAGTGTGAGAAGCCAATGCGATTGAGCTGATCGGATGACAACGCCGTCAGCGACCAGACCGCCTTCGTCATCACTAATGGCAACGCGGCGACACTTTCCAATGCCCACATCTCCGCCACATCCGCCCGCTAGCCGGTTGAGATACTCACAAACATCTAGACCGGACAATTGATAGGTAACGAGTCCATTCAGATCCGCCAGAGCGCACGCGTTGCGCAAGGCTGCGTGCTCACCCTCCAGATAGTCGTACACAGACGGCACGGTCCACCCAAGCACCTGCGTCCATTGATTGGTTCGATTGAACTGCGCCGTCCGTGCGTGAAGAGGCGTTGGTCGGACAGCCAGATCCCAGCTTTGGGTTTCTGTGGGGGACTTGCTCATGATCGCGCGCCCTTCGCATATTCAGTAGCTGCTGCAACTGCATTCACTGCGGGTCGGCCAGACAGTCCGCCACCTGGATGTGCTCCGGCGCCACCAAGGAACAGTCCACCAACAGGACTTCTTCCATTTGCAAGCTGCGGGATGGGGCGCATCATCATGGTCTGATCAAAAGTTACCTCGCCCTGATGCCAATCCCCTCCCGTAACGCCGCAACGGGTTTCCAGGTCTTTTGGCGTCAGAACTTCGCCAGCCATCACAAGATCAGGTAAGTCCGGCGCATACTCTCCAAGTGTCTTTATCACCCGCTTGATCAGACTATCGCTTTGGACTTCCCATCCGCCTTCAACGTCCAAGGGGATAAATGGCACGATCGCAGACAATACATGGCGGCCGTCAGGTGTCAGGCTCTCGTCAACGATACTTGGAAGCGTTGCTTCCATCACCGGGTGTGCGGGCAGCTCGCCATACTTTTGCGGGTTCGAGGCACGCTCAACTTCCGCAAGGCCCGGCGCTATGAGCAGGCGCCCCGCAAGAATTTTCTCATCAGCTTTCGCAAAGGACGGCAATTGGCCCAAAGCGAGATTCACCTTTGCAGCCGAGGCGCGCATCCTAATGGCATCGACATCACGCACCAGTCCGGCGTCAAGGTGCTTGGCCCCAACCAAACTCAGATATGTTGCCTTTGGGTTGATCGTTGAAACTACGATGGGCGCGTCGATTTCGTCACCATTGGTGAGCACAAGCCCTGTGGTTTTCTCATCTTCAACACGAATTGAGGCGACAGCGGATGAAGTTCTGAGGTCAGCGCCACTTGCCCGCGCGGCGGTTGCAAGCGCCTGCGCCAGGGCGTCAGGGCCACCTTCAACTTGCAGGGTGCCTGACGTGCTCGCTAGCTCACCAGCTCTTTGCCAGGCCCAGTAGAACAGGGAACCCGGAGCACTTGGCCCGTTGTAAGAACCAAGACTGGCATCGAGCGCCAGAGCACCTTTGAGTATGTCCGTCTCAAATGAGTCCTCTAAAAAATCACCAACATTGGAAGGCAGAAGTTGAAGCAGTTTCTGAAACGGCTCACGTCCATGCCGACGCACACGCAGATAATGTTTCGCCCATGCCATCCGCTCCTGCCAAGTTGCTGGAAGCAGTTCCGGTGATACACCTCGATGCAATGGCACCAATGCAGAGATGATGAGGTCAAACTCACCGCAGAACTTTTTCCAGGCCTCCAAGTCTCGGCTTGACCAGTTGAAGATGTTTTCGCGAGTTGCCTTGGCCTTGGGTCCAAAAACAATATGGCGGCCGTCCGAATCAAGTGCCACACGGCTCATGTTTTTTTGAAGCACATTCAAGCCGTGCTTCCTGAGGTTCAGTTTTCGAATAAGGGCTGGAGAAAACCCACTTACCACGTGGGCGCATTGGGGCACGCGCAGACCGGGCATTAGTGTACTGACACCAGCGGCCCCGCCCAGTGTTGGTAGTGCCTCGCACAGAACCACGCGCCGCCCTGCCTTCGCCAAAAGAGCAGCTGCCACAAGCCCGTTGTGCCCGCCTCCGACGATCGCAATGTCAAAAGTGTTTGCAGCGGCACTCATGCAGACCGCCTTGATCTGCGGCGCTTGCCAATATCGGACAGAACCGCGCTTGCCGCATTGGCACCAGGCGCGCCCATGACACCCCCGCCTGGATGTGTGCTTGAGCCACAAAGATAATAGTTGCGAACGGGTGTTCTGTATTGTGCCAGTTCCGGGAGCGGCCGATTGAACAACAACTGATCGAGCGTCAGCTCTCCGTGGAAAATGTTTCCCTGTGTCAGACCAATCTCGCCCTCGAGTTCAGCTGGCGTTCTGGTTTCCACATGCCGCACTTTTTGCCTGAAGCCAGGGGCTGCCGCTTCGATCTTGTCGAGCACTACGTCCTCGAGTGTCTTGCGCTTAGCCTGTGTCCAAGTGCCATCAATCAATGTGTCTGGAACATATTGGACGAACACGGATGCCACGTGCTTGCCGGGCGGCGCCAGGGTTGGATCAAGGCGAGATGGCAGCACCATCTCGATGTATGGATTGCGCGGCATGACCCGTTCTTTCCAGTCATCATATGCGCGCTCCATGTCCTCAATCGTTCCGCACAGTCGGATGTCTCCATCGAGCGACGGGCAGTCATCTGGAACGGCACTGAACTGCGGGAGACCATCCAGAGCGATATTCAGTTTAGCTGACGAGCCACGCGTCTTGAATTTCGATACGCGTTCCACAAAGCCCTTTGGCAAGCCTTTCCAGTCGAGCAGCGATAAGACGGACCTTTTGAGTTCGAGCCCTGACATCACGATACTGGCATCGATTTGCGTCCCGTCCTCCAGAACGACTCCAGATGCCCGTCCCTTGCTGACCTTGACCTCCTCAACCCCGCTTGAGGCACGAACCTCACCACCAAAGGCGTGGACTGAGGCCGCCAGCGCTTTAGACACAGTGCCCATGCCGCCGCGCACATAACCCCACGCACCACCGGCACCATCAATGCCGCCGATCCTATGATGCAGCATCACGTAGGCACTGCCCGGCGACATGGGTCCCAGCCCTGTGCCTATGGTTGCTGAGGCGGCCAGATGCGCCTTCACGACATCTGTTTCAAAATACCGATCAAGCAAATCCGCGGCGGACATCGTCCAGAACCGGACTGCATCGGCAACGCCCTCGGCTCCCATGGCGCCGGCGTCCGAAAGCAAAGAGAGTGTTCGACGGAGTTTTGACGGAGAGAGTGAGGCTGGGTCGGGAGGCGCCTGCATCAGCAATGGGGCCACCAGATCGGCCTGTCGCCGCATGTCTCGATTGTATTGCTGATAGGCGTCTGCATCGCGTTTTGAAAAGCGAGAGATTTCGCGTCGCATTACATCCGCATGAGAAGAGGCCGCCAGATAACGGCCATCTCCCATGAGCGTGAGTGAGCCATGATACGGCATGACCCTCAGGCCGTGCTGGACTAGATCAAGATCGCGAATAATTTCCGGACGCAAAAGACTGAGAGCGTATGAGCAGCTTGAGTAGATGAAGCCGGGTTCAATTTCCCGGCTAACAGCCGCACCGCCAATATATTCGTTCTTCTCTACGACAAGCACACTGAGGCCAGCACGCGCCAGATAGGCCGCTGCTGTGAGGCCGTTGTGGCCCGCACCAATGACAATGACGTCGAAGCGCTCCATGTGGATCAGGCTATGAGTGACCTGCGCCACCCATCCTCCATAAACAGTCTATTGGGAGTAAACACAGTCAATGCGGCCTTCAAGCGGCGGCGCGCGTTAAGGATAACAGCGTTGGGATGCCCTAGATGGCTACTTTCGTCAGGAGCGCATCAAACGCCGCATCAACAACAGCTTTCGCCTCCGTAAGCTCCCGTTCCACGGCTGTGAAGCTTGGCACATCAATGGCCCGCGCCAGGCGGCTTTTTAAGGCTTCTGCCGCAGTCTCCGGCACGAATTTATCCTGCACCGCTATGCGCAGTATCTGCGTCAGATTGTTGAACTTGTCTGCGGCCGTCATCAGCTCTTCCCCTACCGATGAACCAAGGACATCCGCCTGGACCAGTTTTTCGAGTGCAGCCCTTGTTCCCGTATCCAGCACCTCAGGTTTGTCCTGGCAGTGCATGAGCTGCAGTCCCTGAGCGATGAACTCAAGGTCAACCAGTCCACCCCTTCCATGTTTGATGTCCCAGAGGTCTTCGCTACCCAGCTCTTTGTAAATTCGCGCCCTCATATCCACGACATCACGCGCGACTGCGCCCGGCTCGCGTTCCTCGCATAGTGCCTGCGCAATTGCGGTCGAAACTTTTTCCCGCATTTCTGGCGAGCCGGAAATGACGCGTGCGCGTGTCAGTGCCATCTTCTCCCACGTCCAAGCACTTTCATGGTGATACGTCTGAAAACTACGCAACCTTGTTGCCAAAGGACCGGCGTGACCCGAAGGGCGCAATCGCATGTCGACCTCATAGAGAGGGCCCTCAGCGGTTGGCGCTGTCAAAGCACTGATCAATCGCTGGCAAACGCGTGTGTAGTATCTGACACCGTCAATTGGACGTTTCCCATCTGACTCTGAAGTTTCGCCTTCGAAATCATAAATGACGATCAAGTCAAGGTCAGACGTTGCGGTCATCTCTGAGCCGCCGAGCTTGCCCATGGCAACAACGGCCATGTCTCCGCCGGGCAAGCTGCCATGATTGATCTCAATCTCCCGAGTCGCGACCGGCACCATGCCCTGAACAAGGGCAGTTGCAAGGTCTGCATAGGCCTGACCAGCCTCACGAGCAGGTGCTGTTCCCGTCAAGACCTGAACCCCAATCTGGAACATCTGCTCGCGTGCATAGATGCGTGTGAGATCAAGTGTCTGCTCAAACCCATCTGCTTCCAGAACGACTTCTGCAACCTCGATCGAGCGCTGCCCTTCATCAGGAAGAGGCCCGTAGAAGTCCGCTGCAATGACAGCCTCCAGAACATTGGGATGTTCCGAGAGATATCTGGCAAGCATGGGAGCGGATCCCATAATGGCTGCCAGGAGGTCCATCAGTGCGGGATTTTGATACAGCAGGGAAAAAAACTGTACGCCTGCGGGCTGGCCGGAAAGAAAAGTGTCGAACCTGGAAATTGCCTGATCCGGATTGTCCACTGTTGCCAAGGCACGCAGTAGTGAGGGCGTCAGCTTTGTCAGAAGTTCCCGCGACCGCGCGGCCCGCGTTGCTGGAATACGACCAAAGTGCCAACCACGAACAATGTCTATAACTGCCGCCGGGCCTGAAAAACCCATCTCGTTAAGTGCACGTAACGTGGCCGGGTCGTTGTCTGTGCCGCTAAAGACGAATGCCTCATCTTCCTGGGCAGCAGACGGCTCATGCTCAAACAGCTGTGCATAGTGCTGCTGTACTGTTTCGAGCACACTTCGAAGTCTCACCCGAAAGGCTTCCTCATCCGCAAACCCCATAAAGGCGGCGATGCACGCAACGCCTTCCTTGTTGCGCGGCATGCGATGGGTCTGCTCGTCATTCACCATCTGCAATCGGTGCTCAAGGGTGCGTAGGAACACATATGCATCGGTCAGCTCTTCGCGTGCCTGGTCAGAGACCCACCCTTCAGCGACCAACGCCTGAAGCATTTCAATAGTGGCTCGGCCTCTAAGGGCTGGTAACTTTCCACCGCCGATCAACTGTTGAATCTGAACGAAGAATTCGATCTCACGGATCCCACCGCGGCCGAGCTTTACGTCGTGCCCCTCGATCGCAATTGCACCGTGGCCGCCATGGGCGTGAATCTGGCGCTTGAGGGAATGAATATCGTCGATTGCCGCAAAATCCAGATATCGTCGCCATACGAAAGGCTCCAGCATGTTGAGTAGACGTCTGCCGGCCGCCAGATCACCTGCGCATTCGCGTGCCTTGATCATGGCGGCACGTTCCCAGTTTTGCCCCATGGTCTCATAGTAGGTTTCAGCGGCCTGTGCGGAGATGGCAATATTTGTTGACCCGGCGTCAGGTCGAAGACGCAGATCGGTTCGGAACACATATCCACCGCCGGTTGGTTCCTGGAGCACTTTGACAAGGTCTCGGGTAAGGCGGACGAAGAATGATCCGGGATCTATGCCTTGTGCGAATTCAAGACCGTCGGGCTCGTAAAACACGATGATGTCGATATCGCTGGAGTAGTTGAGTTCGAATGCTCCGTGCTTTCCCATCGCGATGACAATGAGGCCAGAGCCTGTGGTCGGCACTTGCTCATCTGCAAGTTTGATGTCGCCTGCCGCAGCTGAGCGACGCAGTAACCAGCAGCACGTCGACTCGATCACCGTATCTGCAAGGATCGTGAGAGCATGCGTGACGCTTGCCAGTGGCCAGGCAGTGGAGACGTCCGCTGCTGCAGTCAGCAACGCAACACGACGTTTTGCGGTTCGTGCCACTTCCATTAGGGCAGCTTGGTCCTGTGCCGCTTCCATTTCAGCTCGGCATGCCTGCAGCAGCGTGTCCAGGCTTTGGGAGGCTTGTTCCGTCAGCAGGGATGGCAAGACATCTGCCTCTCGCACAAGCAGGCGGGCGAGGAAGGGAGAGTTGCCAGCCAGAGCGGCTAGGAGCGCTTTTGCGCGATCGTCCTTGAGCAACTTACTCAAGGCTGGATTGGCGCCATTGGTGGAATGGGAGGCGGCTTCAAGTTCCTCAATGGTCCATTCAGCGCGGGTTTGATCTGACGGCATCAATGATGCCGTGCTGAGCGATTCCAGAGGCGACGTGCTAACAGGTGGAGCCATGGTGCCAACTCTCAAACGAAAAACCCGCCGACGCAATACGCCGGCGGGTTGATCATATTCATGCAAAGGCCGGACAGCTTATGTCGCCATCCAGATTCTTGGCCAGCTTAGCAGCCGGCTGCGTCTTTAAGCTGAGCGGCTGGCTTGAAGCGAAGCACTTTTGATGCCTTGATCTTGATCGCTTCACCCGTTTGCGGGTTACGCCCCATACGCGCTGCGCGCTTGGAGATTGTGAAGGTCCCGAAAGTACCGATTGTGTACTTGCCTTCCTTCTTCGCGCCCTTCAGGCCTTTTTCGATTTCGCCGAACACGAGCTCAACTGCGCGCTTGGCTTCTGCCTTGGACATGTCGCCTGCAGCTGCAACATTCTCGATAAATTCTGCCTTGCTCATCTTAATTGCCTCTTCACTGACCTATTGGCAGCGCGCGTTCGCGCGCCTGATGTTGTGCATTGGTGCCCTTAAGACACCGGATACTTCGTCTCCGGGCCTTGCGACCACAGCTTGTCCATTGAGCGCCGCCCAAAGCAATTTGCTTCCGACTCACATTCAAGAACTGTGTCATCTGTCGATATGTGTGTTTTGCCATTGGCGCAAGCGGTTTTGGGACAGGTGCCCTCACCAAACCCATATAGGGCAAGGGTTTGGTGGAGCCGTTACTCTAAAACCCACTTGACTACTGGCAATGAAGAGTTCGACGCATAGAAAATATGATTCGGAGCATGGCATTCAGGTGCGCGTAGACGCGTTTAGTCTCAGCACATGAATGATCTCAAATACGAGACCAATCTCGCTGGCGATCTTTGCAATCTGACCAGGGTCGTCTGCTCGCTTGAACATGCCGCCACCCTCAAAACGGTCGCCACCACCGTTGATGGTTATCAAAAGACGGTCGCCATCGAACGCCAACTGAAGCTGTCCGCCTACGGTATCGGCCAACTGCGTCACCCGTTCCATGAAGGTCGGCGTCAGCAAATATCGCGCTTCAACTTGATCATCAGAAAAGACTTCAAACAGCTTTTCAAAGCGAGGGTCTTCCAACCGCACCCGCTCATTGCTTTTTCCGAAACCACCAAAGAAGTTACCAATCACACCGCCGTCGCTGGTGAGAATGGTCCGTGCAGCAAAAGGCTTGGGAAATGTAAAGCGTGCCAACAGGCCATTGAACACGGTGACGTAGTACGTCTCCGTTCGGCCATCGCTGTCTGTGCGTGTCCGCCGGTCTTCGAGATGCGCTTCACACAGGGTGAAGCTCACTCCTTCATGGCTACCTTCAATTTCATCTTCAAGTGATCGTCGGTCGTAGCTGGGGATTATTCGGACATCTCGGAACCAATCCAGCTGGGCGGAGATGGGATCTGCGTTGTAGGTGAACCCAAGGAAGGTGCTCAACCGGTGCAGCACCTCGCCCTTCACACGGCTTGTCACCTCAGACACGCTGGAGGTGTAGTAGGCCATCACACCAATAACCGCGATCACTACGACAGCAGCAAGAACGAAACCAATCCAACCCGATGAGAACCCGCCCAAAAACCATATGGTCAGGAGCGCAGCGGCACCGGCTGACAAAGCAATTGCCGAGTATTTTTTGAGCTTCCCGTGGGCAGCTTCGCGCAGTTGTTCTTGCTCAATCAGATAAGGCTCAAGCTCACGCTGATAGAACGCCGATAGACCCTCAAATGCCGGGTATGAGGCTTCAACTTCCTCAAGTGATTTTGCTGCGTTGGCCATCAGACCGCCTGCCGCTATTTGAGAAAGTCAGACGCGTCAACCGGAGCCCGCGCGGCTTCCTCAATTTCATAGAATGGCATTGGGTGTACACCCGCCATATTGGCAATGAGACTACCTGGAAAAATCTGCACTGAATTGTTCAAATCGGTTACTGCTGCGTTGTAGAAACGCCGGGATGCGGAGATATGTCCTTCCACCTCGGAATAGGTTTCCTGCGCATTGACCATGGTCTCCGCTGAACGTAGCTCGGGATAAGCTTCAGCCGTTGCAAAAAACCGCATCATGCCGGATTGGAGCCGTTGCTCCGATTCAATATGATTCTTGACAGCTGCGGGATCAGATTTGTCGTAGTCGGACATTGCGTTGGCACGCAGCTCAGTCAATTCAGTGAGCAATTCCTTTTCGTGCTCCATGAACCGCTGAGCGATCTTGAGCACATTGGGGATAAGGTCATGGCGCTTACGCAGCTGCACATCGATAGATGACAAAGCTTCCAATGCCCGATTGCGCCGTCCAATGAGTGTGACGTACCAAACGTAGCCGCCTATCAGCACGACAGCGATCAGGCCAAGCAGGATTTCCATCAAGATTTCCTTATGAACAAACGAATGCGGAAATAGCCGACCCATAGTATGCACAAGCAATGGTCGGATTTGAAAGGACATAACAATGCGGATTGCGTCGCTGATACACAATGGGCGCCAAAGCCTTGGAGTTGTTGATGATAGGGGTGTGCGTCCGGTTCCAGATTTTGCAGACATTCCCAAGAGCCTGATTGATGTCCTGCCTGAATCTGAGGTTCTACTGGAGCGGATTTCCAAGTCTGTCGCAGATGTTCCGCCGCTCCTGCTCGATGATGTTTCCCTTCTGGCACCCATTCCGATGCCGGGGAAAATTCTGGCCATTGGACTCAACTACCGGGCTCATGTTGAAGAGACCGGTCGTGAGGTGTCACCGCATCAAATCTGGTTCAACAAGCAGCGCACCTGTATTGCGGGGCCTCATGACCTTATCGACAAGCCCGTCGCATCCGACATGGTGGACTACGAAGGTGAGTTGGTGGTGGTAATCGGCAAGCGATGTCGGCATGTTCCGGCGGACCGGGCTCACGAAGTCATCGCTGGGTACATGGTCGGAAACGACGTGTCTGTGCGTGACTGGCAACGCCGCACGCCGACAATGCAGATGGGCAAAAGCTTCGATACCCACGGGCCGACCGGACCATGGATGGTCACCGTCGATGAAATTAAGGACCCCCAGAACCTGACCATTAAGACATCGGTCAATGGAGAAGAGCGTCAAAGCTCCAACACATCGTCGATGATCCACTCCATTCGGGATCAGATTGAGCACCTGACGACCGCCTTTACTCTGGAGCCGGGTGACCTGATTTTTACTGGCACGCCTGAAGGCGTGGGAGCGGCAATGGACCCGCCGCAGTTTCTGAAAGATGGCGATGTTGTTCGGATTGAAATCGGCGATGTGGGCGCAATCGAGAACCGCGTGGCAGATGAAGTAGCGAAGACGATTGTCGGCTAGTAGCACCGGCCGCTATTCAGCTGCAATTTCGCTGGGGCGACGGCGTGCTCGTCGGGCGAGCGAGATCACTACCCGCAGGCCAGGCTGATTATCCTCAAGCCGGAGGTCACCGCCATGCAGACGCGTCACGGCGCTCACAAGGCTCAGTCCAAGACCACTCCCGGGCGTATTGCGGCTCTGCTCAAGGCGCACAAACCTTCCAAGCACACGCTCTCGGTCATCAACCCCCACACCTGGACCATTGTCAGCAACGGTAACCTCAGCTCCCAGCATGCCGCGACTCTTGACTGACAGCTGGACAGCTGACCCGCCTGCTTTTCCACCGGCGTGTTTGATTGCATTGTCGAGGAGATTGGCAATCGCCTGAGCCAACAACTCCCGGTGGCCGCGATATTCTAGATCTGGCTCGATATCCAAGGTCAGGGAGAGGCCAGCTTCGTCGGCTACCGGCTCATAGAGCTCAGCTGCATCCTGAGCCAGTGCGCTCAAATCGACCCAAGCCATGCCGTCTCGCGCAGCGCCTGCTTCGGCGCGTGCGATCAACAAGAGTGCGTTGAACGTTCCCAGAAGTTCGTCTGCTTCAAAAATGGATCGTTCTAGTGCCTCGGCGTATTCTTCCTGGGTTGCCGGTTTCATCAAGGTCACTTCCAGGCGGTTCCGCAGACGATTGAGCGGACTTCTCAGGTCATGGGCAATGTTGTCAGTCACCTGCCGCATTCCGGACATCAAACGCTCGATTTGGTCGAGCATGTCGTTGAGGTTTTCCGCAAGCTGATCAATCTCGTCGCCGGCACCCGAGACTGGAATGCGCCGTGAAAGCTCACCACCCATAATGTCCTTGGCGGTGCGGTTGATATCGTCAATACGCGCCACCACGTTGCGGCTGATGATTGCACCGCCGACAATGCCAAGTACGATCATGGCGGCCACTGCCCATGCAAGAGCATTGGTTATCTGTGCTTCAAGGCGGCGACGTTCTTCAATGTCCTGGCCGACCAGCAGACGCATATCATCTGGAAGCCGGGTCGCGATTGCTTGCGCTTCGTGGGTTTCAATTTCGCCTTCGACCGTGCGGCGACCATAGTCAAAGCTGATCCAACCGCCATCACCTGGTTGGGCATCCGGCCATACATCCAGGTTGCCACCCAGCTTTTCACCATTCGTGTCCTCCAGCAGATAGAGGTTCTGCCGTGGATCACGTGCCTTGGTAATCACGGCAAGGACCAGACCAGCACGGCCGCTTTCGTCAAGCTGAGTGACAAGTGCAATTGTTTCCGCCTGCACAGTTGCCTCGGTCTGGCGGGCAAGGAAGCCAGCTGTGTTCCAGTACAGGTATCCGAGCAGGGCACTGGAGGACGCCAGAAACAGGGCGAGATAAACCAGCGCCAGCCGGAAAGTTGTCGTGGAAAGGAGCTTACTCTGGGGCACGCAACGTATAACCCGCGCCACGCACCGTATGGAGCAGGGGCGTCTCAAAGTTCTTGTCGATCTTAGCTCGCAAGCGCGACACGTGAACGTCGATTACGTTGGTCTGCGGATCGAAATGGTACTCCCAGACATTTTCGAGCAACATCGTTCGCGTAACGACCTGCCCCGCGTGCTTCATGAGATACTCCAGCAGGCGGAACTCTCGCGGCTGCAGATCAATGTCAGTGCCGTCGCGTGTCACCTTGCGCGACAGAAGGTCCATTTCAAGACCTCCAACCCGCATGCGGGTTTGCTGTGCCTCACCCGGGCTGGCACGCCGAACAAGCACTTCGATGCGAGCAAGAAGTTCAGCGAAGGCAAACGGCTTTGTCAGATAGTCGTCGCCGCCAGCGCGCAGGCCGCTGACCCGATCTTCTACCTCACCAAGCGCGCTGAGAAACAAGACCGGCGTCGTGCGGCCTTCGTCGCGCAGAGAAGAAACCACCGACAATCCATCCTGCTTGGGCAGCATGCGGTCTATGACCAGCACATCGAACTGGCCGGACATGGCGAGGTTCAACCCATCGTCTCCGTCTGCTGCGTGATCGACCACATGGCCGCTTTCGCGCAGACCCTTGACGATGTAGGCGGCTGCCTCGACGTCATCTTCCACAACAAGGACGCGCACGTCTTCTCCTACGGTTTGAAGTGTTTGCTGCTGCATTGCTTCGGCCTCCAGCTTACGCCGGGCAGCGGCATGCCGCTACCAGCGGTTACCGGGGATGTGCTGCTGTCTAAGCAGCGCGATTTGGAGAGAAAAAGGCCGCACCGGCGCACTCGTGGGGGAACACGAAACAACGTGGCGCCGGTGCGGCGACTTGAACGACCCTGTGTGATGGAATTTGAAAAGGGCCGCCTCCAATTTGCTACGCCGAATCAAATGACCCGACACAGCATCCCGGAATACTTAAGAGTTTCGGCTCCCCAGCCTTACAGCCCGCTTGCGGCCACATGACATTTTGGTAATGAAGCGTCACGTTTGGGTTTGGGTGGTGCGGACCACTAGCTTGTTTTCCAAGGTGCGATGGACAGGGCACTTGTCCGCTATCTCCATCAGCTTGCGGCGCTGCTCATCATCCAGATTTCCGGATACTTCGATTTCCCGGTTCATGACATCAACCTGACCTTGCGTATTGCCATCTGTGGCAGTGCATTCCTCACAGTCATCTACATGAATGCGGTCATGCCCCACACGGACAACTACGCGTTCCATGGGAATTGATTTTCGGTCCGCATAAAGTCGCATGGTCATAGCGGTGCAGGCACCAAGTGCAGCGTTCAAATACTGATACGGCGTTGGTCCGGTATCCAACCCACCATAGCTTTCCGGCTCATCGGCAAGCTGAACATGCTCGCCAGCTAGGACCTGCGACTGAAACTTGCCCTTGCGCGTTTCTACAACGGTGACGCGTTCTGGATCAGGTTTTACGAGGGCCTTCTCTTCCACAGCCTCTTCGCCGAGGTAACGAGTGGCCCATGAGGACAGCACATCAGCGACGTAGGTGGCATCGGCCCGACGGGAGAGAAGATGATCCGCATCATCAAGGGACACAAAGCTCTTCGGGTGCTTCGCTGCCAGAAAAATCTTCTCGGCATTTTCAATTCCAACGGTCGCATCCCGCGGACCGTGAAATACGATGAGTGCTTTCTTCAGGCTGGCGATACGCGGTGAGATTTCCTGGCTGCGAATATCGTCCAGAAAGGCTTTTCGAATGCGGAACGGCCGACCGGCGAGCTCCACTTCTGCTTCACCATCCGCCTCGATATCACCGATTTTGGTGCCAAAGTTTTCCGCAACGTGGGCCGCGTCAGCCGGGGCGCCAATGGTGGCAACGGCCTTTGCCTCCGGCACATCTCCAGCGGCGGCAAGTACGGCGGCACCGCCAAGGCTATGGCCGATCAGAATGGACGGCGCCTCGTGGGTATCGCGCAGATAATTTGCGGCGTGAACCAAGTCAGCCACGTTGGATGAAAAATCCGTGTTGGCAAAGTCGCCGTCAGAGTGGCCCAGGCCGGTAAAATCAAAGCGTAGGACTGCGATACCATGATCACACAGCCGTGACGCAATGCGGGTCGCGGCAAAAATGTCCTTGGAGCAGGTAAAGCAATGGGCAAAAAGCGCATATGCGCGGGGTTGCCCCTTGGGCATTTCAAGCCGGCCAGCCAACTTTTCGCCAAGGCTGCCTGTAAATTCGATGCGTTGTATCTGCTTGGCCATGGTGCCCCATCTTTGATTTGTTGGGGCACTGAAGGTTGCTGTCAGTCGGATTTGCCCAAAATCTGACCAACCCGCAGGCGTTCTTCATCGCTCAACGGAGTGCCCTCTTCCGCCAAGCTGTCAACGCTCCGGTTCATAAAGTAACGAACCGCAAGCCCCCCGGCCAATAACAACACGATGAACGGCCCAAACCAGAGCAAATAGGTGTGTGGAGCCACTCGCGGCCGCAGCAGCACATATTCACCGTATCGATCCACCACGTAGTCCATGACCTCTTCGTCGGTGTCCCCCTGGACCAGACGGTCACGCACCAAAATTCGCAGGTCTTTTGCCAAAGGGGCATTCGAGTCGTCGATCGACTGGTTCTGGCACACCATGCAACGTAGGTCTGCGCTCAGTGCGCGAGCCCTTGTTTCCAAAGCCGGGTCGCTGAGAACTTCGCTTGGCTCATAAGCTTTCGCTGGCGCAGTCGCGACGGCTATGACCACCGCAAGGCTGAGAACACCAGCCTTGAGCATCCCGACCAGCCACGAGGCGCGCGCAGTCATGCGGCAGCCTCACCGGCCGCAGATGGCGTATTCGCCTTTTTGCGCGCTGGAGCCCCGACGCGCAGCCGCCGGTCAGAGAGAGAGACAACACTGCCCAGTACCATGATGATGCAGCCTACCCATACGAGCGGCTGAAGCGGATTGTGATAGGCGCGAACAATCCACTGGGTTTGGCCTGGCGCAGTGCCGGGTTGTGGATCGCCAAGCACGACATACACATCGTCGAGAATGGTCGTTCGGATGGCAGCTTCGGTCGTCGGCATTTTTGCGACCGGGTAGAATCGTTTTTCCGGTGTGAGCTGACCAACAACGGTGCCGTTACGATTGACCGTGAAGATGCCGCGATCTGCTTCGTAGTTAGGCCCGGGTGCAGGAGTGACGCCATCAAAGGTCAACTCATATGGACCGATCTCAAGCGTCTGGCCTGCTTGCATCAACACCACACGTTCCTGCGCGCCCGCTGTGACACCAACCACGCCAAAGACGAGCACGCCCACACCTGCATGGGCGATTGCCGTGCCCCATGCAGAGCGCGGCAAACCTTTGAGACGATTCATGCTTTGGCCAAAGGGTATTTTGCCAAGCTTCACGCGCTCCGCGATTTCAACGCCTGCACCGACCACCAGCCACGTTGCAATGGCCAAGCCGACAGCGGCCAAAATCGGTGCCCCCTCAACAACGAAGAGGGCGATGAGGCCCACAACAAGTGCCGCAACGGCAGCTGCATAGAGCCGTTGTGCTGTTGCAAGGGCATCAGCTCGTTTCCACGCCAGCATTGGTCCGAACGGCACCAACAGCAGCAAGGGAAGAATGATAGGAATGAATGTGCCGTTGAAGAACGGCGGCCCAACCGAGATTTTTTCGCCGGTCACGCCTTCAAGGACGAGTGGATACAACGTGCCGATAAGCACAGCCGCTGTAGATGCTGTGAGCAGCAAGTTATTGATCACCAGCGCGGACTCGCGGCTCACAGGCGCAAAAAGTCCGCCAAGTTTGAGACTTGGCGCTCGCCAGGCATAGAGCGCCAATGCGCCGCCAATGAAGAAGATCAGAATGCCCAGTATGAAAAGGCCGCGTTCCGGATCAACGGCAAAAGCATGCACGGAGGTGAGTACGCCAGAGCGCACGAGGAATGTCCCCAACAAGGACAGCGAGAATGCCAGAATGGCCAACAACACGGTCCATGATTTCAACGCGCCGCGTCGCTCAACAACGATTGCGGAATGGAGCAAGGCTGTTGCCGCTAGCCACGGCATGAGTGATGCGTTTTCAACCGGATCCCAGAACCAGTATCCGCCCCAACCCAGTTCGTAGTAAGCCCACCAACTTCCAAGTGCGATGCCAACCGTCAGCGATGCCCATGCAGCCAGCGCCCATGGGCGGACCCAGCGGGCCCATGCTGCATCAACGCGACCTTCGATGAGTGCAGCAGCCGCAAATGAGAAGGCTACTGACAGCCCCACATAGCCGCCGTAGAGGAACGGCGGATGAAAGGCGAGGCCCGGGTCTTGAAGAAGCGGGTTTAGATCTGTGCCGTTTATCGGCGTGGGTGACAGGCGCACGAAGGGGTTGGATGCCAGCACCACGAACAGGCTGAATACCGCGCCAATGAGTCCCTGCACGCCCAGAACACGCGCCTTCAATGAGTCCGGGAGATTAGCGCCGAAATTGGCCACGCTGGCACCGAAGATTGCCAGGATCAGGACCCACAGGAGCATCGACCCTTCATGGTTCCCCCAAACACCGGTGACCTTGTAGAGCATCGGTTTGGCGGAATGGCTGTTCTCATAGACATTGATGACGGAAAAATCTGACGTCACGAATGCATAAGTCAGCGCGGCGAAAGAAACGATCAGCAGGATCACCTGAAGGCTTGCCGCCCGAGATGCCATCACCATCAACCGCGCGTCTGCCAGCGCCGGCCCATATAGACCAAGGCCGGTTTGGACAACCGCGACAGCCAGGGCGAGCACGAGTGCAAAATGCCCGATTTCAGGAATCATTCGGTTGTTTCCTTCCACTGGCCTGATGCCTTCAATGCATCAGCGACCTCAGGAGGCATGTAGTTTTCATCGTGCTTGGCAAGGACCCGGGACGCCTCAAAACGGCCGGTAACCTCGAACTCCCCCTCAGCCACAATACCCTGCCCTTCTCTAAAGAGATCCGGCAGTATGCCGCCATATGCGACCTGTATGCTGTTTTGGGTGTCCGTCACCGAAAAGATGGTTGAGGCGCCTTCTTTACTGACGCTTCCCTCGACTACGAGTCCGCCGATGCGGGCATATTCGCCTACCGGCATGCCTTTTTCCGCCACGTCAGTGGGGCTGTAAAAGAAGACCACCGTGTCCTCAAGCGCGCTAAGCGCTAGAATCACAGCGGCGCCGAGTACAAGTACCGATACGCCAATAAAGGCAGCGCGGTAGGACTTGCGGGTGCGTGGTTTTCTGGTGCGGGTCATTTGACGATCAATATACCGCCCCGCCGTCCATCCGCCCAACGGTCAAAAGATCGCATAGTCAAATTGGGGAATTGAGTGCTCAGGGCCAGGGGTGCGCGCGATTAAGCCAGATCCAGAGCTGACAGTGTCGCAGGACCGGCAATGCCGTCAGCAACAAGGCCAACTTCATCCTGGAACTGAGTGACACAACGCTTGGTCCCGTCATCGAACACACCATCAATGTTGATGGCCCAGCCACGCTCTGCGAGCGCGCGTTCGAGGGCCTCCACATCCGGGCCGGTCATTGCCGGCGTGGTCAGACGTAGTGTCCTCTGCTGTGTATCTTCAGCTGTGACGCGCACAGGTGGCACGCCGAGGACGTGCTGGTTGATCTGCTGCCCACGCACTGAAAACGGTAAGGCGAGGGACCAATTGTTGTTGTCCATCAGGGACGAAAACGCATCCATCCGGTAGACGGTACGTCGCAGCAGATGGTTGGAATGTCCGGCCAGCCACGCGCGCCGTTCGGCAACATAACGATGCACCCAACCACGCTGACCGATAATGGCAGGCCGCCCGTGCCGCTCGTTGACACGGTCTCGAATGCGTATCCATGACCCATGCACCTTTCCGTCATAGACCACGGCAAGTGCCAAGGGATCACCGATGCCGAGGCTGCCTGCAGCAACCTCGGCTGGTGTCCAATATAGACGATCAAAGAACGCATCCTGGACTTCCTGCATGACAGGGTCGGCACCCGCTTGGGTCAGGAGCGAGCGAAACTCGAAGTCGTGATCCAATGCCAGGTCAATGTCTTCAAGCCGCCTCAAGTATCGCGATAGCTGACTGGACAGGGCCGCATTTGCGGCCTCGCAATAGGCCTTTATGAGCAGATGCAGATTTCCAGAACCAAGTGTCGTCTGTGCCCGACCATAGGTGAGATGGCCACTGTCACCTGGCAGCAATGTGACCATGGCGTAGTCACCGCCGGGTGTTCCGGTCTCAAAAACATTGATGATGGCCTGTGCGGCGCGTTTTTGAAGGAATGTGAGGGGCATGGGGGATCCTGTTGGCTCGTTGCGCGGAAACAAACGCGATCTTCGACACACAACTCAGGATATCACGGCACGCAGCGAGCGGGGATAAACGACTTTTTCTGGAGTGTTATTCCGCCGACGCGTCGTCCGCACCTGGCGACTCAATCCCCAGCTCACGCGCCACTGAAATGAGCCGCGCGGCGGCAGCTGTGTCCGGTGCCAGGTTTTCCAATGCCCGTTTCAGCACATCCTGGGCGGCATCTGTTTCACCCAGCACCATGCGAGCGCGCATGAGCTGACGCCATTCAGCTTCACTTCCCCCATTGGCGGCAAGTCGTTCATCAAGCCCATCAACCATACCTTTTATAGCTGCAGCTCTATCTTCGTCGGGAAGTGCCGCTATGGATTCTTCTGCGGAAGGTTCGCTTTGCTCCGCATCCAAGGCTGCAAGACTCTGGGTGACCATTCGGGCCCAAGGCAAATCCGGGTCGGCGTTTTCCTTAAGCTCCTGCCAGATAGCGCGTGCAGTGTCTCTGTCACCTTCCTGCAGGGCGGCAAGGCCCAGGAAGTAATTTGATTGAGCGTGGGCAGCATCCAAGGACACCGCGCGCGCAAAGACGGCTGCAGCTCGATCACCGACCAAGCCTTCGTCAGCAAAGACCAGAGACTCACCCAGATCCGCCAACCGCTCAGCCGTGGCGCCATCAAGATCGATCAACCGACCATAGGCGGTCGCCGCATCTTCGAATCGACCCATGCGTCCGTAAATTGGCGCAACCACGCGCCAGCCGTCAGCATCGCCAGGGTTGGCGCGCAGATGTTCTTCAACACGCGCGACCAGTTCATCAAGGCTCTGCTCTTCGGGCGCCTTGGAAATCCGTTCAGCGAAGGGTTGCGAGGGCAATCCTGGAGCACCGGAATAAAGATAAAGAGGGACCGCAAGGAATGGCATCGCCACGACCAGGATCACAGCAAACTGCGACCCAGCTCTGGTTTGAGAATTGCTTTCCGCGGTGCGTGCAGCATCCGCAATGAGCAAGCGGCGGGAAATTTCCGTCCGGGCCGCCTTCGCCTCAGCTTCACCAATCATGCCGCGTTCCAGATCGCGGTCGATCTCTTCGAGCTGGTCACGATAGACCGCAACGTCACTGTCAGCGCGGCCGCGCAAAGCCCTGCTGCGACGCAGTGGTGTGAGAACGAGATAAACACAGACCAAAACCAGAATGGCTGCGAATATCCAGAAAATGACGGGTCCGGTCATAGGGTCCAAGACACTGATTGGGGCAGGCGACGAGGATGGTCGCCAATCACTGAGGAAATACTCTAAGGTGATGTATCACCCATCAGACGCTATCGCCACGGGCGCTAACGTCGCGGCCTGCACGAGACTACGCAGGCCGTTCTCATCCGCGCCCTTATCTCAACAAAGAGAAATCCTGCCATGTCCCGCTTGCGCCTTGCCGGTCTTGTAATTGTCCTTTTGCTTGTTGTGGGTATCGCGGCACTTTTTGTCTTTGGCCTACGTGTCAATTTCGGGACCGCTGAGCCGGACTATGAGGCGCTGGCAGCTCCGGCAAGCAATTATGACGTCGAGATCATTCGCGATAAATTTGGCGTTCCTCATCTCTATGGCCAGCGTGACGCGGATGTTGTTTTTGGTCTCGCTTATGCTCAAGCGGAAGATGACTGGGCGACGATGCAGGAAATTGTGGTTGCCGCGCGCGGCAACCTGGCCCAGCAACGCGGCGCTGACGCGGCCGTGACAGACTATCTGGTTCACCTGCTTCGCGTGTGGCCAACAACCAATGCAGGATACCCCGACCTCCCACAGAACATCCGTGAGATCGCGGAAGCCTATGCCCACGGCACCAACCTTTGGGCTTCCGAAAACCCCGATGAAGTGTGGGACGGTGTCCTACCGGTTACGGGAGAGGATGTGATTGCAGGCTTCGTTTTCAAAACACCGTTCTTTTACGGGCTTGATGGCGTGTTCAAGGAGCTGTTCGAGGAGACGCGCTCAAAGGAAATTTCACTTGGTCCGGACAACGCCTTTTTGTGGACGGAAACACCAAAATACCCGATCGGCTCCAATGCCTTTGCCGTGGCTCCATCGCGCTCAACCGACGGACATACCCGCCTGTTGGTCAACTCGCACCAGCCTTTCGCGGGTCCCGTCGCCTGGTATGAAGCGCGCCTCAAATCTGAGGAAGGCCTGGACATAGCCGGCGGTGTATTCCCCGGAGCGCCAGTCATTCTACACGGGCATAACCGCAATCTAGGCTGGGCCAACACCGTCAACAAGCCCGACCTTGCGGACGTGTACGTGCTGGACGTGAACCCGGACAACCCCAATCAGTATCGGCTTGATGGCGCATGGCGCGACATGGACGTGTCCGTTGCCACAATCAAAGTGAAACTGTTTGGGCCGCTTGAGTGGCACGCACAGCGTGACGTGAAATACTCAGAACACGGACCGGTTCTGGAAACAGAGCATGGGGTTTATGCAGTTCGCTATGCGGGCATGGGAGAAACCCGGCAGCTGGTCCAGTACCATTCGCTGAATCGGGCAAACAATCTGGAGGAATGGATGGATGCCATGCGCCTACAGGCTCTCCCCAGCATCAACTATGTATATGGCGATAAGGATGGGAACATCGCCTACATTTACAATGCACAGATGCCCAAGCGGATTGATGGTTGGGATTGGCAAAAGTACCTGCCCGGTGACCGATCAGAGCTTATCTGGAGCGAGTACCACGATTTCGACAACTTGCCGCAGTTGATCAATCCGCCAAGCGGCTTTGTGTTCAATGCGAATAACACACCATTTGAAGCTACAGACGAAGCCGACGACCTGCGACCGGAGAACTTTCCGGTCACCATGGGTATCGAGACACAAATGACCAACCGTGGGTATCGAGGTCTGGAACTGCTGCGGCCTGATACAAAGATTTCTGCAGACGAGTTCAAAGAATACAAATTCGACAAGACATATTCGAAGGACAGCGAACTCGCGAAGCTCATTGAGATGTGGCTAGCGGAGGACTTTTCCGGTGAGCCCGATATGGAAGTTGCTCAAAGGCTGCTCGCGGACTTCGATATGAGTGCGGATATGGACGACACGAATGCAGCTGTTGCCGTGCTCGCTGGTGAACCTGTGGTTTGGGCTCAAATTCAAGGCACGCCCATGCCTGACACCATCCAATCCCTTCGCGATACTGTGGCCCATCTGATGGAGCACTGGGGTCGTCTCGACGTCCCATGGGGTGAGGTCAACCGCATCCGGCGCGGAGACGTTGATTTGCCGCTTGGCGGGGGTCCGGATCTCCTGCGCGCTGTGTATGCACGCTTGCCTCAGGAAGACGGGCGGCTGGTTGCGCAGGGCGGTGACACGATGATTTACATCGCAGACTGGGCACCTGACGGATCGCTCAAGAGTGAGAGCATTCACCAGTTCGGGTCAGCAACGCTTGACGAAACAAGCCCGCACTATGCCGATCAGTCGCCGCTCTATGCGACGGAGCAATTCCGCGAAATACCCTGGGGTCGGGATGCTTTGGAAGCTGAGGCCACTCGGACCTACAAGCCCGGGCAGTAGCCGCTCGGAATAAGGCTTGCCTACCGCCAGGTCGGGTTGCTGCTGCCCATCGGTGATGGAGGCAGCTCCCAGAAGGGTGGCGTGTGACTGAGCATGTCTGCTGGCCGCAAGAATTGCATATTGCCGAAGGGCGTATCACGGGCATCCATCAGATCGCCGAGCTCTTCGTCGGCAACCGGCACAGCCTTGCGATGGTCAACCGCGCCCAAATCCATCATCCACATCGCCGTACGCGATAGTGACACGCGGACATGCCAACTGCCGCCTTCTCGCTGCTGGCGGCGCAAGGCGGCCAGTGTGCCAAACGCCGCCAGATATCCGGTTGTGTAGTCCGTTGCGGCCGCAGGAAAGAGTGTTGGATCCTCACCAGGCGCAACAGTCTCATCAGAATGCAGGCGTGCCATGCCGGATGCACTTTGAGCCAGTTGTTCCCAGCCTGCGCGGGACGACATCGGGCCGTCATGGCCGTAGCAATTGACCGACACATAGATGATGCCAGGACGTAGTTCAGCAAGATGCGCAGGGCCAAGGCCATGTCGCTCAAGCGAACCGGGGCGGTATCCCTGCACGAAGATGTTTGCTTTCCCCGCAAGGTCTTTGAGCGTCTCGGCGTCTTCCTTAATGCCAAAATCCAGTGTCGCAAACCGTTTGCCGTGACCCGTGTCCATAACGAACGGTTCGATCGTTGGGAGATGAGCAGCACCGAGTCTGAGAACATCGGCTCCATGGGAAGCCAGGGTTCGACCACAGGTGGGGCCAGCCAACACACGCGTCATGTCCAGGACGCGTAGCTTTTCCAATGGGCGTTGCGTCGAGGGAGGCAGCTCTTGAGCTGCTGCATCCCCGATGCGGACCAATTCAACCAATGGTGCGGCGGCAAGGTGTTGGCCTTGCTGATGATCTGCCCATTCAGCGCGTGTACGGACGACTGCGCCACACAAATTCATATATGCAAGCGCGTCCTCTAACGCCACAGCGTCCCACTTGCTGACTGCGTCAGCCACTGACGTCTCATCATTCTCGCAATCAAGTAGTCGCAGAATGCCATCGCGCAGATGCGGGAAACCGCCATGAAGATGAATGTGTCGACCACATCCAGCGCGATAGATGCCGATGGTCGGATTGGCCATTGACGGTGGCAAAACCATGTTTCCATCAACACGCATGTGCATGAAACTCAGAAGAGAAGCAGCAGCCGCCCTCGTGCTCACTGTCACGGACTGCCGCGGCAAGCCCCGGTCTACACCGATTTCCTGCGCCATCGCGGATACTGCGCCGAGCGCTCCCGCAGCGCCATCTGCGGCTCGTATGCATGATGGGTATATCGGGTCTTCGCCGCCAAAATTTACAGACAAGGGCTGACCAGCCACTTCACCTGCATGGCGCATCACCTGTCGAAATGCATCACCTGCCACTGATGGTCTCTCCTGGTAAACAAAGCCCAACGTGAAGCAGATGCGTCTGCCCGACTCGCCCGCTATGTTACCTTGATATGGGCCATAGCAAACAACATCGACTCGGGGATTTGCTAGGTCAGAAAGAATACGGCTCCAATCAGGGATTTGGAAACCATGGCGAACTCACCTAAAGGGCCGCTGGACGGCGTGCGTGTTCTCGATTTTGGGCGCTATATTGCCGGACCTTTCTGCGCAACGCTCCTCGCAGACCTTGGCGCGGATGTTATTCGCGTTGAACGTCGTGACGGAAGCGAAGACAGATATGTGCAGCCCATCGTTCCTGGTGCCGCCCCAGGCGAAGGTGGCGAAGGGTCGATGTTCCTGCAGATGAACCGCAACAAGAAGAGCATGACGCTCGACCCCATGCATGCGGATGGGCGGGATATTGTCGCGCGGCTGGTGAAGACTGCAGATGTCGTGGTCGCCAATCTACCTCCGGCCACGCTCCACAAAATGGGGCTGGATCTCCCGTCACTGAAGGCACACCGCGAGGATATTATCCTGACTACTGTGTCTGGTTTTGGCCGCGGCGGCCCGGACAGTGAAAAGACCGGCTTTGATGGTGTGTTTCAGGCCATGTCCGGCGCTGCGCATCTTTCGGGCTTTGGTGACGCGCCGGTCAAAAGCTACGCGGCGTGGGTCGATTTCGGCACCGCCTCATTTGCCGCATTGGGCACCATGGCCGCCTTGATGGACCGAGGAAAGACCGGACGCGGGCAGATGGTGGAAGGGGCTTTGCTTGGCACCGCCCTCACCTACTTTAACTTTCATCTCATTGAGCAAAAGCTGGGCGGCACGGACCGTGTCGCAAGTGGTAATCGCAGTCAGTATGCAGGCCCTGCTGACGCCGTCGAAACCAATGACGGGTGGATTTTCGTGCAGGTTATCGGTGACCCGCTTTTCAAGCGATGGGCGAAGCTGATGGGCGAAGATACCTGGCTGACCGACCCGCGCTTCAAGGACGACATATCCCGCGGCAATAACGGCACGGTGCTGAGTGAGCGCACTGCGGCGTGGGCCAAAGATCTGTCAACGCAGGAAGCATTGGCAGCGCTAGAAGCAGCCCGCATTCCGGCTGGGCCTGTGCTGAAACCGGCAGACGTTTTGGAAAACGAACATGTCAATGAAGTCGGTTTCTTTGAAGACGTCGATTTCCCCGGCATGCCGGGCACCGCGCCGGTTGTCGGGTTTCCGGTACGAATGTCCGACAGCACAGTTGGCATTCGCAATCGCCCGCCCCTGCTGGGGGAGCATACCGAGGAAGTTCTGCTGTCCCTTGGCTATAGTTCCGGAGACATTGAAACGCTCCGTACCGCAGGTGCGATCTAGGATGGACATGTAACAATGACTGATCATTTCAATACCATTGATCGCCTGGATCTGGTGGGCCCGCCAACGGCCCTGCAGGAAATGCCACGCCTCAAAGCCGCACTTGAGTCCATGGGTGTCGATTGCCCGCGCTTGCTGGTGAAGCGCGAGGACCTCACGCAAACCGCGGGTGGCGGCAATAAGGTCCGAAAGCTTGAATATCTCCTGGCAGATGCAAAGGCCAAGGGTGCGGACACAATCATTACAGCCGGGGCCCTGCAATCAAACCATGTGCGGCAAACGGCCGGTGCCTGCGCCAGACTGGGGCTGGAGTGTGTAGGACTCTTGTTCAAAACCGTGCCCAATGAAGCGCCTGCATATGAACAGTCCGGCAATGTGCTTCTTGACGGCATCTTCGGGGCGCAAATACGGACCTACCCGGCAACGGCAAATGGGCGTCAGGTCCTTGATGACGTGCTCACCGAAATGAAAGCTGCAGGACGGACGCCGTATATTGTGCCGGTTGGCGGCTCAAATGAAATCGGTTGCCTCGCATATGTGCGTGTTGTTCGCGAGATGCTGGAACAAGCCGGCCCCGATACGTCTATCGACCACATCGTGGTTGCCAATGGCTCTGCCGGCACACATGCAGGATTGGCAGCGGGCGCTGCGCTGTTTGCACCAGGCACACAGGTTCGAGGAATTTCTGTTCTCAATTCGGACGCTGCCAAGGTACGTGAAACCACCGCATCTCTGGCAAGTGCAACCGTCGCGCTGGCGGCTCCCGACAAAGAGATGTCCATCTCATCTTCCGACATTGTGCTGCATGATGGATTTATCGGTGAAGGCTATGGCATGCCTACTCCCGAGATGGCTGCAGCGGTGCGGCTCGTTGCGCGCACAGAAGGCCTGCTGCTTGACCCGGTCTATAGTGGCAAAGCAATGGCTGGACTGATTGGTTTGATTCAGACGGGCGCGTTTTCACCGGATGAGACAGTTATCTTCATCGCGACCGGCGGGTCACCGGGACTCTTTGCCTACATTGATAGTTTCAATGGGCCTTTAGCTGAGGTTGAGACCATATCAGGCTAGAGGAGGCTCGAGGCCTTACGCGATGGCTGAATCCTTTGCCAACATGCCGCGTTTGCGCAGCAGTGACGCTTCTTCCGCTGAACGGAAAATCTCAACAAGGCTAGCAACGGCATCCAGATAGGTTTCGCCGCGATCTCGAAGAGCAGCGTCTTCACTGCGCAATTCGTCCAGGATCGTGCGTTCATAGTCGTCCAGATATTTGTCTATCTCCGTCACAGCCGAGTTTAGGGCTCCAACAAAAGATCCAGCCTGCGCATAGCGGCGGGCGCCTTCGAGGAACTTGACCGTCCTGACGCCCCGCTCAAGTGCCAGCGGATCAACTTCTTTCGACAAGTCAGGCCGGCTTGGACCACCGCGCCCAAAGCGCCCCGTAGATCGCATGGGCAAAGCCTTGAACACACGCGACGGTGCCCGGTCAATGCGCTCCCGGATGATCTCAGAGACAGCTCCACGCGCGCTCATGAGGCGCGTAGCCCATGCACCGTCACGCCGCACACCTATTTCCTCTGTAATGCCGCGCGATATCTGGGTGAAGAGCTTCAGCTTCTCAAGAACACCTTTGGGGTCTTCAGCCGGATCGACATTCTCCAGGCAGTCCACGGCCTCTTCCATATCAAGAAGCAGCAATTCGCCAACAATTGAGATGTCTGTACGGCTGATGAGCACGTCTGTGTTGGTATGAGCAACACCTTTCACGATGCGGAACATCTGCCAGGGCTTTGCGATATGACGCATGGCAATGAGAGCCGCATAAGGTGCTGCATCCGGCTGTGCTGCTGCCAGTTCGTCGAACAGGTCACGGACCTGATGTGTCAGCTCCGGCGTCAATTCCGAAATGTTCTTTGGCATCCCACGTTTGAACTCAGACAAGCGTGGGGCAACCGCAAGAAGAAGAGCCATCTCTCGGGCATCTTCCAAAACCTCTTCACCGCCGAGCCGCTCAATCAGGAGACGCTTTTTCTTGCTGCCGGGACTGGCCTCGTCCAGGCCTTCGCGAATGGTCTGAGCGCATGTCGCGTGAAGGACTTCGGTCGCCGCTGCCAGGCCATCAGCATCCTTTGCAAGGGTGTGATCAACGATGCTTTGGGAAATGTCCTCAAGAACATCTGGTACCCGGTCTTCTGCCAGCCAATTCCAAACCGGCATAATAGACGTACGAGCCACCCGACCACGGTGCTTGGGGCCGGAGCGACGATTGACCAGCAGTTCTTCAAACGGCCAGCAGAGATGGCGAACAGGCGTCGGCGCGCCGCCACGTTTCTTCTTCTCGTCATCCTCCGCCTGAAGGCGTGGGCGCAAGGCGCCAAGGATCAAGTCGTGGGGCAGATTGCCACCAGCGAGTTTGTCGCGTTCCAGGGCAACAATAAGCTTTTCCGTATCGGCGCTGTTGAGCGTCGATAGAACCTGCTTTAGCTGCCTAATGGTGCGGCTTTCAGCCAAGCTGCGCTATTCCTCAAAGCCCTTGCGAAGGGTTTGGTTAAATGGGTTTTGCTCCACGGAGCGTTCTTACGATCTCGTAGTACACGCCTATGCTTAACAACCGCTTTCCGTTCGACAGGCGTTTACCAACTGTTAACCTCCCGACGAATGCCCCCACAGTTGAGATACGTGTTATCTTTGCCCCCAGTTTGACGGTCACGTTCTTCAGCCGTCGCACAGATGAAGAGCCAGAGGCGAGACAATGACGCCAGGACAAGTTTTTGATCGATGTCGTCATTTTGTGTGGGACGCACAATTGGATGCCGCCCCGTGGTGGCAACGCCAGGCGCAGCACACGCTCCGGATTGCCGGTGTCCTGATCCGTGACTTCTCTGTCGGGACCCTCAATCTCCATGCAATGAGTCTGGTCTACACGACGCTTCTGGCGCTTATTCCAGCTCTGGCGATTGTTTTTTCTGTGCTCAAGGGATTTGGTGTCGACCGTGAGCTCGAGGTCTTTCTGACTGATTTTCTTGCTCCCCTTGGGGCACAGGGAGTGGAAATTCGCGACACAATCCTGGAGTTTGTGGCGCAGGTTAACATTGGGCTACTGGGGTCCGTCGGTATCGCAGTACTGATCTACACAGGCGTGTCTTTGCTTCAGAAAGTTGAAGCGGCGCTCAATGAGATATGGCAGGTACGCAGACTACGCCCCCTTGCCCGACGGTTTTCTGACCTGATCAGCATGCTGTTGGTGGGACCCATTTTGCTCGTGGTCGCAATGGGCCTCATGGCCAGCGTGGCAGGCACAGCAGCCATCAATGAGATTGGCGGAGACCCTCTGAGGCTGCTGCTGGCAGAAGTCTCGCGAATTGTTCCCTATGTGCTGGTCGTGTTCGTTTTCATGATCATTTACATGGTCCTGCCCAATACAAAGGTGCATCTCACAGCCGCCTTTATTGGTGCACTTGTGGCAGGTCTTGCCTGGAACATTGCGGGCTGGGCGTTTGCATCCTTTGTCGTCACGTCAGCGCGCTACGCGGTCATCTATTCAGCGTTCGCGTCACTGATCGTCTTCATGTTCTGGATGTATGTGGGATGGCTGATCCTGCTGGCAGGTGCGGGCATCGCTTTCTACCAGCAGAACCCGGCTTACCTGACGCGCAGCGCCATTTACCGGTTGTCCATTGATGCACGCGAGCGCCTGGCTTTGGATGTCGGCTACCTTGTCGCGTCTTCATTCGAGCGCGGAGACAAGCCGTGGACGGCACAGCGTATTGCTCGGACGATGCGCTTGCCGCTCCCTCCGGTAGAGCGTGTGATTGCGTTCTTGATGAATGATGGATTGCTCATCGAGACTGGCGGCGAAACACCTGGACTTGTGCCCGGTCGCCCTATCGACAGGATTACCGTTGACGAGTGGCTGTCCGTTGTGCGCCGGGGCGCAGAGGGTCATGCACAGCTCGAATTCCGACAGAGTTCCGACATCATAGAAGATGATGACAAGCTGACGCCGCTCATCCAGCGTCTGGATGATGTACGCAAGCAGGCGCTTGAGGGCATTACACTCCGCGACCTGATTTCGACACGGAAATTGGGAAAAACGGTTGAGGCCGACAAGATTGCGTCGGTAGGCTAGTTCAAAAGATTTGCCAAAAGAAAACGGGGAAGATGTTTCCATCTTCCCCGTCTAACTTGCCGATTGCCTGTACGCGGTAACTGACGCGCGCGTGGGTGCCCTAAATGGTGCGCCAGCTTCCATCAGGCATTCGGCAGGCCGTTGCTACATCACGGTACGGCCCTTGCGGTCCGTAGAATGTGCTTTCAATCTGTTTGCATTGTCGGCCGCCATTGTAGTGAGCGGGGCCGGACTGAAATTGGCCATGGTGGCCGGAACGTGGGTTACGCCACTGAACGGGACCCTGGCTGTAGATCGAGTCTGAGTAGGCACGCTCTGCATAAAGTGAGTCTGCACGATCGAGGCTCTGACCAGCCGAGCCACCAACCGCTGCGCCCAAAAGCGTGCCGACGCCTGTAGCGATCAACTGACCATCGCCGGAGCCGAACTGGGACCCGAGCAAACCGCCAGCCACACCACCAATCACGGCTCCACCAACTGTCTTGGGACCATATCCATAGCCACCACCGGTCTGGCAGGCGCCAAGCGCCAACGCCGCTGCACAAACTGCTGCAATCTTGAAACTTCGCATGTCGTATCGCCTTCCCGTCTGGTTCGGCGCCCTTTTTTGCTGCGCCATTGATGTTTTTCGGATGACGCAGGCTGCCAATGACTTTGGGGAGTCTTTGGGCATGAGGGGCATAGAGGAGGAGCCCGCGTCATCCGATGAACAAACATTAGGGAAGATGAATTGAGGCTGGGGTGAACCGCACATTCATATGCGGTTCATATTGAGGGGTCAGGCTGCCAAAGGCAGGGAAAGCCTGGCTTTTACGCCCCCCATGGAAGACGCATCCAGCTCAAATGAGCCTTGATAAAGCCCTGCAATATCCTCGACGATGGACAATCCAAGGCCTGATCCCGGCACCGACTCGTCAAGCCGTGCTCCACGTTTAAGGACCCGCGCCCGCTCTTCTTCGGATAGCCCGGGACCATCATCCTCAACAGTAATGACCACCTGCTCAGCAACACGCTCGGCATGAACAGATATGCGTCCGTCGGCCCATTTGAATGCGTTATCAAGAAGGTTGCCGAGCAACTCTTCAAGGTCCTGGCGCTCACCACGGAAATCGAGGTCCTCTGGACACTCCACGGTCACTTGGTAGTCCCGATCCCGATGAATACGCTTGAGCGTTCGCACAAGGTCATCACTAACTGACGCCACTGAAGCGCGGGCGCCGAGCACACTGCCCGATGCCGCAGCACGCGCACGGACAAGATAGTGATCGACTTGCCGCCGCATCAAATCAGTCTGTCTGCGGACGGTATCGCTCAGCACCTTTACATCGACCGGTTGTGTCGAGTGCGGTGAACCGGCTTCATTGGTGAGAACACTCAAGGGGGTCTTTAGAGCGTGAGCCAGATTGCCCACATGTGTGCGGGCACGCTCAACTATCTGAGCGTTGTGGTCCAGCAACTTGTTCATCTCATCCGCAAGAGGAGCAATCTCGGATGGAAGTTCGCCGGTCAAACGTTCAGCGCGCCCGGAGCGAATATCAGTCAAACCCTCTTCGACAGACCGCAAAGGGCGCAGACCATACCGCACCTGGATCAGCAGCGCTCCAATGAGGCCAACCAGGAGAATGCCGACCGCGAATGCAATTGTGCCATTGAACGCTTCTGTTTCGCGCTCAATGTCATCCACGGCACCTGCAACTATGAACGTGAATTCTCTTGAGGCACCTGGCAGAGTCACATCTCGGGCAACCAGCCGCAACATCTGGCCTTCCGGGCCCGTTGCTTGTCCGCGACGCGGCCCGGGTTCATTCGTTGCTTCTGGAATCGGTAGTTCCTGATCCCAGATGCTGCGGGACCTGAGCAGCACCTGCCCGTCAGAGGCATTGGTCACCTGCCAGTACAGACCGGAGAAGGGACGTTCAAAACGGGCTTGTGTAAAGCGCCTGCGCAGGACCAGACGGCCTTCCGGGCCGATTTCAGCGTCTGCTATCAACCCGCCAAGAAGGACGTCGGTGCGGGCGTCAAAGCTGCTTTCCACACTTTCGCGGAAAGCGGATGCCAGGAGCAGACCGCCGCCAACCAGAATGACAAGGCTCCAGATGGCGGCACCTGCCACCAGCCGGAAGGCGAGTGAATTAGGCCGCATCTTCCGGCTGAGCGAGGCAATAGCCAAGGCCTCTGACAGTCTGGATGAGATTGACGCCAAGCTTTTTCCGAACACGGCCTACGAATACCTCAATCGTATTGGAATCACGATCGAAGTCCTGATCATAGAGATGCTCCACCAGCTCGGTGCGAGACACAACCCGTCCCTTGTGCATCATCAAATAGGCCAGCAGGCGGTACTCAAGAGCTGTCAGCTTAATGGGATTGCCATCGATGGATACGCGCGCTGCCCGCGTATCAAGACGCAGCGGTCCACACTCAAGGTCAGACGTCGCATGTCCGGCAGCTCGGCGCACCAGCGCGCGGAGGCGGGCGAGAACTTCTTCGACGTAAAAAGGCTTGGCGACATAGTCATCAGCCCCCGCGTCAAAGCCTGCAACCTTGTCGCTCCAGCGATCACGCGCTGTGAGAATAAGGACCGGTGTTTTGATGCCGGCACGGCGCCAGCGCTCGAGAACGGTCACGCCATCAAGGGCCGGCAGGCCAAGATCGAGCAAAATTGCATCGTATGGTTCTGTCTCACCGAGAAAGTGGCCCTCTTCGCCATCGGCAGCAGAGTCCACTGCATATCCGGCATCGGTCAGTACAGTGACCAACTGGCGGGAGATATCCACATCGTCTTCAACCACTAGAACGCGCATAACGTGCCTCGTCTCTTATCTGCCGTGTACGCGAAGCACACGACCGGATTTTCCATCAACGATCACATCAACAACGGAGTCGTTCGCACGGATAAGTTTGAGGCGATAAACACCGGTGCGATCGTTGAGATCGACCTCCAGCAATTCACCGCCACCAATTTCCCGGCGAGCAATACCCAGCACTGTCTCAAGCGGCAGAACGTCACCATTCTGCACAACGCGCCACGAACTGTTCGTGCGCTCCTGAGACTGCACATTGTCATTGAGGGGAAGAAAGCCATTGCGGCTGTCGGCGTGCGCGGGAAGTGCCGCGAACAAAAACAGCGCGAGCAGGGCGGGAAGCCCTGACCGGAGGAGCGCAATGGCTGACTTATGTTTGATCGTTGTCCACATGAGATGCATTTCTAAGGAAGGCCGCGTGAACCCTACATGAACATGAACGAAAGACAGTCTTCACCGCAAAAACCGCAGCAAATGAGCCATTTTTTCTGAACGACGGCTAAATTCCCTTGAAACTCACAAACTCTTCAAGGGGCGCCCGTTCCGTTCTGAGCGTGTTTATCGGCTCATCTTCGTCGCGATAGCCGATTCCCAACCCACAAAAGAGCATCTGCTCATCTGGAATGCCGACAAACTCGCTGACTGTCTTGTACCAGATCGCCCATGCCTCCTGGGCACATGTATCCAGTCCATGTTCGCGCGCGAGCAGCATGACCGATTGGATGAACATGCCAAGATCAGACCACTGACCTTCCTGCATGGTGCGATCAATAGAGAAGAACAGAGCTACCGGTGCATCAAAGAACTGGAAGTTCTTGGCAAACTGAACCAGCCGCCCGGCCTTGTCTTCGCGGGTGACATTGATGCTCGCGTACATATCCTCACCGACCTTGTAGCGGCGGGACTTGTACGGCTCCTTGAGCGATTTGGGGTAGATTTCGTACTCGGTCCCCTCTCCAAAGGGATTGTCCGGGAGCTTGTCTGCGATGATCTGCTTGAACTTTTTCAGTTCGTCGCCGCCGACAACATAAACATGCCAAGGCTGCAGATTGCCTCCAGATGGCGCACGCTTTGCTGTCTCAAGCAGTTGGACAATGGTCTCACGAGGGACCGGCGTATCCTTGAAGGCGCGGCATGTGAAGCGGCTGTCGAGGGCTTCTGAAACTTTCATGGGACGGATCCTCAAATGTGGAAATATGTTTGTCTTGGTTTTAGCGCGCCGTGACGGTTGCCCAAAGGCTATGTCCACCACCCTCAATTGCATTTTTGCCAAGCAACTGGGCCCAGTGCGCCGCCCCGCCATATTCCGGCCCCCAGGACCATAGCCTTCGTGTCCAAAAATGCAGGCCGTGCTCGTAGGTAAATCCGATGGCGCCGTGGGTCTGATGGGCAATGGAAGCGCCTATTTGCGCTGCGTCCGACGCGCGGACTTTGGCAGCGGCAATATCGAACTCCGCGGCATTTGGGTCTGCCAGCACGGCGCGGGCAGCCGCATCGACAGCTACGCCGACAGATGCCGCGTGGGTGGCGAGTTCGGCCAGTTGATGTTGCACAGCCTGGAACTTGGAAATCGGGCGACCAAACTGGACACGCTCGCCTGCATATTGCACGGCCTGAAGAAGGACAGACTGCAGTGCTCCCGCAATGGCAGCAGATCGCGCAAGGGCGCCGAAAAGCATCGCAGAATTAAGTGGCAGACTTGCAAGGCCCGACGCGATTGCAGCGCCAGATACTGACACCTGGGCCACGCTTTCACGCGCGATCGTTGAATTGGCCTGCCCGACTTGAGGGCTGGCAAACAACGCAACCTGAATGCCACCATCCGTCCCATCTGATGGCGACAGCGCAACTACATGGGTGCAATTCGCCGCAAAAGGAACGTCCTGCATTGGCCCCGCGAGTGCCATACCGTCAGGCCCGGACGTGAGCTGAGCGGAAGCAAAAGTGATCGGTCCATCTGGGACGTCGACACCTGCCTGATCCAAAAACCAGTTTGCAAGAATTGTTTCTGCAAGCGGCAAAGGCACTGCATGGGTTCCGCAGGCTTTAAGAAGCACAAGCGCATCCGGCCATTGCGCTCCTGCGCCGCCACGTGCCTCGCTGACCAGAACTCTTGGAAAGCCATTCTCTTCAACAGCGTTCCACAAGTCCTGGGGCCACTCACCCTCTTCCGCTGCAATACGCACCTGCTTCGTCAGCTTGTCCGTGAACAGGCGGTTTGCGGTGTCCGCCAGCATTGTCTGAAGTTCGTTCATGATCGGCTACCTCAACCCCAGACCGCGGGCAATGATGCCGCGCAAGATTTCGCGTGTGCCACCGCGCAAAGAGAACGACGGTGCATTCTGGACAAGGTAAGCAGCGGCTTCATCAAGCCCCCCCGTTCCCAGATGAAAAGGACGCTCGAGCAAGTCTGTTGCAAGGCCCGGCATGCGCTGTTCCAGGACAGCGCCCAAATCCTTGACCACGGATGCTTCGAGGGCCGGGTTCTGACCCGCTTCGAGCATGCCAGCGACCGAGACAGACATCTGACGCAGGGTCGAGAGCTCCGCAACAACGCGACCGATTTCGATCTCGTCGCGCTCGCTTGCGGTTCCCTTGTCGCCAAGTTCCTGCACAAGTTCAGCCATCAAAGGGTAACAGGACAAGTAACGTTCCGGGCCGGAGCGCTCATACGCGAGTTCAGCGGTTACCTGCTTCCAGGCGCCGTGGGTTTCGCCCACGCGCTGGCTATCGGGCACCAACACGTCTTCAAAAATCACTTCGTTGAAATGCGCGTTGCCCGACAGGTCCTTGATGGGGCGGATGGTGATGCCAGGGGTGTCCAGATCTACAAGAAACTGTGTCAGCCCTCCGTGGCGATTGCCTTCTTCAGTTGCCGTTCTGAAAAGGGCAATCATCACGTGGGCGCGATGAGCGCCGGACGTCCAAAGCTTGGTGCCGTTGACGCGCCAGCCTTCGTCGGTCAGCTCGGCTTTTGTACGCACAGATGCAAGATCAGACCCTGAGTCCGGTTCGCTCATCCCAATGCAAAAGAAGCTCTCGCCGCTTGCGATCTTGGGCAGATATTTCTGACGCTGTTCTTCTGTTCCGTAATTCAGGAGCAGCGGCCCTGACTGACGGTCGCCAATCCAATGGGCTGCGACCGGCGCGCCAGCAGACAACATCTCCTCCAGCATGACGTATCTATCAAGAGCTGAGCGCTCATGGCCGCCATATTGCTTGGGCCATGTCATGCCGATCCAACCCTTCTGGCCGATCTTGCGGCTAAACTCGGCATCCCAACCCATCCAGGTTTCAGCCCGTTTGCGGGCGGGGAATCCATCCAGTTCGGTTGCGAGGAAAGCGCGAATTTCATCCCGCAGCGCTAGGGCGCTGTCGGGCAAGTCGCACGGGTCAAATCGGAATGTCTGCATGATGAAGTAATGCCAAGGGTTGGGGTTTGCTCACGATCGCCAAGGACTCTGCCCCGGCACTCCCTGACAGAGCAAGCTAGAGCGAAAGCCCCCCAGCGCCACCATCCACGCGGAGATTGACGCCCGAGATATGGCTTGCAGGTTTGCTGGCCAAAAACAGGACGCCCGCCGCAACCTCTTCGCGTGTCGACATGCGACCGGATGGGTTGCCACCGCCCATTTCTTCCATGGCGCGTTTTTCGATCTCCGGCCAGTCGGAGCCCCAGCCTTTTCTCTCCGCGCGTGCTCTAAAATGCGCCTCGACTTCATCGGTTTTGATCAGGCCGGGACTCACCAGGTTCACCGTAACCCCATGAGGCCCAAGCTCGCGCGCGAGACTTGCGGACGCTGCGGCAAGTGCGCTTTTTGCAGCATAGTAATGCGGGGTACGCGCTGCCGGCTGCACTGTGCCTAGGGTACCTAGATTGACGATGCGACCAAAATGCTGCGCCTTCATGTGTTCGGATGCCAAAGCCGACAGACGGACCATTGAAAGCACATTGCGCTCATAGTCAGCGTGCCAGGTTTCAGCCTTCGTATCGGTCCACCGGCCGGGTGCGACGCCGCCCCAGTTGTTGATGAGAATGGAGGGTGCGGTGGCATTCTCAATTGTGCCGCCCATGGCCTGATGGGCACCTTCATCGGTCGTCAGGTCGCCCCAGACTGCAAGTGCCGCATGCCCCGCATTCTGGATTTGGTGCACGATGGCATCCGAATCACCCTGAGCGGGACCATGGACCGCAACCTGGGCGCCTTCTGCCGCAAGCATGGACGCGATGATGGAGCCGGTGCCGCGATGGGCTCCGGAAACCAATGCGACTTTCCCAGTCAAACCAAGATCCACGTCAGCCCCTCCCAAACGAAGGAGCGTGGATGGCTACTCCTGAGCTTGCGGCATGCCGTAACTGCGCTCGCGGCGAATGCGTGCGCGACGACGGTGAGACAAAATTGCCCGCACAGCGAAGCCCGCAGCGAACCCGACCACAAAAACGGCAACCAGAACAAACAGACCCTGCATCATGTGACACACGCCATCTGGTGGCATTGAGCACTGCAGCAATGCGCGTTCTTTCCGACAGGCGGGAATATCCGCTCGCCTGCGCAACGCTTTTTGCCACCTGTGATCGAGCCACGGTGAATTTGCCCTGGGGTTTCCTATCCACCTGAAAGTCTATCGCGATTTTGTTGACTGACAAGCGTTGATACGTCCCAACCGGTCCGCTCAAGCCAAATGTCATCGTGCTGTCAAACCACCATCAACGACAACTTCGGCCCCTGTCATGAACGCAGAGTCCTCGCTTGCGAGGAAGACAACGGCGTTCGCAACATCTTCGGGCAGCCCAAGGCGTCCGAGAGGATGCAGCATGGTGACGAGTTCCGTCGCTTCGTTGTCGGAGACACCCATGTTGCTGGAGAACTGACCAACGAGATCTCGCCCCATATTGGTGTCGATAACGGCGGGGTGGATTGAGTTGGCGCGGACCTTGGCTTCGCCATCTGCGCCTTCAAGGGCCAGTGATTTGGTGAGGAGACGGACTGCACCTTTGGACGCGTGATAAGCGGTACCACCAGACGCACCAATGAGGCCCGCAACAGATGAGAGGTTTATAATAGATCCACCGCCGCGCCACTTGCCTGCGCGTTCGCGAATAGCTGGCAAGGCAGCCTTGCAGCCAAGGAACACGCCATCGACATTGATCGACATCATCTGTCGCCAATCGTCGAGACTGATCTCAGCGATCGGGCGGTTGTAGTAGATGCCTGCGTTGTTCACGAGGACATCAAGACCTCCAAAGCGCGACACTGCTTCTTCAACCGCTGCGGTCCAATCGTCTTCCGATGTAACATCATGGTGGATGTAGTGCGCCTGACCACCGTTTGCGGCAATAGCATCCGCGGTCTCGCGACCCTGGTCGTCCAGAATGTCTGTCAGCAATACACTCGCGCCGGCCGCTGAGAGTCTTTTGGCGGCTTCAGCGCCAAGACCACGGGCAGCACCTGTTATGAGCGCAACTTTTCCATCGCAGCGGTTCATCCGCTTTCCTCCTGTTTTGTTTTTCAGGAGCAATGGTGGGCGGGCAGGCGCGCGCGGTCAACCGCAGTGCATGGGTCGTGCGGGGGTTTTTGGTGGGGAGTTTTTAGTCTGACGCGAGCGAGGCAGCAGAAACGATGACACGAGGTGTGTCATGGGCCACGCCGTAGGTGACGCCGATATGGAGACCGGCTGCAAAGGCACCACCGGTCATAGAGGCAAGCATCAACCCCGCAAGGAGCGTCGATGCGCGCGGTCCGCGGCGCTTTGACGGAAAGAACATCATACGTTTCGACATTGCATTTACCCAGCAAGTACTCTCAGGACCAAGCACTACCAAGCTCATGCCCTTACTGGGACTGACTATGCATGAATGCCTATTAAGAAAACGCAAATTGGCCGAATGAAATTTGGCATAAAATTGGACATCGAATGACCAACGAGATCCTGTGCTGCCAAGGGTTCTAAGGCCGGTAGAACATGAGATTGAAAGCTGAAGAGGTTGGCCTTGCTGTAGCCGCCCATTCAGGTTCGATCCAATGCTTGTGAAACAGAGTTGCGCCGAATGTTGGATCTGACCCCCTACCCGTCAAAATATGACAGAAAGCCGCAATCGTCTGAGCGTGCACATTTGTGAATGCCTGGTCGAAGTCAATTTGCTCAGGACAGCACTCAACACAGACTTCCAGCCACCCACCTGATCCGTAAATCGGGTGCGGAGATTTGTATCTTGTGATGTGTTCAATGGCTTCGATCGCACGGTTCAAAAGGATGTGGCATAGACCGCATATGTCCGACTCATCGTCACCGCCAGACATCATGGCAATCCAATATCCAAGAACCATCATCTGCCTGACGGTTGGGCGTTTGATCGATACTTCGGTCAGCATATTCACCGGTTCACGATCCTTCATTAGTGGTTGGTGAGTGGCATCAGACGATATAGGAATAATATCCTATATACAACTGGAACTCCTCTTTAAAGCGATCTCCAATATCGTACAATTCTATCATAGGTTGTAAATAGTGGTGATTTTGGTTGGTTAATTTTTCCAGTTACGTACAGCCTTCTCTGCGGACCGACCCATCACATAGCCTCCAACGCCAACAGTCAGCAGAGTCCAAAGTGGGTCGGGAAGCTCGAGGGTTACCGAGGCCCCAAAGATGGCCTGGGCATAAGGCGCGAACAGATAGTTGTTCAGCAGGATCGCTGTAATCGAAAGCATCAAGATCGGCCGCCATTGGGCGGCAAGCGGGTGATCGCTTCTCGCTTCAGCAGCAATTATCTCGCCGGCGGATTTGGCCAGGGCCGATTCCTGGCTGATAGCCGCTACTTGCAGCTCATGCTTGAGCCGCGTGGCCAGTTCACGATCAGGCACTGCCTTGTCGATGATGCTTGCAACAGGACCGCCAAGGAAAGACAGAACGGCAGAGAGCATGGGGTGACTCCTTAAACGAAATCCGGAATTTGCAATTTGAGAATGTGAGCGGCGATCTGAATGACGCCGCCGGTGAAATCACCGCCGGTGGCAGTGATGCGGATCGGCGTGTCCGTCGGGTAGGCAGTGGGTGTTAGGGCGGCATTAAGCTGGCTGTTGATGCCTGTGCCAATTCCATTGCCAAAGCGCTGCAAATCTCCATCCACACCTACGGAGAATGATGTGGGACCGGTGACTTCCTGGGTTACGAGGCAGGTAACACCCAGCAAAATCGAGCGCTCAGGAATAGCGATTGAGGTGTCAGAAAATGCTGCGGCTGGAATCACATGGTGTTCCGGCAGCACCTCAGCAATGGTAGCGGCCCCAGAGGGCGCCATTGCGATCCCGGGACGCCAGCGGCCCGACGCAAAGGTGAAGGATTGCTCTTCCGCTTCGACAAATGCCCTCCAGCCCTGTTTGGGTGAGTGAAACCTCCAGGCACCGTCCTGCCACACAGCCAGCTTGCCGTCATGCCCTGCCCATGCGTCAATTGCGGCCTCACCAATGATGTAGCGAGCACCGTCTGCCGGGCTGACAGGCGGTGTGTTTTCGGTTCGGCTCACAACAGATGGCTGGACGAGCACATCCAGCGCCTGAATGGTTTCATTCACTGTGACGTGCTTTTGCGCCTGAGCGGCGACAAGCATTGGCAAAGAAAGATTGGTCGTTTCAGACATTCACGTTGGTCCTTTTGGGCGTACCGCGGCCAAATGCAATGCTGATCTGGAAGACGTCGCATTCCAGGGCTTGCGGCAATAAGCCGAAATCCTCCAGCTGCTGAGCGGCCGTGTAGATGAGATTTGGCTGGGACGTCGAAAGCGTCCGGACTGCAACGCCGGCAGATATCACATCCACCTCATATGCCTCGGCGTCCTCGCCGAGCGGTACATCTGACTGCTCCCAGCTGTCGGCGTTTATGCGCGTACGGCGGATCCAACGAAGCTGGATGTCGCCTGAAGACAGTCGAGCGGCTTTGACGTGCGCAGGAGCAAACGGTCTTAGTCCGACGCCTGCAAATGCCAGCGTCTGTGTCCGGTATGCCAGGTTCGAGTTGTCCAGCGGAGTGGGACCATATCGCCAGTTGAACGGGAGGCCGCGCTCAGTGAGGGACAGGCCCGCCTGCCGCAAGGCGCCGGACAGAAGCACAAAGCGACTTCCGACCGGATGGGGATTTTGCATCTGCCCCTCGGAGCCTGCCTGTCCTCTCAAAAACCCTGACAGCTGATAGGTGTGGGGAGCAACAAGCTCTGCAGATTGAAACTGGATAATCTCGAAACCAGCTTCTTGTGAACCAACAGCTGCTATGTTGGCTCCACCAAGCACCGCCAATTGTGTGGCGCTTGACAGGTCGCCGGACACCATCGTGACCTGAACCGAATTGCCACGATCCCATCGTGATGTAGGTCCGGGGTAGAAGTCCCAATCGGTCACACCCATGGTGGCAGGAGACGATAGGGCGCTATCAAGCGCAAAACCATTTTCATCCGCCGAGCGATAAACAGAAACGCTGCCCGGCCAAGGCGACGCGGTGGCGGCTATATGCGGCGCATGGGGGACTTCGTCTCCCCTCAACAATGGCAAATCCAGAAATACGATATCCGGTGTGCCAAACACCGGCGGCGTGGCTGGCAGGCTTTCGCGCACCGGAGCGGCAAGAGCTCCAAAGATGCCCTGTTGTGTTGCAACAGCGTCAACTTCACGAAAAGGGCCGTCAGCGATGCGGGCGACACGCATGGCGTGGGTGCGACCGGATGCTTCGATGGCGATGACATCGCCTGGATCAAGGGCGATCTGCGACGGCGGCAACGCGAATGACGCTTTTTCGCGAGCAATCCAAGCGTCCTGCAATCCTGTCTCGGCTATGCGAATAGCCTCATCCTGACGCAGAACAAGAGGCAGCGCCGCACCGGCCACTCTGTCTGACAGGGCGGTTTGCCGACGCGCATCAATGGCAGCCTGGCGATAGTCAGCCTCCGCTTCGATGTAAGACAGCTTGCTTATGGCTGGCAGGTCCGTTTCCTGCGCCCGGACAAATTCAAATGGTGAAGCAGCGCTGCCCTGCGGGACGGCCATGTCTTCATCGGTAGTCACCGCACTCGTGGAAGCGCCGCGGTGGCGGAACCGGATTACGCCTTCGCTCTCAACCGCTTCAAAGAAATAGGCCTGCATGAGCGGTGACAGCGCTGCACGGGCACCCATGGTGCGGTCGATGACGAAACCATCAACGATGCCGGACAGCCCGCTTACGTCAAAAGCAGTGAAGCCCTGTTCCGTCATGATCTGTGCCACCAGCCGTCCCAGGGGCACCGCGCCGAGACGCCCGGTCAGCCAATGACCAAGCCGCCAGTTGGCACCATCTGACCAGAGATTGGTGGCCTGCGGGAAGGCAGGATAAGGGCGTGCGTCCCAAGTCCAGACATGGATGGCATCCGGGGCGACCATGCGGTCTCCGTAGACCGGAGAAACCGGGTTGTTGGCTTCATTGAAATTTTCGCCGCCGGGAGACCAGTAGTCATGGTGGGCAATCAGAAACTGCCGCTGAATAACGTCATCGCGCAATCCACGAGACGCATAAGGCAGCTGGCTCTCCGATGACTTCGGATCGAAAAACACATTGGGCTGGTTGGTGCCACGGTCAACGGCGGGACAGCCAAGCTCGGTAAACCAGATCGGTTTTGACCTGGGCGACCACGCCGTCGGTGCGGCGACTTCGTCTCCCCCTACTCTGTTGTAATGGGGATTGGACCACCAGTTGACGAGGTCCTTGTAGCGAAAGACCCATGGCTTGTTTGCGCTGCCATCGGAAATCGGCGTTCGGTCTTGAGCCACACGATCAGCGGCATTCGCGTAGAACCAGTCGAACCCTTCACCGCCTGCGATATTGGATTTGAGATAATCGATGTCGGTAATTGATGGCGCACCGGCAAGCGCGTCGAGATGCGACTGGCCGTCACGCCAGTCTGACACCGGCATGTAGTTGTCTATGCCGATGGCATCGATGTTTGGGGACGCCCACAAGGGATCAAGATGAAAAGTGACATCGCCCGTCCCGTCCGTCGGCTGATGACCGAAATACTCGGACCAGTCTGCCGCGTAGGTCACTTTGGTGCCTGAGCCGAGCACCGACTTTACGTCTGCGGCGAGTTGCACCAGGGCATCAACGGCGGGGTGACCGACGTCGGAACGGACCCAGGTGAGGCCGCGTAACTCTGTTCCAATTAGAAATGCAGCGACACCTCCGGCTGCCTTGCACAGATGCGCATAGTGGAGAACCTGACGGCGGTAGGACCATTCGTCAGGGCCGGTGTAAATCACCTTGGTGCCATCGAGCGTGAAGTCAGAAGCAGAAGCTGTTCCAAAGAAGGCATCTACCTGGACGGCTGCTGTTGCAGTGCGGTCGGGAGATCCCACCTCGCCCGGCGCTGGTGTCACGGTGATCCGGCCGCGCCATGGATGGGCCGGCTGCCCGGCAATTCCCGTGTAGGGGTCCAGCAGCGTGTTGTCTGCCGGTATGTCCATCATGATGAAGGGGAAGAAGGTGGTAGCGACGCCCCGTGCCGTCAGATCCTTGATGGCCGCAATGACACTGGCGTCTGACGGTGTGCCGCCATATGCGGGGCGGCTGTCTATCTGACTGACCGCGTCTGCGGTTGCGCGTGTGAGTTCAGCAACTGACCAGTCTGAGGGGGTCGTTAGTGTGTCGTCCCGTTCCACTTTTGGGCGAACCGTGCACTCGCCAGCTCTCAAGTCGTCGCCAAACCATGAGACGATCAAACCTGCCCGCACCAGGTTTGGACAGGTCTCCTGCAACTGATCTATGGCGATCTTCCAGTCAGTGCCGCCAAGGGCGTTGTTCGTGTTGACCGGCTGCGACACACCGCCTGCGAAAATCTTTGTAACCGGCGACGGCTCATACCCAAATTCGGTTGAGCCGGGAACGATGGTGACTGCCTTGATGGCGTTTTCAACATCATTCAGCGACCGGAATACCTCGACCTGGAGCTGCGGCAATCTGTTGCCGAACTGCGCGAGCGGCAGACGCTCAAAAACGATGTACGCCAGTCCGCGAAAGGCAGGAACATTCCCGGATCCTTCGACCGCCTCAATGAGGGCATCCGGCATCTGGTCTTCCGCGCCCGTATGGACACGGTAAGTGATCTGACTGAGATCAAGAATTTTGCCGTCGGCCCATATGCGGCCAACGCGGGTGATGGGACCTTCACACAGGCCCAGCGCAAAATTGCCGAAGTATTGGTATTCGGTTGTGGTGGTGCGGGTGGTTGTTGAGCTGGACCCTCCGCCGCCTCCGCCTTTGCCCCCTCCGCCACCCGAAGCTGATGACGTTGCTTCTACAATCGTCTCGACGATCTTCTCCTCAAAGTCGGTCGCCCATATGAGTTGACCGGCAAGGCGGGCGCGACCATAGGCGCGAGGGATTGATGCCCCCTCACTTGATGCCATGACCTGCAGATCAGACAGCCGGGGCCCCTCGTCGGCAAACTCAAAGAGCTGGTTCTGACTGGCTGGCGCGAAAAGCTGCTGATCAATCAGCGACCCCACACCAGATCCAATAGCGCTCCCCAGCGCGGAACCCGATATGGAGCTTCCCAAAAAGGAAATGCCATTGGGCAGCAGCGCGCCACCAAGGGCGGACCCGGCGGAGGACAGGACAAGCGATGCCATAGCTCAGCTTCTATTGCGAAATGGGACGTGGTGACGGCTCGAGCGGCCAGCGGAACGCAAATGCGAGCCGAGCATGCCACCAGCGACCCAGCTGGGTTTCACATACGGCGCGGTCTGCATAGGCATGGATCATTCGATCATTGTCGACATGAATCCCTGCGTGTTTTGCGGGTCCTGAAGGAACCATGCGGAACAACAGGACATCACCGGGCCGCACATCCATCACGTCGATGGCGATGAGATGGCGGGCGGCAGCATCATGCAACGTCTCAACGCCGGATACGTCTGCCCAATCCGCTGTATAGGCTGGCGTGTGTTCCGGTTCATGCCCGTACAGCTCGCGATAGATGCCCCGGATCAGACCAAGACAATCCGTGCCGGCACCCTGGCAACTGGCCTGGTGGACATAGGGTGTGCCGAGCCAGCGTTGCGCACAGCCGACAACCAGGCCGGGGTCCATGTATGAGATTGCTGTGGGCATGAGCTACTGAAGTGAACCGCCGGAGTGACCATCACCGCGCCTTGGATAGCTGGTGACAAAGTCATTTCCGGGCATCAATGGAAATCCACGGAAGTTGAGATCGTTGGAAAATTTGCTTCGGCAGGTCCCGAAACTCTTGTCGCATCCAGCCGTGACGCTTAGCTGATCACCGACTTCAAATTTGTTGGGTGCCGGTTGCCAGAACTCAAGAATTGCATGTGCGCCATCGTTGACGTGGCCCCGCAACTCAAATGTCAGGTCCTGGTTGGCACCGGTAGTGGTCAGAGCAAGACCGCGCGCGAACCAATCGCTTGTGAACTGCTCAAGTCCGGCGACCTCAATCAGTCGGTTGTCCGTCACATTGGAGACTGTCGCAATGGCCGTGTAAGCCGCATTGGACAGATCAACATTGCAACGACCATCCCCCAAGGCTGCGTCACAGGTAAACTGATAGATGCGACCGATAGGCTGGTTGAGCTTGTGAGCCAGACCACGAATTTCGGCCCGGAAAGCGCTGCGGCCACGTGCAACTTCGCCAAGATTGCCCTTGCGCATCAAGACACGCTGCGACACGTCGGACCAGTTCACCCGCCAAATCTCGACGTCAGCGTCGTCGAACCTGCCGGATATCAGATCGTCTTCCGTCAGACTGTCAGATGTAAGCGCGCCGGCGACATCGAGATTGTCTACCGACAAACCCACCGAACTCTCGATGGCGCTGGCATTCATGCCAGCCACCCCTTCGAATGTGACACTGTCAAACGTCAGATCTTCATCGTGGTCGGTGAAGCCGAACACCACACCATCGCGGCGTGTCAACTTCCAGCAGCTGCACAGGGTGGTTGTGCCGCTATCAAGATGCGCCTGAAACTCTGGAGAGAGTGACTTCACAGCCGTATCTCCAAAATGGGAATGGCAGGAATATCACCTGCAGCAAAATCACTGAGACGTACGTCCAGAAAGTCAGTGTCGAACCGGACGGGTACGTCGAATTCAAAGCCGGCGGTAATGACGGCATCCATTGGCGGAATGCTGAGGAAGGAAAACGTGACCGTTCCGGACTGTGTGTCCACTGTGAAGTCGGTTAGTGAGGTTTTCTCCACCCCATCGACAGCAACCCGGACGGTCCCTTCAACAGGCTTGAGAATTTTGCGGCTGTAAGTCTGATCCCCGCTTTGATAGGTGCGCACCAGCTGAAACGTTTCGGTTGCACCATCACCGATGGCGATCTGCTGGTCTGTTGCAACGGCGTGCTGCTGGGGTGCACAGGATTTGAAGTCGCTGTGATCCTTGTAACGAAAACCGTGAAGGCGACCGCGGCGCGCCTCAAAGAATGCAATCACGCGATGCAGGTCGTCTCGGGTCTGAATGCCGTATCCAGCGTTGAACCGTCGCCGAGAATGCGCCCAGGGCGTATTGCGCTCCTCGTGACCACTTGCGAGTTCCACAATTTCCGTGCGGCGCTCAGGGCCACCAGATGACCCAAAGGATATATCGGTGGGGAACCGGACTTCATGAAATGCCATGATCTACCGCCCTACTGAGTACGCCGGGCGCGCGACAAAGCACGACTCATGACCGCAGCGATTTGCGATTCAGATCGTTGAAAGGACTGCGGGTCGGGAGACGCGACATTGACGACGATGGAAACCGGTTGCGCACCCCCCTGTGTGCGTACACCCAGACGGCCGTCTGTCCCCCTCGACAATGGCATGATGGCTTCCGGTCCTGCTTCACCCATCAGGCCGGTGCCCGAGCGAAGGGGAAATGTGGTTGGGCCGGCCACGATGCCACCGCGTGCAAAAGGTGTGATATTGCCTCCGGACACCACGGCGCCATTGGCGGCGCCCAGCAGACTTCCCAACACGTTGCTCGCAGCCGACGATGCAAAATCCTGCACCGGGTTGAGTGCCGCCCGGAGGACAGAGCTCGACATCTGCAGTGCCAGGTTTCTGAAGACCTCAGACAATGACTGACCGCCTGAAATGGCCTGTTCAAAAGCGCCGGTCAGAGACGCCCCAATCGACTGGCCGATCTCGTCAGCAAAATGGCTCACATCATCGAGGCTGGCTTCAAGGTCTGTCAGGTCCGCCCCAACGGATACGACAAGTCCATCATTTTCGTTCATGCGTCTGGAAAAGCCTCCATGAGGGCGTGAAGGTCCCGCCGCGCCAGGGGGGCGGGCGCGGCGGGCTGGGCCATGCCGAGTGCCGTCGCGCCATACAATGCGCGCACGAGTTCACTTGGTGTCATGGCCCAAAACGAGTGGGGTGAGAGAGCGAGAATTCCGAAACCCAGTTCCATCAGGCGCTGCCAGGGGAAGCAGACAGCGCGCGCTACTTTCCCGGCAGGTCCGCCGGTGATTGCGAGGCGGTTTGCGGATCTTCGGTCGCACGGTCTGTCAGGGGTCTAAATGTGGCTGCCATCAGATCTGCAACGATGCGGACAAAGCCCGCCGCGCCGCCATCGGTTGTCATCATGGCTACGTCAGCGTCAGAGACTGGTTGTCCGGCGCCGCGCAGTCCCGCTGCAATGATCCTGGTGCAATCGCGTGCGCTCAACCGTCCGGACTGAAGGCGCTCGGCGACAGCAAGAATATCCTTGCCGTCAAAGGCATCTTCTAACTCCGCCAGTGCGCCTAAAGTGAGAACCAAGGTCTCCGCCTTGCCATTCAGGTGAGCGGTGATTTCTCCACGGTGCCGATTTGCCATGATTTCTAGGCGGCAGCTGTGAAGGAGAGTGCACTGGCCGACGCGAGAGACAGGTCATAGGTCATTTCACCGTCATGCTCGCCGGAATAGTCCAGGCTGGTTATCTGGAAGGCCCCTTCGACCGTTCCGAAGTCCGGAACGATCACCTGCCAGTTTCGGATCGTCCCGGCAAAAAACAGTTCGCGGACAGAGGCGTCGGTTGCGGCGTCCTTGAAGACGCCAGCGCCACTGAGGGAGGCTGATTTGGCGCCTGCCTCGCCCAGGAGTTCCCGCCATGCACCGGTCGAATCCGTGTTGGTGACGTCAACTGTCTGGGCGTTAAAGGACAGCGAGCGGGACCGCAGGCCAGCCACTGTCTCAAAGGCCCCCACACCATTTGTGTCCAGTTTGAGCAGCAGGTCCTTGCCCTTTTGCGCAGTCATTGTGTGTCTCCTTTATTGATGATGTCAGCCCGCATCCGTCACGGCGCGATAACTCAGGACACCGTGCCAGGTCTCCCCGTCGGGATCGGTGAGAATGCGCGCGTCCTGAAAACGAAGGTTGATGAGAACGCCCAGCTCAAGGGGCAGCGCCTGATCGTTGAGGCACGCATGGACCGCATCGGCGATATCGCGCACAACCCGGCGGCCACCATCGCGCACCCAAACATGCAAGCGCAGATCGTGAACCGCGCCCACTTCAGTTCCGGTGCTCCAGTCGCTCCATGCGCCGTCACCCAATGTGATGTATGGCAACTGGGCATCGGCAGGCACACGGTCATGGACGTGTGGGCCGCCAAGCTGGGAGAGGAGAGCCGCATTGGTTGTGAGCGCTGCAAAGATTGCCTTTTGCAGGGACCAGCTTTGGGTTCCTGTCATCTTGAATGCCCTTGAAGCGAGTGCCGGATAGCCAAGCGAATACGAGCCTTGAAACCTGCAAGGTGCTTGCGCGCAGCGGGGCCCAGCCAGGGATAGGCAGGCATTTTGCGCGTGCCGAACTCCAGATACGCGCCGTAGTCGAGAAGTGTTCGAACATTGGCGAGCAAGCCGTCGGCAGAGCGAACCACATGCAATGACGACGCCAATTCGCCAGTGCGAGACACGGGCAGACGTGACGCGTTATCGAGATGTTCGCGCGCCTCACTTACAATCGCGTGGGCCGTCAACTGCACTTGGGTGACCGCTGCGGCCGTCGCGGCCGCCTTGCGGCGCTTCATTGTATGGCGGTTTTCATCCTTGCCTTTTACGGAGACCGATACCGGCTTCATGACTGATGTTCCCGGCATCGGCATTCAATCCAGCGTCTGCGCCCATCAGGATCGACCACCGCATAGATCTCCAAGGTCTGTTGCGTGGTGCGAAACCGCTGTCCCGGCCTTATGTCGGTTCGAAAACGGCAGGTCACGCGGTAACTGATGCGGCCGCCTGGCTGCTCGGCCTCAACGCCGCGCGCCGGAGACAATGGTGTGATTGCGCCCCAAAGCGTGGCCGCAAGTTGCCAGCTGCGCGCTGTACCGCCGCCGCCATCGCTTACGAACACAGGTTGCTCCAAAATCAGGCGATGACGCATGTCGCCCGGGCGGGTGACCTGATGAGAGGTCATGATCAGAGCCGCCTTAGCCGATAGTTGGCGATCAGGGCATCGACCGTTCCCGGGATTCGCGAAGCTGCTCCATTTATGACCACGGGGACGCGGTTTTCATACCAGTGGGCTACCAGAAGCAGGACAGCGTGGGCCAGTGGCGGTGGAACGTCGGTTGCAGCATCGCCGTATCCTGCAATGTAGCGAATACGGATCGAGGCATTGGCGTGCGGCGCTGATGGCCACGCAACGCCCGGCTTTAATGCCAGGTATGGCGCCAGACCGGTGGCTTCAACTTGATACATGCCTTGGTCCCAGACCGTTTGCCCCCCTTCGGGACTTAGGAGAGTGACAGACTGAACCGTCTGCAAGGGTGGCATCGGCAGAGTGATGCGACGTCCATTTGGCCATCGGTCCAGCACGGCCTCGAATTCGCGGGTTAGCAGCGCACGCCCCGTTGAGTTTTCAATGGTGATGCGAGCCGTGGCAATGAGAGAGGCAAGCAACGCATCTTCGTCTGGTGCTTCGATGCGCAGCAGTGTTTTGGCCTCGGCGAGCGTTACCGGCTCAACCAAAGGGTCGGTGATTTGTGTGATGTGCATGATTACCCGACGATTGACCGGTAGGCTTTGGTGGAAACAGGGATAGTCAGATCACCTGCAACGGCAGCCAGCGTTGTCGTGCTGCCGTCCTCATAGGTGACGTCGAATTCGTGGTTGGGTGGCAGCCCGAAATTGGTATTGATGTCCGTGACGGCAATAGATGCCTCCGCACGCATTGCTGTTTGTCCAGGCGTGAGGATGGGCGAAGAAAGCGGCCCCTGTTGTACGTCGGGCCAGACAACAAGCACGTCAGTGGCAAAAGTATCGAAACGATTGTTGATGGTTGCTGCAAACCCACCGGCCGATTGCTCAAGTTGGAAAAGTTGCCAGTCTTGAGTAGATGTGCGCTCGACAGGCAACGCGCCGACGCCGAGGCCAAATTTTGCTTCAGCCACAACGCCCGCCTGCTTTATCCACGCCTGAATGCTATGGGCACCTGAGGCAAAAGCATCGGACAGATTCAAGAAAGTGGATCCCGCCGCGGGCATCACCAGACGGTACGCCGTGCCTGACGTACCGTCGGGCAGAGTGGTTTGTACTGCTGAGACGCTGGTGTTTGCCCCTGTTCCAAAAGTAGTGGTTGTGACGTCGAGGGGGTTGAGGCGTGTTCTTGCGACCTCTGAGACCAAACCGCGTTGCGGAACAATGAGTGCCTGATCTACGCCAGCAGCGATTGGCAAGTTCTGCGGCGTGAGTGCCCAGGCGCTGGTGGTGCGGGTGACATTTACCCCTGGGACGTTGGAAAACGCGGCAATGCTGTTCTCGTCGGCCATGTATCGATCATTGCCAAAGTCCAAAGCAAGGGTGGTCCCGGCAGGCCACCATCCCCCGTTCCCTATTGCCAGTCTGGATGACAGCGAATGGGAAAGGGGGCCGGTCGCCTGAGTGGCAGGCGGCGGTGTGGGACTGTTCATCATGTGATGCATCAGGCCTAGATGCCTGCGGTCAGGCTGGGAGACGCAGCACCTGTCACAACGGCTCGCAGTTTGCATCGACCGATGCGGAAATTGCCGGCACCTGGCGCTGAAAACGTTGCGTCTGGTCCCACATCAATCCAGTTGGCCGCGCCATCAAAACTTGCCTGAAGCGTTATGGTGCCGCCGTCGAACACGCCGTGCGCATAGAACGTGCCGTCGCCGCCGAACCAGTCGATTGCCGCACTGGTATCGTTGGTGGTCTGGTTTGAGAAAAACAGCGCCATATGCGCCTCCCTTGGTGAATTAATCGGACGTGCGCTAGACAGGCTTGGCGTGGGCGTGACCGAGCAGGGCAAGAGCAGCCATTGGGGTGCCGTTGGTGTGGGTGCCTGTGAAATCCGCCACCACGCGGGAGTACCGACGGCCACCGATGTAACCGATGCGGTAGACTGCCTCGTCCTCAGCAGCGTCGTCGATCGTGGCGAAAAATCCAGCGGCGTCGACGTCAGCGCCGATCACATCGGGCGTGGTGACAGCCTCCCAGACTGACGCGTCGTGGGAATGCTCCAGCCTGATGTCGATCTTGAGGGAACCCGACAGTGTGTCGCCGGACTGACCGGCGATGACAGCGTGTTCAACGCTTTCAAAGCCGCGCCGATCCACAGTGGTTGAAGTTGTGTCAGCAGAGACGACGGCGGGCACAAGTGTGTGCCGCACCGCCACCTGATTATGCAGGTCGCGCATGTAGGATTGTCCTGAATTGTCAGTAGGGGGATGGATTAGGAAGCGGCAAACTTCATGAGTTTGATGGCTTCGAAGTTCTGCACACCGCCGCCTACGCGCTTTGTTGTGTAGAAGAGCACGTAGGGTTTGCGGGTATAGGGGTCGCGCAAGGTCCGCACGCCGAGACGGTCCACCACCAGATACCCACGGCGGAAATCGCCAAATGCCAATGCGTTGGCATCCGTTGCGATGTCCGGCATGTCTTCGGCTTCGGTGATGGCGAAATTCAGCAATGTGGCTGGCTGACCGGCAACCAGGCCCGGCTGCCAGAGATAATTGCCGTCTGCATCCTTGAACTTGCGGATCTCGCTCTGGGTTGACCGGTTCATCACCCAGTTGGCGTTGGATCGGTAACCAGACTTGAGGCTGTAGACGAGGTCAACCAGGGCATCTTCCGGGTTTGACGTCGCAAACGCACCGTTGGAGCCCGATGGGACGTAGCCCAGCTTGCCCCAACTCCACGTGTCGTCGTCGACAATATTATATGACAGGAAACCGCGCGGTTTGCGGACGCCGTCACCGTGGACGAAAGCTGTGCCTTCCTGTTCGGCGAAGGCGATCTGCACTTCCGATGCCAGCCACTCTTCGATGTTGACCGCACTGTCATCCAGCAATGACTGGGTGGCCGCTGGCATGGCGTAGAGCTCCATGGTGGGGAACTCCATCTCGGACAGAACCGGCGCAGCCGTCTCGGGGCGGGTTTCTTCCTCGCCTACCCAGCCGGACATGGCGCCTGCGGTCGCGATGGGCTTCTTCAGGGATGAGCCGGACACCTGACGTACATCAGAGATGGCACGGATGGGCGAGGCTTCGGACAGCACGCGCCCAATCTCACTTTCGGTTTCGCTGGGGACGAGATAGCCGCCGTCCGGGTCTGTCTGCGTGGACAGGGCCTTGACCTCAAGCGCTCGAAGATCGAACGCGTCGCCCTTGCGCATGTAGCCGTCCCAGGCGCGTTTATGCTCAAGCGCGGAATGAGAAAGCATGCCGGTGCTGACACCACTACGGCCGGGTCGGCTGGATTTCAGCAGCAGCTCGTCCATGCGATGCTTCTGTTCATCCATGGCGGCATTGATGCGGTCCACCTTGTCGGAGGTCACAACGTCGGACGACATGCGCTTTTCGATCTGCGACAGACGCGTGTCGTTGGCATCCTTGAAATGTTCAAAGGCCGACAGGAACTCGCCGAAGGCATCGCGCAATTCTGCGGACTGCGGGTCCCAGGCATTCGCGGAGGCAGCTGTGGTCGCCTCAGCCTTGTGTTCAAAGGGGGGTATGGCAGCGGGGTGGGCTGCCTTGGTTTCAAGCGTCATGCGGATGGGGCTCCTTTGCCTGTTGCATGCTGCGGGGAGTTTTGGAGGGCGCAATGGCTTTGCCGGCGCGGCGCATGACGCGCGCCAGAGCGTGCGACTGCGCTGCTGAAAAAGGGTTCAACGGATGTGTGTCCTGTTTGACCTGCGAGATGCGCGCAGCATCGAGCATGGGAAAGGTCACAAGTGAGATTTCCCACAGGTCGATTTCATGAAGCAGACGACCTCCGCCCTGACGACGCTCTGCGGTGACGGCGTGGAAGCCGATGGACAGACCGGTCAGCGCGCCTGCCTTAAGAAGCGCATGGGCGTTGCGTCCATCCTGAGCATCAAGGGCCAACCGCCCTTCGACCCACAGGCCGCGCGCGTCCTCACGCAATGACGTCCAAACGCCTACGGGCCGTGACGGCTCATGTTGATAGAGCATTGCGATGCGCGACGTACCGCGACGGTGCAAGGCAGATGCGAACGCGCCTGGCGATACCACGTCCTTTTGGTCGTCAGCCTGCCCAAAGAGGGAGGCGTAACCTGCAAACGTGCCGTCACCTGTGTCCTGCACACGTGCTGTGGCGATAACGCCGGCGCGCGCAGGCGCGTCGGCGCGCTTCAATGACAGCGGTCGGGTCATTCAGATCTCATTTGTGTTGAGGGGGCGGTCTACTTGTCGCCCAGCCGGTCCAGCTTGGTCTCGATGCGGTCCACGGACTGGCGCAGATAACGCATCTGTTCTTCCACCCGCGCCGTCCGTTCACCGATCATCGAGCTGGCAGAAACCTCGCGCTCGAGATAGTCGATGCGCTGCATGGCCGCCCCGGCCCACAGAAGCGCCCCGGCGGTCTGCAGCGACATGGCGGCGATCAAAGCAATCGGCACGCGTTTGTCGAGGTGCCAGCCTGTCGTGTCAGTCATTTATCAAGTGATGTCTTTGCTGCAGGTTCGAGGTCCCAGGCATTGCCACATCGGGGGCATGAATCCGGTGACTTGCTTCTGGCGATTGGCATTTTGCCAGGCCTCTCGTTCTCTATGCCAGCACGCGATACCGATAGCCCGCATCTCGGACACCGAACCGACATCTGCCATTTGATGTTTGCGAAAAACAGGGCGGCAACAATCAGAAGTGCGGGGCCTACATAAATCCAGCTTGTCCCAGTGGATTGGAAAATCAACAAAACGACGACGGCCAACGGAAAAGCCAAGGTTGGGGCGCTCGACCTGCGGACGCGCCTTGTCTGTTCCTCCTGCACTGATACTCCGTACGGTGAAGGAATGTCGGGCACAATGGGGCGTGCCTGTGCAACCTTCACAGTTGCACCCGGACTGCTGGTCGAACACTCCGAATTTCGGGCTCGAGTCCCACCATCGCTTGCCTTACGCATTTGCGTGAGCGATGCACCGCACTTCACACATGCGGTTGGAAATTGCGTTGGACCAATCATTGAATGAAACCCGTAGACGCGCTCACCGCAACCCGGACAAGTGTAGTTGCGCGCGAGACGCACCGCTCCCAGCCTTGCGCCAATCGCAACCACCAACAACACAACAGCAGAGTAAAAGACGTAGGTGAATCCAAGGAAGTAGGCGACCACAAAAACCACCGCAGACGGTGTCCCGATCACGACCGCAAAGAGGCTCAGCAATGAAACCGCGTTTCTTCTCGTCTCCGACCGCATGTGTATGGTCCACAGAGTTCCTGCATTTAGGCCGACATGGCTCACTTCTCACCATACCCCACGGCCCGGCGTTTTTCATCTGCGCCCAGGAAGTCCGCAGCGCCAATGCGCTCCCACAGGGCTTCTCGATCAGCATTCAGGGCTTCCAGAGCATCCGGGTCGTACCAGATACGCAGGTTGTCGCCGTATCGGGGGGCGAGCCAGTTGGTGATGGCGTGGCAGTAGCGGCCGACCAGAGGCAGGACCGTTTCGCGCCAGAAGGCACGGTTGGCTTCGGCGTAGTTGGCGTAGGTATTGTCGCCGGGGATGCCGAGCAGCATGGGCGGGATGCCGAAGGCCAGGGCGATTTCGCGGGAGGCGACGTTTTTGGCTTCGATGAAATCCATGTCCTTGGGGCTCAGGGACATGGCCTTCCAGTCTAAGCCGCCTTCCAGCAACAGGGGACGGCCTGCATTGTCAGAACCCTGATAGTTTTGCTCCAGCTCTTCCTTCAATCGTGTGAACTGTTCGTCGGTCAGATGCTCTGCGCCCTCGGCACCGGCATAGACCAGTGCGCCGGAGGGGCGGGCTGCGTTGTCCAGCAGGGCCTTGTTCCAGGCTCCGGCAGCATTGTGGATGTCGATGGCGAAGGCGGCGGCTTCCAGCGGGCTCATGCCGTAATGATCATCGGTCGGGTGAAATAGTTTGAGATGCAGGATGGGGCCTGTCATGGGGCCGGTATCGGGCAACGCAAACGCGACGGTCTCGCCGCCGGACGCATATTCATAGGCTTCGGGCCAGCCTTGGGGGCCGGGAACGACTTTCATACGGTCCGGGCGCAGGGCGTAGAGTTCGCGCGGTGTGCCATCCACCTCGACGGCTTCCATATAGGCATTGCCTGCGGTTTGCAGGTGGGCAAAGAAGGCGCAGCGGACGTCACTGCCCTCCTCCATAGGATTGGGGCGGGCCAGCAGGTCAAGCAGCGGGTGGCTCTCTAGCTCCGCATTGCCCTGATACATGAGCAGCGGCACCGAGGCGGCGCTTTCTGCGATACGGCGCACGGCGCGATAGACAATCGGATTTTTCTCCAGGCCTTCACGGGCAAGAGCTGCATAGTCGCGCGGCGTCCAGCGCGGGCGGCCCTGCAGGTGCAATGCGACGACGGGACCGGTGCGCGATGCCTTTGTTTCAGGCATGCGGGCGGGTGTCTTGCTGAACGTCCGGCGAGAGAGCCAGGGAAAAAGAGGCATGTTTGCTTTCGGGTTGGCGCCGCCCATGGGCCCTCCGGTCAAGCCGGAGGGAGAGCGGTGTGTTGGCATGAGGCTACAGGCTGCGCAGGCGGGGTTCGCCGGCGTTGGGGCCAAGCATCAGATCGGTCAGTGCCCAGACGAGGGCGTCCAGTCGGTCCGGCGAGCCGGAGTGTCCGGGGGCGGATGGGTCGAACTCGCACAATTGGTCTTCAAGGCGCGGGTGCGCGCCTATGTGATGAATGCGGCCTTGTTCATAGAGAGCTGCAACGGGTTCTGCGCGGACGGCTTTGCCGCGGGAGGCGCGGACATGGCGAACAGGCAGGCTCTGGTCCACCTGGCGCAACACGGCTTCCACCATTTCGCCGCCCTGATTGACTTCGGCCACCACGCGGTCTGCCTCATAAGCGTGAAACGCATCCGCAACGCGGCGCGCCCAGCGGGCGGGGCTGAGGCCGCCGGCTGACCGGTCGGCCAGAATGTATCCGTGGCCTTTGTCGTCAGCACCCGCAACAATGATGCCGCATTCGTCCGCCCGCGGAGAGGATGTTGCGGGAGGATCAACCGCCACGACAATGCGGCGCAATTGGGGTGCGCTTGCAAGGCGGGCACGGTCAATCAGGTCGCGTTGCCACAGGGCGTTGGGATTGTCCTCAAGCAGTTCAGCATTCAGTTCCTGTCGTCCAAGGCGCGTGCCGCCATACAGGCGCGCGACGGTGCGCAGAAAGCCCGGCGCAAGGTTTGCTGCATTGGCGATTGTCGCTGCACGGCTGACCCGCGTGGCCGGGTCCGCCAGCAGGCGCTTGAGCGCAGGTGCGGGGCGCGGCGTTGTTGTCACGACCTGACGGGGCATGTCGCCCAGGCGCAGGCCGAATTGCAGCATGTCCCACGTCTCCTGCATGTGGCGCCATTTGGCGAACTCGTCCCCCCAGGCGATATGGGCCTGATGGCCACGCAGGGCTTCAGGGTCTTCAGACGAGAAGGCCAGAGCCTGTGCGCCGGACGGCCACTCCACGCGGCGCTTGGAAGCAATCCACTTCGGGCGCTCATGGGGCGGCGCAATATCAATCAGGCCGGACGGGCCCTCCACCATCACGTCGCGCACATCTGCCAGCGTTTCGCCAATGAGGGCAATGCGGATGGGCTCGTGGGTGTGTGCGCGTATCCATTCCGCACCGGCGCGGGTCTTTCCGGCGCCACGTCCGCCCAGAAGCAGCCATGTGGTCCAGGTGTCATCCGGGTCCGGAGGCAGCTGGTCATCCCTCGCCCACACATCCCACGCATAAAAGAGCGCCTCAGCTTCCTGGGGTGTCAGCCCCTGCAAGAAGCGCGTCTGCTGTTCGGTCGTTGCCGAGGCGAGCGACGCGCTCAGCAAGCGCCGAGACGATGCGGTCATGATGTGCCTTGGTGTCGTGGATGTCCGCGTCGGTGTTCGGTTTGTCGTAGCGGGCGGCCAGGGCCATCAGCTTCTCAAGCACCTGCGTGAGCGAGCCAAGCAGCCTGGTCTCGTGCTCGCTGTCGCGGGCCGCACGGTCTTTCTGGCCAACTGATTTTTCCAGCTCATTGATGAGAGTGCCGAGGCTGGCACTCAGGCGTGACAGCATTGCCAGCGATACATCGTCAGGTCGCGCCACCGTGTCCAGAATGACGCCGCGTACCGGAAGCGGCTTGCGGCGGCGTGGCCAGCCATGGGAACGGGCGTGTTTGTAGAGCTGCGATTGAGTAATGCCGTATCGCGCCATGATCTGCACGACCGTGCAGTCACCGTCGCGATAGGCTGCCTCGATGGCAGGCCAGTCGGGGTGTGTCATTTGATCTGTGATTTGTGGGATCAGCTTGGGTGGGCCTGATTGTCAGACCCAATTCTTGAGCGTGAAGAGATACTACCTGAGGACCGTTCTGGGGTCAATAGGAAAATTACTCATTTCGTACTTTTTTCTTCTATCACGCCTATTCGTCGCCGTCTTCCCAAATCGCCAGATAGTCTTCCAGCTCATCTTCGGGGATGCCTTCTTCGCTGATGACCTTGCCCTGGACGGATATTCCTGACAAGTGGATGCTCTCCGGATCGCCGGAAACCAAGGGATGCCAGCTAGCAAGACCCCTGCCCTCGGCCAGTCGGCGGTAGGCACAGGAGGTTGGCATCCATTTTATCGCAGCCACGTTGCCCGGGGTCAGCTTGATGCAGGTGGGGACGCGTTTTGTACGATTTGCGTAATCTGTGCAGCGGCACAGATTCTGGTCCAGCAGGTGGCAGACGATGTTGGTGGTTTCGATGTCACCGGTGTCTTCGTCTTCCAGCTTGATGAGGCAGCAGCGGGCGCAACCGTCACACAGGCTTTCCCACTCTGACGTTGTCATGTCAGCCAGTTTCTTGGTCTCCCAGAACGGCTGATCGGGGCCGCCGTTAGCGCCCGAGATGGGGGTGGATGGTGAACGGGTGTTCATCGTTTACCTCAAATTGCCGAAATTCTTTGTTTGCCGCCGCACTGCCACTAGTTTCGGCCGACTGGTTTTGCCTGATGTTTTTGGGGGTCGCGGTGCGATCCCGATAGCCTTTAAGCTGACCAATACCGTCCTGTGATCATGCGGGACAGACCTAAAATTGAGTGCGGGGCCTCAACAAGGCTTTTTGGGGACGATGGGGACGTATAACGGTAATCGCGACAGCGGGCTGCATGGCTCGTGGCCGCCCGCGGGATCATCACATCCCGCGGATGCCCGATCGCGCGTTGATTTCGTCAGCAGTGACCGGTTTGACGACACGCCGGACCTGGCCCTGGGCTATGCCCCGCTGGCCACATCGGGTGTGCGTCCAAACAAAGATCAAAAACTCGATGATGACGCCAAAGCCATTCGGCGCGGACGCATGGGGGGCGGGTTTCGGCTGATGCTGTTTTCGTCGTTCGCGACGCTGCTGCTCATTTTCATGTTGCCGCTGGCGCTTGGGCTGCCGGGCAAGGTGGACCCCTGGTCCATCGGCAGCATTGCGAACGGCGATGTGAACGTCACGTTTCTGGACGCCAATGGTGACCTGCTGGCCCATCGCGGCTACCGGCAGGAAGAAACCGTGCCGCTGTCAGAGATGCCGCCCTATCTGGTGCAGGCGGTGCTTGCGATGGAAGACCGGCGTTTCTACCGGCACTGGGGCGTGGATATTCTGGGTGTTCTGCGTGCGGCACAGGCCAACTTTGCAGCCGGCGGCATTGTCGAAGGCGGCAGCACCATTACCCAGCAGCTGGCGCGCAATCTGTATCTCGACGGGTCACGCACCTTTGGCCGCAAGGCGCAGGAGGCAGCCCTTGCCTTCTGGCTCGAACAGCAACTGACCAAGGATGAAATTCTGGAGCTTTATCTCAACCGGATTTATCTGGGCGCCGGGGCGTATGGCGTTGAGGCGGCATCCAAAGTCTATTTCAGCAAGAGCGTGCGTGATCTGACCGTGAGCGAAGCAGCGCTGATTGCCGGCTTGCCCAAGGCACCTGCACAGCTTTCGCCCGCCAAAGACCTTTCCCGGGCCCAGGATCGCGCGGCGCTGGTTCTTGAGAAGCTGGAAGAGACCGGCTGGATGACTGCAGCGGAGATTGAAGCGGCACGCGCAGCCCCCGCGGTCGTTGATCTGGAGGAACGGTCGCCGGATATGCGGGCGTCCTATTTTGTGGACTGGGTGTATTCGCGGATGCCGCTCTTCGTGGACGGTCCACCGCGCGAGCTGGTGGTGGAGACGACCTTCGACCCGGACCTGCAACGCATGGGCGAAGAGGCACTGGCAGCAACGTTTGATGGATTGCGGAGCAATGCCAACGTCGATCAGGGTGCCCTTGTTGCGCTGGACCACAATGGTGCTGTGAAAGCCATGGTCGGCGGACGGGACTATCTTGAAAGCCAGTTCAACCGCGCGACCCAGGCCATTCGTCAGCCGGGCTCCGCGTTCAAACCGCTTGTCTATATGGCGGCGCTTCAAAACGGCTACACGCCCTATAGCGGCATTGTAGACAGGCCGGTGCGGATCAACGGGTGGATGCCGCTCAATGCCAACAAGCGCTATAGCGGCTGGATGGAGATGCGCAATGCCATTGCCTATTCGGTCAACACCATCGCGGTTCGTGTCGGATACAAGGTGGGGCTGGACAAGGTGGCGGACTATGCGCGGGCGTCGGGCATTACAACGCCCCTGCCGGCACACCCCTCACTGGCTCTGGGTGCCATGGGGACAAAGCTACATGAACTGACCGGCTCCTATGTGCCCCTGGCGAACGGTGGCTTTGAAGCACCTGCGCACGGCATTGCCCGCATCTCTAATGTGGATGGTGAGGTGCTCTATGAGCGGGCGCGCACCTTTGTTGGGGCCATGCCGCCACCGTATCGGGAAAACAATTTCGGTGAGGAGCAAGTGGATGAAGATGCCACAATCACGCCGATCCTGAACAAGGTTGCGACTTCGGGCGATGTTCAGACAATGACGAAGATGCTCAAGCGTGTGATCTCCATCGGCACAGGCCGCAAAGCCGCTTTGGGCACCCGCGAAGCTGCAGGCAAGACTGGCACCACCAATGACAATCGCGATGCCTTGTTTGTCGGCTATACGGCGGATCTCGTGGCCGGGGTGTGGATGGGCAATGATGACAACACGGAGATGGATCGCGTTTATGGCGGTACGCTTCCGGCGGAGACCTGGGCCAACTTCATGACGGCGGCCCATGAAGGCAAGCCCGAGCGCCCCATCTACAAGCGCATCTGGGTGAGGCCGCATCCATCGCAATACCAGGAGCCTGAACCAGAGACAGATGAGCTTCCCGTCGTGGAAGCCCCCGTCGTTCCCACCTATTCAGCCCTACGCGGAAAGCTGAACGGGCTGTCGAATTCGTTGGCGGCGGCTCCGACACTTCAAGCTACTGCGCCTGAATCAACTCAGACACGATCGCGCAGGATGGATCGCAGTGTGTTTCGCAGCCGCGATGACTAAAGTGCGTACGGGTTAACCGTGGCGTAATCCAACGCTGGAACCCGGTGGCTTTGCGCGCATAAACTCAGTTGACGAATTTGCCCCCACTCTATCTCTCGCCTAGAAGGCTCATTGCTGCCCATGTTCCGTCTCGCATCCATTTTAAAGCTGACCGGCATTGTGTTGTTTGCCGTCGTCGTCGGCGCGGGCTCAGCCTGGTGGGCCATCATGGGAGCTGTGGCAGCATCCGGGATTCAAAACGGCCCCTGGTACACATCGACCGCGATCGGGTCTGCGGCGTCTGACCCTTACACGCGGGCGCAGATCGCATTGACGGGTCTGCTGGCTCTCAACAAGTCGGAAGCTGTTTACTTCACCGCGACGCAGGACGATGACGGCCGGCCTTTAAGCGGTGCGTGCACCTATGAAGTGACAGGGCGCAATCTGGCGGCACGCTGGTGGAGCATCACTGCTTATGGCAGCGACCACTATTTGATGCACAACGAGCAGGAACGGTTTTCCTATAATGTGGCGTCGCTTGGTCTGCGTTTTGCGCCCATCGCCAAGTGGCGCATCAATGTTTCTGCCAGCGAGCAGCAAAGCAACTGGCTGCCGGTGAAGAAGAACGACTTCTTCTCGCTGACACTGCGGCTGTACAACCCGTCAGCGCAGATCATTGGCAATCTGGAGAATGTCGGCCTGCCGGAAATCAAGCGCATGTCGTGCACAGATGCGGGAGCGGCCTCATGAGAACCTGGCCGCTTTGGATTGGTGCTGCCATCGTGCTGACGCTGATCGTGCACATCCTGACGGTGCTGCTGGTGCCGCCAAGTGTGATGACCCTTGCGATGATGCGCATGGCGGATGCGGATGCAGACAAACGCGTGTTGCACACACCGCCGCCGGACGCCTCGGCACGCACGGTTGTGCGCCCGAGCCCGGACCTTGCCTACTCCATCTGCCTGTTCGACATGTCGGAAGGGCCGATGCTGGTGAAAGCAGCAGTGCCGGAGACCTATTGGTCGGTCTCGGCTTTTGCCCACAACACAGACAACTTCTTCGTGGTCAATGATCAGCAGGTTGCAGGTGACACGCTGGAACTCCTGATCCGCCGCGAAGAAGACGAGGTGACCGGCTTTGACGGCATCCCCGTATCGTTCGCGCCAACGGACAAAGGCGTGGTGCTGATGCGGATGCTTGTGACCGACCGCGAGAACTATCTTGAGCTTGATCCAGTGCGCCGCAACGCGACCTGCGAAACCCTGACGCGCTAGACCACCTCTCCCCAATCCGTTGACTAGTGGCAGCCGTCGGTGAGCGTGCTAGTTTCCTGTGAACATCTAGGACCGCAGGGGAGTTCGTGCATGGGCAGGCTAGGGCTAATTGGTGCCGGTATCGCAGCCGTGGTGTTAATCGCGCTTGGGATGTGGCTGACCGAACCTCAGTCTCTTACGGACGACGGCGGCACCCAGCGCATTACTTTCGCCACCGACTGGAAAGCCCAGGCCGAACATGGCGGGTTTTATCAGGCCGTGGCCAAAGGCTTTTACGCCAAGCGCGGATTGGAAGTCGAAATCCTGCCCGGCGGGCCCGGTGTGAATGTGCCTCAGCTCATGGCCGGCGGCGCTGTTGATTTCGGCATGGGGTCCAACAGCTTTATTCCCTTGCGCATTGTTGAGGCCGGCATTCCCGTGCGTGCGGTGATGACGGTGTTCCAGAAAGACCCTCAGGTTCTGATTACGCATCCACGTGACGACGTGACGTCGCTGGCGGACATGAAGGGCAAGCCCATCATGATTTCTGACGCGACCATCAGCGCGTTCTGGGTGTGGCTGAAGGCCAAGTATGATTTCAGCGACGATCAGATCAGAAAATACACCTACAACCTGGCGCCGTTTCTGGTGGATGAGACGGCCATCCAGCAGGGCTATGTGACATCCGAGCCTTACACGATTGAAAAAGAGGGCGGCGTCGCGCCGGAGGTCTATCTGCTGGCGGACAATGGCTACCCCGGATACGCAACCATGGTGCTGGCGCCCAATGCGTGGATTGAGGAAAGCCCGGAGGTCATTCAGGCCTTTGTCGATGGCACCATCGAGGGGTGGTACGACTATCTTTATGGCGACCCGGAACCGGCAAACGCGCTGATCCTGCAGGACAACCCGGAAATCACAGCTGACGTTCTGGCACAGGCGCGCGAGAAGATGCTGAGCTATGAGCTGGCGACAGGGGGTGACGCAAAGACACTTGGTCTTGGTGCCATGACAGAAGATCGCTGGCGCACCTTCTTTGAAGTCATGTCCGCCAATGGCGTGTACGAGGCTGATCTGGATTGGAAGGCAGCGTTTACCAGCGAGTTCGTCAACAAGGGACCGATGGACATGCCGGGACTGCCCGCAGCCCAGGGCGACTAGGCAATTGGGCAACTAGGCAACCGTGAGCACCCCCTTCCTTACACTGAACAATATTGGCCGGCGGTTTGCCGATGGCACAGCTGCGCTTGCCGACATCTCCGCCGATATTGAGGAAGGGAGTTTCGTCTCACTGGTTGGTCCGTCTGGCTGCGGCAAGAGCACGCTGCTGCGTTTGGTCGCCGGGCTGGATGAGCCAAGCGCCGGCAGCATCACATGGACCAACGGCCAGCCGGATGATGTGGGGTTCGTGTTTCAGGATTCGACACTGATGCCGTGGGCCACGGTTGCGGACAATGTGTGGCTGCCGCACCGGCTGCGCGGTATGTCCAGAGAAGACGCACAGCCCCTCATTGATGAAGCATTGGAACGCGTTGGACTGGGCGGGCGGCAGAGTGCGTATCCACGCGAGCTGTCCGGCGGCATGCGGATGAGGGTTTCCATTGCCCGCGCCCTATCGCTGAAGCCCCGTGTGCTGTTGATGGATGAACCGTTTGCAGCTCTGGACGAGATAACCCGGGAAAAACTCAACGATGATCTCAACGACCTGTGGGCGGAACATAAGTGGACGGTTATCTACGTCACGCACAGTGTCTATGAAGCGGCGTATCTTTCAACGCGCATTTTGGTGATGCCGGCCCGGCCCGGCGCGTTTGTGGCGGATGTACCGGTTGAGGCACCGGTTGACCGGGGCGACGGCTGGCGCGCGAATCCGCGCTTTGCACAGATATCAGCCGATGTGACGGCCCAGCTTCGCGCTGCTGCGGGCGTCGCATCTCAATCCCGGCGCGTGTCGTGACTGCGCACTCACCATTGCGCGCCGACGGGCCGCTGATGCGCTGGGGACTCCCCGTCCTGTTCGGCATTGCCGTTCTGACTGCATGGGAACTACTGGTCCACCAGCTGGAGATTCCGGCCTATGTGTTGCCGGGGCCTTTGGCGATTGGTGATGCGCTTGTGAGCGGCTTTGGGTCGCTCATGGGATCGTTGTGGGTGACGTTGCGCATCACGCTGCTGGCATTCTTCCTGGCGCTTGTTCTGGGGACAGGTTTTGCGGTGCTGTTTACAGAGAGCCGTCTGGCAGCGCGGGCGCTGTACCCTTACGCAGTTGCCCTGCAAGTGACGCCTATTGTCGCAATTGCACCGCTCATTCTCATCTGGGTCGGGCTGGACAATGCAGAAGCGGCGGTGACCATTCTTGCTGTCATTGCCGCCTTCTTTCCTGTTCTCGCCAACATGACGGCGGGTCTTCGCGCGGCGGACCAAAATCTGATTGACCTGTTTCAACTCTATGGGGCCAGCCGGTGGCAGATCATTACAGGTGTCCGCTTGCCCTCCGCCCTGCCCTATCTGCTGTCGGCCATGAAGATTTCTGCTGGCCTTGCGCTGATCGGCACTGTGGTTGCCGAGTTTGTGGCGGGCTCGGGCACATCCACCGGGCTGGCCTGGCGGATCATCGAGGCAGGAAACCGGCTGCAGGTGGCGCGCATGTTTGCGGCGCTGGTTCTGCTGTCCTCTTTGGGAATTGTCCTGTTTTTTGCGCTATCTGCGCTTGAGCACCATTTGCTGCGGCATTGGCATGACAGCGCAGAAAAAGGCGCCAAATAGCCATTATCACGCAAATTTTGTGTGGTTCCTTTATTTTCACACAAATATTGACGGATAATTGCGTATTCCCCATGTTCCAGATAGACGTGGCGCAGCAAATTCACCACTGCGCGATATGCGTCTCCGCATGCGTTGCGACGCGCGACTAATCCACACTGAACGACCTGGAAATTCATGGCCCAACACATCAACAAAAAAGCCCGGTTTCATTCGCTGACAGCCAATCGGCTGCTGGACGGAGAGCCGGTGTATCTGACCGGCGACCATGACTGGTCTGAGGTGCTTTCTGATGCCGTCATTGCTGACGGTAAGGACGAAGGCGCCAAGCTGATGGATGTGGCGGCGCAGGCGGTGAAAGACCAGCACGTTGTGAACCCCTATCTGTTTGATGTGGATGTGGACGGTACAACGCCGAAGCCGATTAGCGTGCGCGAGCAGATTCGCGCAACGGGCCCGACAGTGCGCCTTGACCTTGGCAAGCAGGCCTCCTGAGTGACATTCGCCGGTCCGATTTGGGCGCAGGCACAACGTTAGAGACAGACCATGTATCGCTACGATGAATTCGACCACACCATCGTCAAGGAACGCGTCACGGAGTTCACCGGACAGGTGAAGCGCCGCCTGGCAGGCGAACTGACGGAAGACGAGTTCAAGCCTTTGCGGCTGATGAATGGTCTTTACCTCCAGCTGCACGCCTACATGCTGCGGGTGGCTATTCCTTACGGCACGCTGTCAGGGACCCAGATGCGGATGCTGGCCCATGTGGCACGCAAATATGACAAGGGCTATGGCCACTTCACCACGCGCCAGAACATTCAGTACAACTGGCCAAAGCTGAAAGACGTGCCGGACATTCTGGATGATCTTGCGACCGTCGAAATGCACGCGATCCAGACGTCGGGTAACTGCATTCGCAATGTGACGTCGGACCAGTATGCCGGTGTTGCTGCCGGTGAAATTGACGACCCGCGCGTATGGGCTGAAATCCTGCGCCAGTGGTCAACGTTCCATCCGGAATACACGTTCCTGCCACGCAAGTTCAAAATTGCGGTGACGGGTCACAGCAATGACCGCGCGGCCATCAAGATGCACGATGTGGGCATCATCATTGTTGAAGGGGACAACGGCGAACCGGCCTTTGATATCTATGCCGGTGGTGGCCAGGGACGCACGCCGATGGTGGCGCATCTCGTGGGCCAGAAAATTCCTGCCCGCGACCTGCTGCACTTCATGGATGCGATCATGCGCGTCTACAACATGCATGGACGCCGGGACAATCTCTACAAGGCGCGCATCAAGATTCTTGTGCATGCTCTGGGTGCGGAAGAATTTGCACGTCAGGTGAAAGAAGAGTTTGCCAAAGGCGGCGCAGGCGAAGACCTGAAACTGCCGGATGGCGAAATTGAGCGCATTCGCGCGTATTTCGCGCCTCCTGCCTATGAAACGCTGCCAGACAGCGATGCCGGCTATGAAAAGGCACTGGCTGAGGACAAGGCGTTTGCCCAATGGGCACGCACCAACCTCGCCGACCACAAAGTGCCGGGCTATGCGATCGTCAATGTGTCGCTCAAGCCGATTGGCGGCATTGCCGGTGACGCGTCTGACGCGCAGATGGATGCGGTTGCTGATCTCGCCGAAACATTCAGCTTCGATGAAGTGCGCGTGACGCATGAGCAGAACCTCACCCTGCCGGATGTCAAGAAGTCAGACCTTTATGAAGTCTGGAAGCGTCTGGATGCGGCCTTGCTGGCGACCCCGAATATCGGGCTGATCTCCGACATGATCGTCTGCCCCGGTCTCGACTATTGCGACCTTGCCAATGCGCGGTCGATCTCCATCGGCCAGATGATTTCAGAGCGCTTTGCGGATCTGGATAAAGAGCATGACATTGGCGAGCTGAAGGTCAAGATTTCAGGCTGCATCAATGCCTGCGGTCACCACCATGTGGGCCATATCGGCATTCTCGGCGTCGACAAGAAGGGCGTTGAATTCTATCAAGTCACTCTTGGCGGGTCTGCGGACGAGAACGCTGCTGTTGGCGACATTGTTGGTCCCGCCTTCACGGAAGACGAGATCGTCGGCGCCATCGAGACTATCGTTGAGACCTTTGTGGCGAACCGCAAAGACGGTGAAATATTCCTCGATACCTACCGCCGGATTGGCATCGACCCCTTCAAGGAGACTCTCTATGCCGCTGCTTAAGGATGGGGTTGCTGTCAGTGACGACAAGTGGGTGCGTGTTGAAGACGACGCGGACCTGCCCGAAGACTGCCATGCGCTCATCAGCATGACGCGCTGGCTGAAAGATCGTGATGCGCTGCTGACGCGCAACAAGCCGATTGGTGTGGCGCTGGAAAGCAGCGACAACCCGGATGAGATCATGGATGACCTCGACCGGTTCGGGCTGATTGCCGTGGACTTTCCACAGTTCAAGGACGGGCGCGGCTTCTCATACGGACGCCTCATCCGCCATCGCGGCAAGTTTGAAGGCGAGCTGCGGGCAACCGGCGGAGTGTTGGTGGACCAACTGCATTACCTCGTGCGCTGCGGCTATGACGCGGTCGATGGTGATGACCGGATTACCGAAGAAGCCTGGGCGGACGCCAACAGCCGGTTCAGCGTCGTCTATCAGCCGACCGGTGACGGGCAGAAGACGGCACTCCAGAAGCGCCACGGCGGCTAGGGCTGCTTGCGGGACGTCTTGGGGCGCGACGTCTTGGATCGCGGTGTCAGGCATTCGGCCATCAATAGTGTGTTGGCTTCAATTTCTGCGTCATCGTCAAACGGGTGATCGGGTGCCAGAATGAATCTGGTGAGTACATATCCCAGGTTCACCGAAACGATCAGCCTTGCGGCTGTTTCAGGGGATATGTCGCGCCGAAGCATGCCCTCCTCCTGAAACCTCTTTAGCGCCTTGACTGCTGCCTGCCACACCTGATCACGCCAAGCATCAACAAACCAGAGACGCACGTCTTCATCCGTACACAGAGTAGCGATGAGCATGCGAAGTTGCGGCGCGACATTGCGGCTTTGCTCCAGACGTGTGCGGACAAGCGCATTGTGCCAGGTCTCAAAGTCAGGCGATGTGGCTGCCCAAAGGTCCCGCGTCTGCTGAAGTCCTTCGTCAACGGTCATGGACACGACAGCAGGCATCAACGCGGCAGCAAACAAATCAGCCTTGCTCGGAAAATACTTGAACAAGGTGCGTTCAGTGGTTTTGGCCGCTTTGGCAATCTCGGCCGTCCGGGCATCGTGAAACCCCTTCTTGCCGAACACCCGTCCGGCCGCATCCAGGATACGCCCTTCGATCTCATTGCGCGGCGTCGGCCCCTTCGCATCAAAAGTCTTCAGCGCGTCCAGTGTGTCTGAGGTCATGCGCACATGCCTTTCGAATCGTCCGTGGGTCGAAAAGTATAGTAGCCACTTTACACTCGCAGAGAAGGGAGTATAGTCACGACTATACCTTATTGGCAGGAGGCTTCCTATGGCATCTCTGGTGAAAAGACTTCCAGCTCCTTACGACTTTGGATGGACATTTCGTACCGCTGACGATTGCGAAGTGGTCGAGACGCATCTGGGTGACGGGCGGTACGAAATTCGGCTCGACCATGCGCCGTTGAAGGGCGTGACCACAGAGATGCTCACCTGGTGGTTTCAGGTGTTTGACGGAACAGCCACCTATCGCGGTCAATCCCTGCCCGCCTACCATCTCTGGCATCCACGCGATCATGTGGCTGTCAAACTGACCCGCAACGAGGCAGGCCGTGTTGCGCCCAAAGAGCGGGTACATATTCAAGAAGTGTTTGGCCGGGACAAGCGTTTCTCGATTGACGCCCGTTCGGGAATTCATCGGTGGGACGGGCGCGGTGTCGGTCTTCACCTGGACGTTGCGGGTCACCGGTTGCTTGAGCTGGACCATGTCTTCAAAGACTCCCCGAACGGTGCGATTTACCAAAGCTGCATGCGTGCGGGCGGGGGGGTCGGACCTCTGCGGCGCATCATCAACACCGCAGTGTTGCCGCGCCGCTTTGGCGCAGCGCAACGTGCCGCCTGGATCCGTCACAATTTTGAAGAGGTCGGATGCTTCGAACATTTCCTGCCGGAGCTTTTTGAGACAAAGGCGATAACCCCATCGTCGGCTTCATGACGGTGCTTCAGACGCTTTTGTCATGTTCGGTTCAGGACAGGTCTCGCTGCTTGCGTTAGCCTGCACGCATGACCTTTGGCACCGTCTCCCCACCTGCGCCGTCTGCACGCAACCGCATGGCATATGTCCTGTTATGGGCGGCGCTGGCGCTGATGATCGGCGGCGTGACGTTGCCTGCGATTTCGGTGAGCTCGTTCTGGGTGTTTGGCGAGACCTATTCCATTCTCGGCGGCATCCTGGCCATGGCGGAGCGCGGCGACGTGGTGCTTGCGGGGTTTGTCTTTGCGGTTTCGGTGCTGTTTCCAACGGCCAAGATTGTGCTTGGGCTTGTCGCCCTGCACCGGATGAAACAGCCTGACGCCAAGCTGGCGCGGATCATGGGGCGTCTTTCGGCCCTGTCGCGCTGGTCCATGGCGGATGTGCTGGTGCTGGCGCTGCTGGTCATCATCCTCAATGGCCAGGTGCTGACGACGGCAGATGTTCATTCCGGCGTGGCGTTGTTTGCGATGGGTGTCGCTGCTTCCGCCCTAGGCCTTGCCATTGTTGAGCGGCGCGCAAATTCCACCTCTCACTCCTAGTCAGACTTTGTCTTTGCATCGCGCATAAAAAACGCCCGGCTGCAGGGAGGAGCAGCCGGGCGTCAAGCCTGATCAGGCGTATTGGGTGCGCGTGTTACGCAGCGCGGCCCAAAGCTTCGTTGACGTTCGTTTCAACGCGTGTGCGGACTTCCTTGACGCGCTTTACGAGCGGCTGGCTGGCGTCCTTAACAGCTGTGGTTGCAATGCCACCAACTTTTTCGGCGCTCTGACGGGTGCGCTTGAGAGCAGCTTCAGCGTACTTGCGCTGTGCTTCAACAGCAGCCTGGATGTCCTTGGCGTCAACCGTTGCGCGGAATGCCTTGAAGCCGTCAACGACGTTGGCTTCAACAGTGTCGATTACTGTGTGAGCAGCAATGCGGATTGGGCTCTTGGCCGCAACCTTCTTGGCAGCGGGACGACGACGGGTTGTTGTCTTCTTTGCAGTCTTCTTGGCAGCAGCCATTTCAATTCTCCTTGTGCGGCGATTTGAGGGGTGCCGCTTTAATGTGTCCCCGGTTTCTGGAACTTGAACCACCCCAGATACGCAGGGTGTCAAACGAGGCGGTTCAGCAGCAACGGGCTGCGACCTGATCTCGTCTTGTGCGATGCAGCATATATGGCAGTGCAGCGGAGCAATGCAAGCGCTTTTTTGTGCGGTGCAATATCTTGTTTGAGATTCCGCAGAATTCTGCGACTTTGGCGATAAAGTTTTTTGTTTTCGGGGGGTTAGCGGGTGAACCGCTCCAGCCCAAATGGTGCAGGATTGACCGGTGGAGACTCATTTTCGAGCAAATCCGCCAGAACGCGTGCACTGCCACATGCCATGGTCCAGCCATAGGTTCCGTGCCCGGTATTGAGGCTGAGATTCTGCCATTTGCCCGCGGGGCCAATGATGGCGCCACCGTCCGGCGTCATGGGGCGCAGACCCGTCCAGACTTTGGTGTCGGGGTATTTTGAAAGATCCGGGAACAGATCATTCAAGGCATTGCGGATTGCAGCGGCGCGCTTGGGATTGATGCTCATATCTGTCCCGGCAAGCTCAGCCATACCCGCAACGCGCACCTGCGTGCCGAAGCGGCTGACAACAATGCGGCGCTCTTCATCGGTAAGGCTGACGGTGGGCACTGCGTTGCTGCCTTGTGTCTCAACCGTCACCGAGTAGCCTTTGATGGGGTAGATGGGCAGGTCAACACCAAGGCGCTTCATCAAAGGAACGCTGCCGACCCCAAGGCACATGACGGCGTGATCACACTCAATTGGGCCGGTTGATGTTGCAACAGCTGTAACCCGGTCTTCTCTTGTCTCAAATCCCAACACATCCGTTGAGAGCATGAAGGTCACACCCGCCTGCCTGGCTTTTTCTGCGAGCAGTTGGGTAAACAGGTGCGCGTCGCCGCTTTCATCATCGGCAAAATGAATACCGCCGCGCACTTCGCCGGCCGCAACAGCCTGCGCAAGAGCGGGTTCGATCTGCGCGCATTCTTCAGCTGACACGAAGCGGGCGTTGGCACCGAGCTTTGCGAGCTTGGGGGCCTTGTCGCGCAAATCCTGCAAGTCAGCTTCAGACTTTGCGACCTTCAAGATGCCTTTTGTCTGCTGATTGTATTCAAGGCCAAGGCGCTGACGCAGGGCCTTGAGTTCGGACAGGCTGAGCTGGCCAAGGGTGAGATTGCGCGCGACGCCTTCGTCATAGGCACTGGCGGTGCAGCGGCGCACGAAGGCGACAAGCCATTTCCACTGGGCGGGATCAAAGCTTGGCGACCATTTCAGCGGCGCGTCAGCACGGCCCAGCCATTTGAGGCCCTGCATAGGCACGCCGGGTGCGGCCCATGGGGCACTGCCCGTTGCTGATACCTGGCCGCCATTGGCAAAGCTGGTCTCAAGAGCAACGTCATCCGCGCGGTCAACAATCGTGACCTCATGGCCCCGGTCAGCGAGGTAATAGGCCGTGGTGACGCCAACAACGCCTGCACCCAGAACAACTATTTTCATGCCGCCAGTGTCCGTCTAACCTTTGTGCGCGCGGCGGGAAAAACACGCCCGCCACACGCTGTGTATGGCCCTTTGGCGAACAGAACAACACACAGCGCCCAATTTGCAGCGGAGTATCTCGGCATGGCAGCTCACCCAAAATCGCATCTTTGGCCGTTCGTCCCATCGGGCCGCATTGTTGACGTGGTGAAAGCTGAAGGGTCCTGGCTGCAATTGGCCGATGGGACCCGCATTCTTGATGCCGCGGGAGGCGCAATCGCTGCAAGCATTGGCCATGGCCGGCGGGAGGTTGCTGATGCCATGGCAGATGCGGTGGCGGATACGGGCTACATCGTCCCGACCTTCCTGACGCCACAACGCGAAAAGCTTGTGGAGCGTCTGAACAGCGGCTGGCTGCCGGCGCATCTGACCCGCGTGCATCTTTCAAGCGGCGGTTCTGAAGCAGCTGACGCGGCCATTCGCCTGGCCCGCATGCATCACATTGCCAACGGGGACGACACACGCTGGAAGATCATCGGGCGGACGCCGTCCTACCACGGCGCCACCGCCCTGACGCTTGCAGCGGGAGGCCACACAGCACGGCAAAAGGGCTTTGAACCTTACGCACCGGACCTGCCCAAGGTCCCAGCGCCGTATGCTTTGCGCAGTCCCCTTGGGCGCGATCACGCAGATGAAGACCTGCGCTGCGCCAAGGCACTGGAAGACACAATATTGAGCGAAGGCCCGGAGACGGTTGCCGCCTTCCTGGCTGAGAGCATCACCGGGTCTTCTGGGGGTGCCCTGCAACCGGGACCTCGCTACTGGCCGGAGGTGCAGCGCATCTGCCGCATGCATGGCGTCCTGCTGATCGTTGATGAGGTGATGACAGGCTTTGGGCGCACGGGTGCGCGCTTTGGGTCAGAGCATTTTGATATCAAGGCTGACATCATGTTTGCCGGCAAAGGATTGAGCGGCGGCTATGCACCGATAGCTGGCATTTACACAACCGAAGAGGTGGTGGCGCCGCTTGCGGCACGCGGCGACAGCCTGATGTTCTACACCTATGGGGGCCATCCTGGCGCCTGCGCTGCGGCAGACAAGGTACTTGAGATCATCGAGCGCGAGGCACTGGTAGAGCGTGCGGCAATACAGGGCGCGAAACTCGAAGCGTTGTTGCAGGAGCGACTTGGGCAGCACCCGCATGTGGCGGAGGTACGCGGACGCGGTCTTTTGTGGGGCATTGAACTCGTCGCGGACCGGGACACGCTGGAGCATTTTCCAACAAATGCGGGCATCACCAATGGTGTGGTGGCGCATGGTCTGCGTGAAGGAGCGTTCTTCTATCCCGGTGGCACTGGAGAGGTGCGAGATATCATTTGTCTTGGGCCAGCCTTCACGGTGAGTGACGACGAGCTGGAGATGATGGCAGATCGACTTTTGTCAGCAATCAACGCAGCTACGGCGTACAAGGCCGCTGCCTGATCGCATCTTGCCATCTGCTCAGGTTGTCGCTGCCTGGACCTTCTTGGCTGCCTCATCGGGTGTCGGGTGAAGGCTGATGACATCAGCAGAGTGCCCTTCGGGCAATTCTGCGGAGGTTTCAGTGCTGCTTGATGCGGGTGGCACAAAGGCAACCACATTAGCGACATCGCTGGTGTCGGCCGTCTCAGTCAGGCCGGCGTCTTCGGGCTCATAGGCCATGATCCTGCTCCTGCTTACTGTACGATGATCAAAGCCTGAGCCTGTTATGGTGAACTAAAGGTTAACGTCAGCGCGTCTTTCTGGATGCCTTACCTCAGAAAATTGCTGCGACAGCCATACCCAAGGCTGCTCCGATGGGTACCACGCTCCATGCCGGCATGCGAACAATTGCCAATGCGACAAAGGCCAACGCAGCAATTGCGATGTCAGTCCAGTCATTGATGGCGGTTGTCGTAACCGGTGTGTAGAGCGCAGCAGCAAGAACCCCAACCACCGCTGCATTGACGCCATTGAGTCCCGCGCGGGCAGTTTGGTTGGCGCGCAATGACGCCCAATAGGGCAAAGCGGCGGCGACAAGCAATGCGCCGGGCAGAAACACCATGACGAGGGCAAGCAGTGCATAGAAGCTTGCCGCAACAGCGCCCTGGTCAATGCCCGCCGTCCCGCCGAGAAAGGCCGAGAACGTAAACAGAGGACCTGGAACCGCCTGCGCCAGCCCGTAGCCCGCTGTGAATTCAGTCGCACCCACAAGGCCGGGGACCACGGTTTCAGCCTGAAGGAGCGGCAACACCACGTGTCCACCGCCAAACACCAGGGCCCCGGAACGATAGAACCCGTCAGCAATCTGTATTGCCAGTGAGTGATCATGAGACGCAAGGAACGGCAGCCCGAATAACAGCACTGCAAAGGCGACAAGGAGGATGAGTGATACTGGTTTTGGGATAGGCGCTACGAAATCTGCGGACTGCTCCGCGGCAACGGCAGAAGACCTGAAGGCCACAAGGCCAATGGCAATGCCCGCGCCTATGGCGATCAACTGACCTGTGACACCGCCGACATACAGGGTCACAGCCAATGCAAAAACTGCCAGGACAAGACGCGGAATGTCCGGGGTCAGACTGCGCGCCATACCGATGAGCGCATGCGCTACGACAGCGACCACAACAGCCTTCAGACCTTCAAGCAGTCCGGGCGGGATGGCCTCTCCCAACTGCACCAGCGACAACGCGGCGGCCGTCATGAGGATCGCGGACGGCAAAGTGAAGCCAGTCCATGCCGCAAGAGCGCCCCATGGTCCTGCCTTGAGCATACCGATTGCCAAACCGACCTGACTGGACGCAGGCCCTGGCAGGAACTGGCACAGGGCGACCACGTCCGCATAAGCCTCGTCGTTCAACCATTTGCGCCGTTCAACGAACTCATCACGGAAGTAGCCGATATGGGCCACAGGGCCGCCAAAGGCTGTGAATCCAAGGCGTAGAAACGCGAAAAAGACGTCCGATATCAAATTATCTGCGCTCCAATAATCCGCTGATAGCCACCGAATCTTTACCCCAAGCCTGCATCATTGGCCTTCAAGTTAGACGCCCACATGACAGTTCGGCCAGTTGCGACGGCATTTGGTCGACCGGGATTCCGAAGGTTCAGCAGCGCTGCACATGAACTCGACCGCATCCAGACTGGCAGACCTTGCAGAATTGCTGCGAGACCCAACGCCGGAGGGCCGCAGTGCTCTGCTCGCCTGCGTCACGGATCTCTATGTGTCTGGCGCGGACGATTGCAGCGACGACGCCCGGGATGGATTTGGATTGCTGCTGGTGGATATCGCCCGCATGGCAGGCGCTGACGCGCAACAAGTGCTGGCTCGATCCATCGCCCACGATGAAGCCCCACCAGCGACCCTCGTGGCATTCTTGCTGGACCAACCAGCATGGGTGGCAGCACCGTTTATTGCAGCAACGCCTACCCTTGATGATACCGCCCTCAGCGAGCTGATCGAAACGCACGGCGACGTGCACGCAGCAGGCATTGCCCAGCGGCAGGGCTTGTCCTCAGTGCTAGTGCGCAAGATCCTGACCACAGGAAATGATGCTGCGTTTGTGTGCCTTGCAGAAAATCACGACGCGCCCTTGCAGAGGGCTGACTTTGAAACGCTCAAAGCTGCCGCTCCAGCGCTGCCCCACTTGCAGGCAGCGCTCGCCCGCCGTAACGACCTGCCTGCGGATGTCGCCGTTACACTGATGTGGGACACCGGGGCCCGTCACGGACGTCAGGCGCTCGAGCAGGCTCTGGCGGTGACCACCGACGCTCTCTCATTGGCGATTGAGGCGGCAGGGGCGATCGGCATGTCCGAAGGCAAAGCAATACCGCACGCTGAAGAAGCGGCGTCATATGCTGTGCAAAAGTACAGCCGCCATGAATTGAAAGAACCGCTCGTCGTGAGGCTTCTGCGCGATGGCGACATGGACCGCTTCTACGCCTGTCTCGACAAACTGACAAACATCGATCGGGCAACCGGGGAAGCCATCATGGCTGAAAAAAGCGGATTTGCGCTCATGGTTGCTTGTCGGGCGGCACGTTTCGCACGCTCTACCTTTTCAACGCTTGTGCGGCTGGGAGAGGACGGTGCCCAGCGCTCTACGGATCAGACTTTTGAGCTGATGTCAGCCTTTGAGACATTGGACGATGCTTCTGCTGAAAGACTGCTCGGGTTCTGGCAGGTCCTGTTTGCGGGGGCAGAGCTGGCTGATGTCGATGACGCGCGTGATGCGCGCCAGGCGAGCTAGGCTGATCGTCCAATCCATGAAGGCGGTCAGGCGCTGGTGTCCACCTGTTTGGGTGGTTCAAAAATTTCCGGCGCGCCAGCAGGCAAGCTTTCCAGATAGATGGACGTAGACGGGAAGGCAAAGCCGGTACCAGCGCCTTCCACAATGCCCTTGATTGCCAAAGCCAACTGTTCTTTTGACTCAAGCCACTCTCCCCACACGGTGGTGCGTGTGAAGCAATAGAGCATGATGTCGATTGAGCTGTCGTTGAAGGCATCTATGCGCACAAACAACGGGACTTCCGGCGGCTTGGCAAAATCTTCGTTGCCCAGCACATAGGCTTCAATGCCATTGCGGACCTGTTGCAGCTGTTCTTTGGAGGCGCTGTATTCAATGCCGATCTTCCAGTAGATGCGGCGATGGGTCATGGCGGAGAAGTTCGTCACCGCGCCGTCCGCAAATTCCGTGTTCGGAACATATACCGGCGCTTTGTCAAACCGGCGAACACGCGTTGACCTGAACCCGATCTGCTCAACGGTGCCTTCGACCACACCATCAACCTTGACCCAATCACCAACACCAAAGCGCTTTTCAACCAGGATAGACAGGCCTGCCAGAAGGTTCTTGAACAGGTCTTGTGCGCCCAGAGCGACCGCGACACCAAAGAGACCCAGACCTGCAATCAGCGGGGCAACCTGAATGCCCCAGATCTGAAGAATGGTGGCAAGACCCAGGAGAACAACGCCTATGCGTGTGGCGGTAATCAGCCAGTCCACCATCTCACGGGTCAACACGGCTTCAAGACGCTTGAAGACAAGAGTCAAAGGCTTGGTGACATTGTAGAGCGCCCAGAAGAACGCCACCGCCACCATTGACCGCACAAGATTGTCGATGATGATGCCGCCGATGCCTTCAAGTGCCAGATATTGTCCGGCAATGAAGACGCCGACAGTCACCACCAGTAGCTTGAGCGACGGGCTGATCGCTTCAATGACCATATCGTCGAAATTGGTCGTGGTGTTTTTTGCCCACTGGCGAACGGTTGCCAGAACAATGCGGGCGAACAGTCCTCGCAGCACGTAGAAGAAGATCAGAATTCCCGCGACGATGAGCAATCGAGTGAAATCGATTCCCAGCACGCCATCGTTCCAGAATGTGACCAAAACTGACCAGAAATTTGCCGCGAGTTCCTGCACCATGTTGGGTGTTCTTCTCTTCCAATTAGGCTTTGCGCCGCCAAGGGCACCGAGGGTGACCCTGATAGCGCGGTTTTGGCCCGCGCCTCAAGCTGTCGCCATATGCATTGCTGGTTTGACCTTGATCATCGCCGCCTCTCATTCCGGGTCGTTATATTGATCGCGAAACTGATTTATTGACCAAATTCCGATGGAAGGAGACCACCCATGGCAACCGCTCGAGAAATTGTTGAAAAACATGTTCAAGCAGCCCTCGATGAAGCCGCAGAAACCGGACATCCACGTGACTCAGTCGCGCGGGTCCTGTTCGATCAGGTCATCAAGCTCTACCGGATGGATCGGCAACCCGATGACATCGCCAGCGAATTGATAGCGGCGGCTGAAAACATGGATGCCGGCGACGGCATCGCGTTCATGCGGCCATGATCCGGATCTGACATCTAGCGACCAAATATCTGTGAGATGAGTGGGTCTGTCTGCGATGGTGTTTCGTCAATCACGACACCATCCAGACAGGCTTCACTGTCACCGGATTCTATTTCCACGATCCACAAGTCCGGGTCCGATTTGGCGTAGCGCTCGAGATATGTGTCGGCATCCACGTCTGCCACCGGCTGTGCACCTGTCACGCACATCCAGCGCGGCTGGCCGTCATCGTCTGTGCCGGGTCCCGGCGCCGGGCCAAAAACGCGCACCGTTCGGTCCTGCAATGCGGCCTTCACGAAGACGGCGCCGGCGGTTTCGTGGCCCTTTCGGGCAATTGCCGTAAAGGCGCCTGAACTTGTTGCACGGCGCATGATTGCCTGGACACGCAGGTCTGATCTCAGTCGTGGTTGCATCACGGCACAGTGCCTCTGCGCGGCGGCTGCGGCAAGAGATGATGATATTGAGGAGTAGTCAGACGCGACGCTGACAGATCAAGCGGAACGGCGGCTTGCCATGCGGGCGCGCGGGAACGCGAGGCGTACGGTTGTGCCCTCGCCTTCCTGCGAGCGGATCGAGAAGCCACCGCGCTGCAATTCGGTGAGCGCCTTGGCGATTGCCAGGCCGACGCCTGCACCTGACGGGCGACCTTCAAGGCTACCGCCGGTGCGTTCGAACGGACGCATGAGCCGGTCGATTTCATGTGCAGGAATCCCCGGACCATTGTCCTTGATCTCCAGCCATACACTCAGCTCATCGGACCCGGCTTCGATCTCAATGCTTTCGCCAAGGGCCGAGTACTGAATGGCATTTGCGAGAATGCCATTGACAGCCTGACCCGCTGCACGGGCATCTGCCAGAGCGAGGGGCAAATCGTCAGATACGTGATTGATAACAACGACGCGACCATGGCGAGCCTGAGGCTCAAGCGTACGAACGGCACCATCGGCTATGGGCAGGAGGCGCGTTTCCTCCACATCCATTTCTACATTGCCGGCTTCGATTTCCGACATGCGCAATACGTCCGTGACGATGCGCAAAAGTGTTTTGCCGCTGTCGCCGATCATGTCTGCATAATCGGAATACCGACCATTGCCGATGGGACCGAAGGACTGATCACGGATCACCTGCGCGAAACCGATGATGGAGTTGAGCGGCGTGCGCAACTCGTGGCTCATGCTGCGCAGGAAAGCTGACTTGGTGCGACTGGCTGATTCAGCCATGTCGCGTGCCTCTTCCATCACCACATGTGCTTCCTGGCGATCGGTGATGTCGCGGGTCACTGCAATGAGGCTGATATCAACAGCGTTGCCGGTCGCGCGCAGGCGCGTTTCCAAATAGCGCGTGGTGCCATCGGCGTTGGGCACAGTAAATTCAACGGTGGCTTCGCCGCCCTGGCGCAGAGTATTTGTGAACGCGTCTGCAATCGCTTCAGCATCGGTACACCCCGGCACGTCCGACAGTCGGCTGCCGATGAGCTTGTCCGGAGAAACGTTCAGCAGGCGGCGGCTGGCAGGCGTCGCGAACAGCACCGTGCCGTCAATTGAGTGACGCGTGATCAGGTCACTGGCGTTGTCCGCAACCATGCGGTAGCGCGCTTCTTCGCTGTCAGCGGCATCTTCCGCGCGCTGATAGGCTTCCTGCGTCCGCATGGCGAGAGCGCAGGCATATACGATTGCGGCAACGATCGACACCATCCGTGTGAGGAATGGATCGATACCCGGCAGGTGCGCTGGCGGAAGGCTGGATGCCAGAGACATCCAGACAAGGCATGAGAAAACAATGGATGAGATGGCCGCAGCGGTGATCGCGCTTCGGCGGTTTGCTGACAGCGCGGCTTCCATGGGAACGATTGCGAGCCAGAAAATGGCCGGCGAATCCACTCCGCCTGTCCACAGGCAAAGCCAGCCGACGAGAATGGCAAAGAAGGTGGATGACAGGGCGTAGGACGCTGCCAGTTGACCCGTCGCACGCAAAAAGAGACCTGGCAACGCTGTGGCGCCCAGAAGAGCAAAAGCGCCGACTGCAAACAGGTCGATGCTGCCGGTTACAACGGCGAACAGGACACCACCAGCAAGACCCATGGCCCCGCCGGTGAGATGCTGCCGGATGAAGGACGCATGACGTCTCATCTGCCGCGGTCGCCCGCGTACGCTTAGATGCACCTGCCAGTCAGCGATCTGCACGCTTGTATCCCCGCAATCATGTCCGGGAATTGCCCCGGTTCTGCATTAACTATGACCATTGCCTACCCGCAATCCGCGCGCGTGGGCTCTATGAATGACAGCAGTGTGCCGGGTGAGAGTTAAAGAAGGTGAAATCCTTGAGAATTTCCGCGGCATTTGATTCAAAAGTCAGCCCAAAAACCTGCTCTGAATCATACCGGGAACAGACTTGCCGCATTGCAACGGTGTCCGCGTCGGCTTAGGGTTGGGCACGTCCGTTGCAGAAGTCTTAACAAGACTCTGACGGGTGCTCCGATCTGGCACATATTTGGGATTTTTCGCGCACTCTTTGCGTATGCGCGGCTCCTAAGACCCAAGGCTTTAGACGCCAAATGGGACAGATCAGGCACTTTTTTGGACGACTGGTAACTGATTTCCAGGTCTGCGGGCGCTGTCATTGCCGCCGGGGCCAGTTTTGGGGACGACACGTATGGTTGATTTCACCACAGGCGCCTTCGGGAATACCCATCTGCGAAAAACGGTCGGAATTCTGACTGTGACCGGCCTTGGACTGGCTCTTGCCGGATGCCTTGGCAATAGCGGACCAAACATCAACGCTGTTCAAGCACAGCCGGTTGCAGCTCCTGCCCCGGTAGTTGAGCCCTATCAGATTGCCAGCGCGCCGGTTGTTCTGTCGGATGGGACGATTGTCCCCATTCCGCGTGCAAAACCAGCAATTGCAGGCAAGCCGCTCGATAGTGTCACGCGGTCAGATGCCCGGCAGGCTGCTCCTCTGGAAGGCCCGCAGGGCCTTGTAGAAAAGGCTGCTGCCTATCGCGCCTTTGATGCTGCGATTGATGATCTGGCAAGCCGGAAATTCAAGGCACCGCGCGATGTGCGCGCTGCGCTCGACTCTCTTCGTCCGCATGATCCTGCAAAACTCGGTGAGGGCTGGGTCGCGAACAGCGCCTTCCTAGCCGCGGCTCAACCTGAATTTGTTGCGGCCTTGAAGGCAGCGGTTGCCCGTGACGGCAAACAGGCTGTTTTGACCCGTCTCAAGTCAGGCACCGGCGTGTGGATGTTTGCTGGCTCTCAGAAGGCGCGGTCGGCTGTGGTTGCTGACGCCTCTGTGGCCTACCAGAAGCTGACCGGTCTTGGTCAGCGGTTCCTCACTACTGCTGTTGAGTTTCAGCGCACCCGCTGGGGCAGCTATGAGCCAACTGTGCCTTTCTCGGTCGATCCGCAGTTTGCTGCTGCTGAAATTGAAGACATGGGCTTCGGCGGCATTCTGGCCGAGCTGGCCGGTGTGACGGAAGCCCAGGCTGCAGCGCCTGTGATGCAACGGATTCTGGCGATTGCCGGGCACATTGCTCTTGAAGAATCCGAAGCGAGCGCAACCGTTTCCTTGGTGCAGAACCGCGACCTTTCCCGGTGCACACGATTTGCTCGTCTCAATCTCAATCAGTGCCTTGCCGCTGCTCACTTCCCATCCGAGGAAGCGTATTGCACGGGCAAACATGCCGTGAACGAGATTGCCTATTGCTGGGCGACATATCTTCCCGCTGCTGCCAAATAACGGCAACACAAGACCAGACACCACGGTCCGACCAGGATCGGTCAGGAAGGCGGCTTTTTCGAAAGCCGCCTTTTTTGCGTCCAGCCAGCCAAAAATAGCGCAAACGATTTCCTAACTTCGTTCTGCCTATTCTCGCCCCGGGTCAGTTTGACCTGATTGTTTAGGGCAGTTTGGGGCAGGCAATGCCGGTTAGTACGCGTCAGGGCATCGAGGCACTGGTAAACGGGCTGGACAGCCTGCGGGTGGGGATCATCGTTTTTGATGGCTCTGACCGGCTTGTCTATTGCAATGACCATTTCCGTTTCATCTTTCGGACGTTCGACGATCTGGATGAAATTTCGGGCCTTGCCTACGAGGATATTCTCAAAACTCTGCTGGAAAATGGTGAGTTTGCAGGCGCTCGTGCCATCCACGACCCTGAAAACTGGCTTGCTGACACGCTTGCCCATCATCGATCTCGTGACTATGCGCCCAGGATAGAACGGCTGTCCGACGGGCGCTGGATGGAAGTCAAATGCCGCCCCATGGATGATGGCGGCGCCATTGTTCACTGGAACGATGTAACCAGCCTCATGCAGACACAGCTGCGTTTTGAAGCTGCCATTGAAAGCACGGCGGACGGCTTTGCGGTGTGGGATCAGGCAGACAGACTGGTATTGCACAACCGTGTATTCGCGCGGCTGCATCGCGCCACGTCAGAACGGCTCAAGCCCGGCACCACTTTCATGACGTTCATGACGGACACGGCGCATTCGGGCATCTTTGATGATGGAGACAATCCCGATGAGTGGATTGCCCGGCGTGTTGAAAAACACGGATTGCCTGTTGGCCAGAGCACGCTGCGCCATAAGGATGGTCGCTGGTTCCTGATGCGTGACCGGCGCACACGCGAAGGTGGTCGCGTCACAGTGTATACGGACATTACCGAACTTAAGGAGCGTGAACGCCAGCTCATAGAACGCGGAAGAACACTGCAATACACAGTGCAGGAACTGGAAATGAACCGCGCGAAGCTCGAAGATCAGGCATCGAACCTGGTGGACGTGGCGGAGAAACTCGACTCCGCCAAATCAGCGGCTGAACGCGCCAATGAAAGCAAAACATCTTTCCTGCGCAACATGAGTCACGAGCTCCGCACGCCCCTCAACTCAATCATCGGTTTTTCCGAAGTTCTGGAGCAGGAGCTGTTTGGGAAGCTGGGCAATGAGCGTTATCTCGACTACGCGTCGATGATCAACACGTCCGGTGGACATTTGTTGTCGCTGATCAACCAGATCCTCGACCTTTCGAAGATCGAAGCCGGACGATACGAGCTGGTTCACAACCCGTTTGATCTGCGCGAGATACTGGAAGACTGCAGTGATCTGCTGGCGCCACAGGCAAAGGCCGGCAGCATCTCTGTAGATGTCACAATGCCTGATGGCGATTGTGAAGTGGATGCGGATCACACGGCAATTCGTCAGTGTGTGCTGAATCTCATGTCCAATGCGATCAAGTTCACCAAGGAAGGCGGCTCGGTGACTGTTCGCCTTGAAGACAAGGACGACATGGCGCTTCTCATTGTCAGTGATACAGGCATCGGCATCGCGCCGAATGATTTGCGGCGGGTGATGATCCCATTTGAGCAGGTGGACTCCACATTTGCTGCAGGCAAACAGGGCACAGGTCTTGGTCTGCCAATTGTGAAATCACTGGTTGAACTGCATGGCGGCTCTATTGAACTGGCCAGCACGTTGGGCAAAGGCACCACCGCTACGGTGTGGTTGCCCAAAGAGGCCAGTGAGCCTGCTGTTGGTGCGCACCATGTGGGCAGAGGCTATGGCCTCATTGCATCGCCATCGCATTAGAAGCCGAAACTGTGATCCCATCCCCGGGATGCAAGATCAGGTGACATACTGATCGGAGCATGATGCACTGCGTGTGCAGCATGATTTGCCGGGATGTTAGATTTCCCGGGATATGACGGGGCGAGACTTTTCAGACATGGCTTCCAAAAAAAACAAGTCAGACAATGCGTCAGGTGAGAATGGAGCGGGCGCTGACATTCATCACGAAGATCAATTCGCCATCTGGCAGCCAAATGGCTTCAAGCTGTCGGAAGTACCTGGCGATGCGTCGGTAGAGAGCCGTGAGTACACAGACATTCTAAAGTCCCTACAGGACGATCTGCGCGAACTACAGCTGGCCTTTCTCTATAACAAGCTCAAGGGCGTTATTGTTTTTGAAGGCTGGGATGCAGCTGGCAAGGGCGGCATCATCCGGCGCCTGACCAGCGTCATGGACCCACGCGCAGTCCGTGTCTGGCCGATTTCGGCACCTGACCAACGCGAACGGGAAGAACATTATCTTCAGCGCTTCTGGCGGCGGCTGCCGCCCAATGGCGAGTTGGGCATCTTTGACCGCTCCTGGTACGGACGTGTGCTGGTGGAGCGCGTCGAGGACTTTGCTACCCGCGAAGAGTGGGGCCGCGCTTATGGAGAGATAAACGCCTTTGAGGCGTCACTGGCCGCTGATGGCTTCCGCCTGGTGAAGATCTTTCTGCAGGTGGACCATGAGGAACAGGCTCAGCGTTTTCGCGACCGTCTCGATGATCCCCTCAAGAGGTGGAAGCTTACTCCTGAAGATTTGCGCAACAGAAGCCGCCGTGCGGCCTATGAAGAAGCCATTGAAGAAATGGTGCGGCGGACATCGGCACCGGATGCGCCCTGGCATGTGATCCCCGCCAACGACAAGAAATTTGCGCGGCTCGCTGCGATCTCCACCATCATCCGCACACTAGGGGCAGGCATTGAGTTCGAACCGCCCGCCCCGAACGAGGATTTTCTCGCCGAAGCTCACAAGGAGCTGGGGATTGAGCCGGATTCCAAATAGCTAAAATTTTAGACAAGTGCCGTTTTGATTTTACCGACGCCCAAAACCCCGTCTTAGGCATGGCGCGCATTTGCACCATTGGAACTGCAGTTCGATCAAATTTGATCTATTTGTTTTGCAACCTCACAAGACCCTCGCGCCTAGTCTCGCAGCATGATTAGAAGCAAAGCCCTCTAACGCTGCGGACCGGATGAACCGGTCCAGGCAAAAGACGGCGCAACCGAGGGGTCGGTTTGATGCTTATTTTGAGAATTGCCTTCTGGATTGCCGTTGTCGCGGTTCTGCTACCGTCGGCACCAAGCATATCTTCTTCTGACGGCACAGCGCAGGCTGCGTCAGGCGTACCTGCTGGTGACGCAGAAGTGTTTGATGCCGGAGCGGCTGTTGATATGGCCATGAACACAGGCTCTGACGTTTTGAGCTTTTGTGAACGCAATGACGCTGTATGCGACACGGTCGCTGCTGGCGGATCACATGTTGCAAACCAACTCATCTACTACACCGGTGAAGCTGTAAGCTGGGCAGCGCAGGCCCTTATTGATGCCCGCGGCGCTGAGACCGGAACGCCTGGCGCGTTGCCCGCTGCGACCGCCACGCCCGCAGAAGTTACTGCAGATGTCCCCGCGCCAATCCCCTCACAAGGCGCGTAGGCAAAACCCGGACCCATCCGGGAACCAGAAACAGCATTAGCTGTTTCACAAAAATAGCGATCCTCTCAAGGGCGCGTATTGCACATCCCAAAGACCTTCCCCCCCAGGTCTTGTCCCCCAAGTGCAATACGCGCCATTTTTTTGCTTGTTTCCCACCAGTTGTCTCACCAGCCCCAACAGCCTATGTCTTTGAGGCAAGAGGGATGGCGCATCCAGCCATCACGCGATGCTGATCAAGGACGTGTCTGGCTGTGAGTATCAATGACCTGATTGACGACTTTTCCTACCTTGATGATTGGGAAGACCGGTATCGGTATGTGATCGAGCTTGGCAAAGACCTGACCCCTCTCCCTGATGCGGAACACTCGGACGCCAACAAGGTCAAGGGCTGTGTAAGTCAGGTCTGGCTTCAGACCCATGTTGCCAAGGGCGACAACGGCGAGCCGGTTCTGACCTTCATTGGCGACAGCGACGCCCATATTGTGCGTGGGCTTATTGCGATTGTGCTGCGGCTGTATTCCGGGCGCCCGGCTTCTGAGATCGCCAGTACACCAGCGGACCCGGTGTTTCAGCAAATCGGTCTTGATGAACATCTAAGCCCACAACGCTCAAATGGTCTGCACGCGATGGTCGGTCGGATCCAGGCCGATGCCGCTGCAGCATTGGCTGACGCCGGGGTCGCCTAGCATGGGTCTTTATATCCTGCCTTACATTGGCGGCGTCATCGGGCTTGGGCTTGGGCTGTTCGCCATTTTTCGTCCCTACGGAGCGGCAAAGCTTGTCGGGATCAAGATTGACGAGGCATTGCCACATTCGATTTCCGAAGTACGTGCCACCTATGGCGGCGTGTTTGCCGGTGGGCATGCGTTTGCCCTTGTGACCGGCAGCGACGCGGCCTTTATGACGCTCGCCTGCGGCTGGGGGTTGACCGGGATTGTGCGACTTGTGTCGATGGTGATTGATCGCGCGGCCAATGGAGCCAATTACGGTGGCACCGCCTTTGAGCTCGTCATGGCTGCCCTCCTTGCAGCGCCATTCGTGATTGGCTGACCAGTCACGCCTTTGTTTCTGGCGGCTCTTCCATCTTAGGTGTTTCCAGCGCATGCCATACGTAGCTGGACCTCCTTCGCCCAGCGGATGAACCATTGAAGCCGTAATGGTCAGCCAGACGCTCCAGAGCGATGGCCAGGACAACTTTGCCTGAGCGTTGCGGCCACCCCATGCGTCGCTCGGCATCCTCCAGACCGCTCAGGTAACAGCACACGTCCACCAGCGGTTCTGCGAGGCCGGGCCCGACCGCATCCAATGCCTTGTAGAAGCGCTGGCGTGCCGCCAATGCTTTTTCGCTGACATTCAGACCGTCATTCGCGTTGCGGCGATTGCCATCCAGCTGGACGGACCAGTCCGCGGTCACGCGCTGGGTCATCTGGGCGCTGGTGAAGTCGGCGCGCAGTTTTTCGCCGGCTTCAAACTGGGTTTGTGACACAAGTGCCTTGCCGTTACTCCCTTTGCGGCGGCGCAGCCATCCAAGCGGCGTTTCCGCCAGGTTGACGCGCATAGGCGTCAGCGCGGTTTTTGTGCCGTCCCCTCGCCCGTCAATCATCCGGGTGCCTTCGAGTTGGTGCTGCGCGCGAAAGGGGTCAACGGTCGCCGCGTCCCGGGTGACACGGGCGCGGCCGAGATCCGTAAGGGTGAAGTCATCGCCGTTCGCTGCAATCAATCCTTCGCGTTCGAAGGCGTGGACGATGCGTGCATCAACGCGGGTGCGCGGGGTGCCGCCGCGCGATCTCCCCGAGCGCACGGCGTAACGGTTCGCCTGGGGAACCGGAACAAGCAGGGTGCCCGGCGACACAAGGCGCGGCAGAATGCGGCGCGCCTCTCGGTCAAGCTCGCCTTTCGCGATGGCTACCGGTTTTGTGGGCACAGGGGCCGCTGATGGCGGTGTGATCCATTTGGAGGGAGGTGTTTTTTGCATTGCCCTAAACCTCCTTGCCGGTGGCCGCACGAAGTTGCCACTCCAGGCGCGACAACAACTGGTCAAACACCACATCATCCCGAGCCCATTCGACCTGGCGGCAAGCATGGGAGACGGTGGACCTGTCGCGGCCAAAATCGTCGCCAACGCTTGTGAGGGTGACCCCGAAGACCACATGGGTGAGGTACATGGCGACCTGGCGGGCATGACACGCAGCAGAAGATCCGCGCTGGGCGGAAACTAGTTCATCCACAGAAACATTGAACTGACGAGACACAAATGCTCGCACAAGTTGTGACAACTGCCTACTTTGCGACTTATACGTACTGAGTCTCGGCTCTGAGGCTGTTGGCCTTCTCGCGTCAATTACGTTCGGCATTGAGGTTTTCCCCGCTATCCTATAGGAACATAATACGAACTTACTGTTCGATTTGCGATATTTTTACGTATTGCGTAAACACCGGGGATAGATTTTTTGGCAATCGACTGAAAAAAGTCAGGTTGCAATCGGTATTAGAAGCTCCGCGGCAGCTTCGGAGGCAGAGCAATGATCAGGGGGCAGGCAATGCAGACACGTATTCGGCACTACCGGAAACTGCGCGGGCTGACCCTGCAGCAGCTGGCCGACAAGGTGGAAACGACGCCTCAGACCATTTCCCGGCTGGAAACCGGCAATATGACGGTCTCCATTGACTGGCTGGAGCGATTTGCCGGTGTCTTTGATGTCCAGGTGCGTGATCTGATATCCGGCACCCAGGGCCGCGAAATTGACCTTATGGGTACATTGGCCGGCGACGGCGCGGCACTGACAGCAACGGAAGCTGACCTGCCCGGCTTTGCGGTGGATATCCCCGCCGACCGCCCCGTCGCCGTGTGGCTGTCGGGCAGGGTCGGTCCCTATGAGGCGGGAGATCTGTTGATCGGCAACCGGCTTGAGGGAGCAGACCTTGCCGCTGCCCATGCTCAGGACTGCCTTGTCCCCGGAGACAACAACACACTGTATCTGCGCCGTGTGGCGCGGGAGGACAGTGGATTGTTCACCCTGATGCCGCTTGATGCGGGGGGCGATGTGCGCTTTGGCGCGGAGCTCGACTGGGCCGCGCGCATTGTCATGCGCATTCAGTATTTCAGGAAGCCGCGCTAGTTGGCTTCCATGGTCTCTTCGCGGGACTGATCATCCAGCGCCTCAGCGATGCAAACACCCGACCAGCGGCCACCATTTGTGACTTGATCCGGCGACAGGCCCCAGCTGCCGCGAAACACTACATCACCCTCAAGCGTCAGGCGCGCGCCGCCGGAACTGATTTCTGATACCCACACACCGCGCAGCTGAGTGTTCCGTATACGGCCAAACAAAAAGCCGGGCTGTACACCGGGAACCCGGCCATATGACCCGGTCACCGTCTCATCGTCATGTTGCACAGTCACAAGACGGCCAAACTCTGTCCGCCAGATGCCGGTCCACCCGTTGCAGTGTTGCGGTTCAGGCTTGGTGACGCGCAGTGGCGTTGCCGCCAGAAGCGCGCCCCCTTCCGCAGCACCGGCATAGACTGCAGCGGTGTAAAGCCCCTCAGGTGGGGCGCGGAACAGCAGGCGGGATTTGGGATCGTTTGATGTTTCGGCCTGCTCAACGGTGTCAGCAAGCAGATCCACCGATATGGAAATTGCACCATCGGCCTCATCCAACGGCACGAGGGCCACATGACCACCGTTGGCGAGGCACCGGTTGTTGCGTATTTCCAGATCAAGCTCTATCGCGCTGCCCTGCTGGTAGGCCGCACGCGTCAATGAAATGCCAGGCACCGGTTCAGCTGATACACCGGCGTCACTCAGCACCGCAGGGCTGATCGCCACTTCCTCTTCAAGGGTTTTGATCAACTCAAGTCTTGGCTCCAGCACTGGCTCGCCAACCAATAGGGCTGCCCGCTGTGTGCCCTGATCAATCGCCTCCTGCGCGCTACACCCGCTGCGCACGGAGCAAGTGGCCGACGCGTTGATTGCCCGGCGCAACTGAAAGAGGGTTCGCGTCAGCTGAGGGTCAACGCCGGGGCAGGATGCGGCAGGGGTCGCACTCACCTTCGCACCCACACCGGCAGACTTGGTCCGTTCAAGGCGCATGAGAGATTTTATCGCAGTTTCCAGACGGTCCGCTGCACGCTCCCATGCTGCAGGCTGGGACACACGCTTCTCCAGCCGCAGATTGCCCAGCGCATCACGCATGCCAGCAAGTGCCAGGCGGAGCGAGACGCGTCGCCAGCGAGGTGGACGTCCTTCCCCTGAAACTGGCTTGATCAGATTTTTTTCAATGTTGGCCAGACTGGTAGCCAGCTCCTGTGTCCGCTTCGGATCAAGACCCGTCGTATCGAAGACCAATGCAAGGCGCGACAGGGCTTCAAGGCCGGACATGGTAACTGACCCGGATGCCCTCGTCGGCGTTTGGGTGAGGTCAGACGGCACGGCTGTGACCACGGTTTGAGATGTTTCACCAACGGCTGCGCTCAAAATGCCTTCCGCAAATGCAGCACCTTCGAGCAGGGCGTGTCGTGCCTTGCAGTCAGCGCCGGGGCACGCCATGGCCGAACAGGTAAGTGCTTCGGTCTCCAACGCCCGTGTCGTCGCGCGGATGGGGGACAGGATGCTATCAAGGTCCACTGTCGGGTTGCCACCAATGACCGAGCAGGCTGGTGATGTTGGCGTGACCACGCGGTGAGCCGCACTGCAGATATTTTCCGTCAGACACGCGGAAGCCGCGCGGGCCGCCGCCTGCGCCAGCAGCTCAACGCCCATTGCTATCTGGTTCGAGCGGTCCGCCGCCTCCACCTGTGCCAGTGCGGTTTGCTGGTGCGTCCAGATTGTTGATCCGCTGTCCAGACGTGCCGGGCCCGGCCACCTCAATGTAGATGGGTCTGTCTGTAAGCGGCTGGCATCCTGTGCCGCCTGTGCCTTGTTTTTGAGTTCTGTTGCCTTGTCTGCCAGATCGCGGGCGAGCGACCTGCTGATCTCACATACGGGACAAGGCGGGCTGGAGTGAGCTGCATCGCCGTTCTGCGCTGCACCGGCAGCGGGGTGCAGAGTGAGTACCCCGCTCATACCAACCGCGACCACTAAGAGGTTTCGGCGCAATGGCACGCGAAATGACCGCAAAAAGCGTCTGCTGGACCGAATCAGGGTTGGGATGCGCTGCATTCTTCTTATATTGCAGAGCAACATAGCCTTTGTGTATGGTTCGCCGACCGATTGCAGCTGACACATTGTCAGCACCAGAAAGGTATTCTCATGGCTACAGCCCGAAAAAGCGCCCCAAAGTCCAAAGCGCGGACTAAAACAGCTGCCCGCAAAACAGCGGCCAAGAAGCCAACTGCGCGGAAAACCGCGGCAAAAACAGCTTCCAAGACAGCATCAAAGAAGACAGCAGCGCCCAAGGCTGAAGCCAAGCCTTCAAAGCCACGCGCGATTGCCCAGCCGGTTATTCGCCGAATCTGGCCGCTGGAGGCGGACGCCCTGCGCCGCCATTTGTGCCGCCTCGACCGCGAAGACCGCACCTTGCGGTTTGGCCGTCCGGTCACAAACCGCTTCATCCAGACCTATGTGGATCGGATCGACTGGTTCCGCGACATCGTGATTGGTGCGGTTGTGGACGGCGAAGTGACAGCGTCGGGTATTCTCACGCCGATCGGATGGCGTCTGCCGCTCGAAGGTTCAGCTGCGGTGGCCGTTGAAAGCAACATGCAGGGCTACGGTCTTGGCTCTGAGCTTACAAAGCGGATGCTGACGATTGGCCGTAATCGCTTCATGAGCCGGATTTACATGCTGTGCCTCGTCAAGAACGAGCGCATGTACCGGATTGCTGAAAAGTTTGGTGGTGAGGTTGATCGGTTCCGTGACGAGACTGTGGAGGCGCAGTTCGACCTGTCACGCCCAACTGTTTCTACGGTGACCACGGAAGCTGTATCCGAAGGTCTTGCCCTGGGACGCACGGTTGTTGGCAAGGTGCCGGTCATCGGTGCATTGGCAAACGGCACCCACGCGGCGTAACCCGCGACCACAATCTGACGAAGTTTATAGCGGGCGGACCCTCAGGGTTTGCCCGCAAATCGTTCCGGGCGCAGCACCTGTGCTTCACTGACGGAGACGATGCCGGGATAGCGTTCAAAGAGCTTGCTGATTTTCGTAAGCACTTCGTCAGCGCCCTTATCGTCGGTGATGGCGATGACCACGATATGATCTTCAGCCCCGGTCAGTTGATCTTCCTGCCAGACACCAGATGTCCCTGCCCCGCCCACTGTCTTGAGCGCTGTCCAGCCGGTGACACCGACTGTCTCGAAGACGCGCGCGAACACTCTTAGATGGGCCTTGGCGATTGCCAGTTCGATGCGTTTGCACGTGGTTGTTTCTATAGCCATTGGGTTGTGCCTTGCATGGGTTATCCCGCCAACATCTGCGCGGCAGATATATAGAGCGGGATTCCGATGACGAGATTGAAGGGAAACGTGATCGCCATGGACAATGTGAGGTAGATGGCGGCATTGGCTTCAGGCAGCGCCATGCGCATGGCGGCAGGAACTGCAATGTAGGAGGCGCTGGCGCTCAGAACCGTCAGCAGTGCAACACTGCCCACATCAAGCCCAAGCAGCGTACCGGTCAGGACGCCAAGCACAGCAGCAATCAGCGGCATGTAGATGCCAAAGGCAGCAAGCGGAAGTGTCAGGCCGGTTGATTCACGCAGGCGACGCGCTGCGAGCAGCCCCATGTCCAGAAGGAACAGACACAAAATGCCTTTGAAGGGCGCGTCCACGAAGGGGCCGATGGCTTCCATGCCCTTGGTGCCGGTGATGATGCCGACGATGAAAGCACCAATGAGCAGCACTACGCTGCCGTTGAGGAAAACTTCTCGGGCAAGGCTGCTCCAGGGTGTGGCCGTTTCAGGACTGGTGGATGTGACCGCGCCACGCGCCAACAAAAGGCCCGCAATAATGGCGGGGGTTTCCATCAAGGCCATGACAGCAACCATGTAACCGTCAAAAACGAGCCCCATGGACGTGACAACTTCCGTGGCAGCTACAAATGTGACGACGCTGATGGAGCCGTAGTGCGCCGCAACGGCGGCCCGGGTTGCGTCATCCAGCCCTGTCGTCATGCGCAACAGCGTGTGGGCGATGACCGGAATGATGAACCCAAGAAGGATGCCCGCGATTGCCGTGGCAATGAGGGCAGAACTCAGGCCCGCCTCGGCCACCGACACACCGCCTTTGAACCCGATGGCGAGCATGAGATAGAGCGCAAGGCCCTTGCCGACTGCTTCGGGCACCGACAACTCAGACCGGGCAAGGGCAGCCAGGAACCCCAGGGCGAAAAACAGCACCATGGGCGAGGCCAGATTGGCGAGCGCGACGTTGAGTGTGTCAGCCATAGAAGTATGAGATCCAATCCTGATACGCGGGATTCAGCATAGGGTGGCTCTTGTTTTGACACAGCACAATTGCTGTTCATACCTAGAGCAGTGCATAACATGCAGGCGCGGCAAAATATGTGTCGGAATTATCGCCGCAACGAACAGGCTGGCAATGGATCAGAACGACGGCTTCCTGAAAGATATCTGGTATTTTGTGGTCCACGGCCGCGAAATAAAGCCGGGCGCGCTGGTGCACAAGGTGATTGCGGGCCAGCCTGTGCTGGTAGGCCGCACCAAAGGGGGCGAGGCCTTTGCCATTCGCGACATCTGCCCGCATCGCGGTGTGCCGCTGTCTGCCGGCAAATTTGTTGAAACGGACAATCAGCCTACGGTGCAATGCCCCTACCATGGGTGGCGGTTTGGCACTGACGGCGTGTGCAAACATATCCCCTCCCTCTATGAAGGGCAGGATATGGATCCATCCAAGATTGCGGTTACGTCCTATCCCCTGCGTGAGCAACAAGGCGCATTGTGGGTTTTTGTTCCGTCAGACCTGCGCAATCCAGCTCAGCCGACGGAAGAGCCGCCATTGATGCCCGGGGTGGGTGACCGTCCGGCGCGCATCTACCAGAAGTTTGACCTTACCTGCCATGTGGACAATGCGGTGATCGGGCTGATTGACCCGGCGCATGGACCGTTTGTGCACAAGAACTGGTTCTGGCGCGACGAAAGCGGCATGCGCGACAAGGCCAAGGAATTTGCGCCGGTCAAGAATGGTTTTGTGATGGTGGGGCACAAACCCTCAGCCAACTCAAAAGTCTATTCGCTGCTGGGCGGTGACGTAAAAACCGAGATCAGTTTTCTTATTCCCGGTGTGCGCATTGAGCATATTACGGCGGGCAAACACCATGTTGTCGGCATGACGACTGTGACACCAACAGGGCCGGAAGAAACCGAGATTACCCAGAGCTTCTACTCGACCAACCCGGTGCTCAATTTTCTGGCGCCGGTCTTCAAGCCGTTCATGTATCACTTCCTGAAACAGGATGCGGACATTGCCAACATCATGCAGGAGGGGTTGAAGTTCGACCCGCGCCTGATGCTGATCAATGAGTCCGATATTCAGGGCAAATGGTACTTCAGCATGAAAGCCGAGTGGGACCGCGCCCGGTCTGAAGGCCGCCCGTTCAAGAACCCTGTTCCCGAAAAAACCGTGTTGCGCTGGCGCAGCTAAGGACGGTCGGTGGTCAGGGCTTCATGTGAGTACGCAGGAAGTCGGCACCGCGTTGTACCGCTTGCAGGCCTTCTTTCAGTATCGGATGGAAGGAATGCCACACATGCACCATGCCGTCCCATACTTCGAGCTCCGCTATTGTTCCAACGCGACGCATTCCGGTGACGAGATCGCGGGCATCATCCACCAGCACTTCGCGTTCTCCCACCTGCACGAGACAGGGCGGCAGGCCTGACAGGTCTGCGTAGACCGGCGACGCCAGAGGGGTCTGGAAGTCTGCGCCTTTCAGATAGGCCTTTGCAGATGCCTGAATGCCCGCCTGGGTGATGGACGGATCCGCCTGCGCCCGTGATCTGTAGCTTGGGCGGTCACACCCCATGTCCGTCCACGGACAAATAAGGACCGCAGCCGCCGGAAGAGGCAGCTCCTCTTCGCGCGCCTTCAGCATTGTTGCAACGGCAAGCCCGCCTCCGGCTGAGTCACCGGCAAGGGCAATGTTGCCTGCGGCGATGCCCTGATCGAGCAGCCAGCGATAGGCCGTGACGGCATCATCGACGGCAGCGGGATACGGGTTCTCCGGGGCAAGACGATAATCCACGCTCAGGCATCGCATGTCCGCCAGCTGCGCCATTTTGCTGGAGAGGTGCCGGTGGGATTTGGTTGAGCCGAAGGCATAGCCGCCGCCGTGAAAATACAGCAGGCATTTTTGGCCTTTGACATCCGGCGGGGTCTGCCATTCACACGGCACGCCGGCAGCGTCCACGGACGCGATCTGAATATCGGCGTCTGTGGGAAATGTAGTTGCGTTTTCGTCCACGATGGCACGGCGCTCGGCCAGAGAAAGGTCTGCACGCGAAGAGGCGCGTTCCTTTATGTAGTCAGCCAGCGTGTCGGCGGTGAGACGAAGAGTGGGTTGTGGTGCTTGTGCTGTCATGGGCAAAGCCTAACGCAACACCTCGTGGTGGTGCGAATCGTATATCCTCTTCGCCAGACGGTTCTTGCTGCCGTTGAAAAATTGGACCTGCTCACCTGTGACCCCGCTTTTTTACAGCCGTGCCGCCTTCCGCGCGCTCGCTGCACTGCCGCATCCAGCGCAGACTGCCGTGCGTGCCATGGCGGATATGCTGCGTATGCCCGAGCGGTCACTAGCCCCCATTCGTGCGCTGCCAGGTGGGCTGGAGCGCGATCTGGCGCAAGTTGCCGTTGAGGGCGTGGGACGGCTGGTATGCCGAATCACGCAGGAGAGGATCGACGTGCTGGCGATTGTGGGACGTGATCATGCGCTGCCACCATCTGCCCCCCGGTCAGACTTTAGACCTGTTCAGATCGGCGGTGCTGCATGAGCAAGGAGCAGCCGGTCCAGATTATTGAAACACCTGAAGGAGACGCGTCCTTTGCGGCCGTGCCCATTGAAACCTATCGGGTGATGGTGCGTGACCTTGAGGCCTATCGTGATCTCAAAACGGGTGTGAGCGAATTGCGGGCCCTGGACGATGGCGAGGTGGCGCTGCCAGCCGACGTGGCGCACCGCATTGCGGATGGCGACAACCCGGTTCGGGTGTGGCGGGAACATCGCGGCCATAAGGCTGTTGCCCTGGCGCGGATGGCGGGCATAAGCCCGGCCTATCTGTCGGAGATTGAAACCGGCAAGAAGGAAGGCACGTTCAAAACCATGGCGGCCCTGGCGCGCCATTTGAATATCAGCCTTGATGATCTTGCCCCGATGGCGGACGACCAGGACGCAGACAGCCTGCGTCGCGCGGGTCGTGAAGCTGCCTTCAAAGCAGAGATTGCGGGCATTCGGGCGTCCATCTCAAGCGGTGCTTTCGATAGTGGCGCGGTGCGCAATGCAGCTGCGCGGCTTGAGCGGGACATGGATGCCATGGTGATGGATGGGGCGGAACCCATCTGGGCATCACAACTGACCGACGCACTGGCACAGATCGTTACGCTGGTGGATCAAGCCGAACAGGACATCGTCGAGACCGCGCGCAATGCGCAATCCCGGCTGGAAGAAATCATCTCGGTGGATGCGTTTGCGGTTGCGACCAAGACGCGCTCACGCAAGGCGGCTCCTCGTCCTGAGGTGATCAGCCCCTCAGAAGATACCGAAGCAGCACCTAAGCAGATTGCCGGCGAGTAGCCCCCGCTAAGCAGCGGCCATGCGTCCGGCAGCCTTTATGGACGGCTTGGTGGCACGCACGGTGTCGTCCCAATATCGCAGCACCACATCAGCCCTGTCCGTTGCCACGCTATCAAACAGCGCGGTCAGCCGGTTCACTTCAGCGGCTGTGCGGGAGGTGCTGTCGCGATGACTGGCAATAAGCAACGCGAACTGAAGAAATTCCTTGCGCGTCATGCCCAGGGCCTTGGCTGCGACGGCCAGCGCCTCTCCACCGGGATCGGTGACAATGTGAGCTGCCGTCTGCGGTCGGATATCAGCATACTTTGCCAACAGGCTGACGACTTTACGCATGTCGGTGCTGCGTGCCGCAGACAGAAGCTCTTCGCCAAGGCTTGGCCCGTAGCGCCGCTGGGGCGCCATCATGCTCAGGGTCCGCATCAGTTCGGGATCACTGGAAAAGGCATCAATGCCTTCGTCGATTGCGTCGTTCAGAGCTTCGCGCAGCATACGGCGGTCTGCGGTAAACCGATTGACGATGTCCAGGCGCAGACCAGACGATGCCCACCAGAACATGGTGTGCGCAAGAGCAGGCGTGATGTCGTCTCGCGCGACAAGCAGGTCGCACAGGGCTGGCTCTTTTTCGCTCAGACTGACGATGCGCTCATAGCCGGTTGCGGAGAACTGGGCACCTTTGTTGCGCGCAATCTCGATCAAGGCTTCGGATTCACCGGTGGCAATCAGGGCATCCGTCACCGACGACGAAAGCTCCTTGCGCTTGGAAGTAGCCACCCAATGGTCGCGGCCCTTGGCCTGAATAACATCGACGAGGTCGCTGTCTCCCAGTGCTGTTGATTTTTCAAGCAATGGTCGTGCGACCGAGATGACGTCATGGGCCAGGGTCACGATCACTTCCTGGGGGGCATCGGCACGGTCTGCAAGACGTGTGGCCAGTCGGGCGCGAAGGTCTACTTCTATGTGTCCAACAAGCTGGGCAAGCATCTGGTCCACCAGCTGGCGCTCCTGCGGGGTCAGCTGGCTTTCGGGCAAAAGGGCAATGTCCGTCAGGCGGCGCACAATCAGCGCGCGGGCCTTGCCGGCTTTGTCCTGCGCCAGAGCTACAAGCCCCAGCACTTCTTTTGCTTCCCGTCTCAGGGTCAGATCCTGGCGCTCGCTGGCCATGGTCATGTCCTTCCTCAAAGTCGTGTGCTTCCTGCACGATTGGATGAGGATTGCGGACGGGCCTTGAGAAGACGCCAAAACTGAGCACGGCATTCGATTTTAGTGAGCGACAGATTTGTTCGGATTTTTACGGGTGTTTTATGCGGGTCCTCACAAACCCTCGTTTACCGCGTTTTTTGTGGCCCATCGCGCCCGCCATACGGTTCTGCTAGGGTCTGCAAAATACATGTAAAAAGAATGCCGATTTGGCATTTGCGGGAGAAAAGTCGTGGCACGCGCATTCGTAATTCCCATGGTGGCAGCCATATTTGCAATGACAGTTGCAGGCTGCGCGCATGAACCTGACCGCGACCTTGAGCGGCTACCGGCCTATCAGGCGGGTTACGCCGATGGATGTCGGACAGCACAAAACCGGCAACGTGGCTTTGCGACCAAGACATTCCGCAATGATGATGCATTTGACCAGAACGCTGCTTATCGCTCCGGCTGGCGCGAGGCATCGATGAGCTGTGGCGCATCTGATGGACTTGGCCGAAACCGCATGTTTGAAGATCAACAGATCGGCCCCGCGCGCCTTTAAGCCAACTCTGCCCGCGAGTAAGTGCTTGGCGGGTCGCGCTGCATGGCTTTAGGCTTCAACCATGGGGCATTCAAAGCGCGACCAGCACGGCATTGCCGGGGTCATTTTCACCGTTGTGACATTCTTCATGCTGCTGGAAATGGCAGCAGCAAAGCCGCGTGTTGAATCCGGTCAGGATCTTTACAATGCCTGCCAGCAGGCGGTGAGGGATTTTGAAGCCGGCAAGACGCCGCAAAACTCCGTCGCGATCTATCACTGCAACCACTTCCTGTCCGGACTGTTTCGCAGTCATCAGGTGATGACGCGCAACCGGCTGACTGCCAAGCAGCATTCAAATGAAGATACGGACCGGGTGCAGTGTCTGAAAGTGCCGCAGGCGGCCAGTTTCAAACAGCTGGCCCAGAAGGTGGTCAATCAGGCGGAATGGGAGCCAGCTTTGCTGGATGAACCGGCGACGGAGCTGGCATTCTCGGCTTTTGATGCGCTGAACCCCTGCTGACCGCGACGCCACCACACATCTAGGCAGCGGTGCTTTGCGGACATTGCGGTGGCGCTGCTCGCACCACGCGCGCATTTGGGACGTGGATTGTGATCTGCGTCCCTTTGCCCAAAGAGCTTGCGATGGACATCATGCCGCCATGCGCCTCGATCATTGCCTTGGCAAGCGGCAATCCAAGGCCGGTACCGGGTTTGGTTCGACTCATAGCCGTCTCAACCTGCTCGAAGGGTTGCAGGATGCGTTCCAGATGATCCGGCGGAATGCCGATGCCGGTATCTGACACAATCACATCAAAACCGTCATCCGTCCGGATGGATCGAACACTTATGGTTCCGCCAACAGGCGTGAACTTGATTGCGTTCGACAGGAGATTGAGCATCACCTGCACGGCCATTTTCTGATCGGCAAACAGGTGAACGTCTGCATCGGCAAGATCAACCTTCAACTTCAGCCCGGCATCACTGATAGACTGTTTTAGTATCTGCAAAGCTTCATCCACCGGCTGTGATGCGGGAAACTCTTCCTCACACAGCTCCATCTTTCCCGCTTCGATCTTGGCCATGTCCAGCAGCTCATTGATCAAGCCAAGCAGATGATTGGCGCTCCGGTTCACGTCCACCACATACTCGCCATATCGGGCGGGCTGCACCGGGCCAAAAGGTTCACTCATCATGAAGTCTGTAAAGCCAATGATTGCATTGAGCGGAGTGCGAAGCTCATGACTCATGCTGGCGAGGAATTCGGTCTTTGATCGATTGGCCTGCTCGACACGCTGGCGTTCAATCTCCAAAGCATCCGACCGACGCTCACTGACATCGAGCATCAGCCTCAGAAGGCTGAGGGCAGTCCCAACACCAAAGTACTGTCCGTCCTCAGTCACAACAAAACCACCCAGCAGCCCCCCGGCCCGCGCCTTGACGATGCGATTGCCGAGATCCTCAAAGGCCATCCCCCTGTCAACGACAAGCGGATTGCTATCCATGAGCTGCGTGATTGGCCGTTTGCCGTAAAGATCAGGTCCAAGCTGATAGGTATAGCGAAGCAGGAAGTCCTGACGGTTGACCAACCCCAAGACCTCCATTCCATCTACAACCGGAATGCACAGCGCATCCGGTTCGCGCATGAAAATTTCATAGACATCGTGGCAGTTCGTGGTCGGCACAACGGGCAATCGCCGCTCGAGAAGCTGCTCAAAATAATTACTCATGGCTCCCATCCTGCTTACGCAGTGTTGCTCGTCCGCCCCTTGAGGGCCTGTGCAAATGGCATGGAAACGCTAGGAAAAATCGCTTGCCATTGACTTAAGGATTGGCGCCCAATGCCGATTGACACAGAAATTTCATGTGGTCGTCACAGTTGCTCCGCTGCGGGAAAGCGGGCATGAGTGTGGTCGGCATATGATGCTCGACATAAAACACTCCCGACACCTGAAGGCCCTTCTGCGTGAACACTCAGCTTACGGATAATGAGCAAGACGGTGCCGAGCCCGGCCTGTTCGGGTTTTACCTTGGTGGTCAGGCGACGTGGTTCAGCAGTGTCGGACTGCAGATGGTTCTGTTTGCCTGGCTGGTGACAGATGTTCTTGATGAGCGGGCGTTTCGGGTTGGTCTGGCGCAAACCGCCCTCATGGCACCTTCACTTCTTTTCATGATCTTTGGCGGTGCCTTCGCTGACCGCAGCGACACGCGGGCGGTTCTTATTCGCCTTCATTGTGCGGCGGCACTTCCGCCCCTCGCCCTGGCGCTGATCATTTTCTCAGGCGAGCTGCAGTATGAGTGGCTGATTGTGTATGGCCTGATCATGGGGTCGCTCTCAGCGTTTGCCATTCCGGCGCGTGACTCTTTGCTATCCACCATTGCCGTTAGAGCATTTGGCGATGACATTCAGCGCGCCGTGACCATGGCGTCTGGCGTCCAGTTTCTAGGGCAGCTTGGGGGCATCATTGTGGCCGGTGCTGCTGCTGTTACCGGCGCTCCGGCACTGCTTGCGCTGCAATCTGTTGTGATGCTGTCCGGCGCCTTGATGGTTCGCCGGCTGCCGCCTGCGCCTCCGCTTGATCGCGAGCCGTCACACCCCCTGTCAGACATGCGCGACGGCATTGCGCAAGTCTCCGGGTCACCCATCCTGCTGCCGGTGGTGCTGGGGATGTTTGCTGTCGGCGTCTTGTATGTGGGCAGCTTCATGGTGCTGCTGCCGCTTCTGGTCACCAACTATTACGATGGCGGTGCCACCGGCATATCCATTGTGAATATCTGTTTTTGGGGTGGCACGATCATCGCCACCTTTGCCCTGCTTCGCTTCGGCCATATTCACCGGCGTGGGCTGATCATGACGTGCAGCCTTTCAAGTGGTGCGGTTATCCTGTTCCTGATCGGTGTGCCCGCCCCTTTCTTTGTGATGTGCATTTTGTGCTTTGCATGGGGTCTTGGCGCGGGCACCTCCATGACCATGAGCCGCACGATCGTGCAGCTTGCAGCGCCTCCCACCCATCGCGCGCGTGTCCTGTCGATCTTTCAGCTGGGGTTTGCAGGTGGCGGACCCATCGGTGCGTTTGCGTCCGGCTTTTTGGTCGAGCTTACAAGCATCCACACAGCGGCATGGATTTCTGCCGGTGCGATGGTGCTGGTTCTGCTGACGCTGGCACTGACCACGCGGCTGGTTTCAATTACATCTGACGATGTTGCCCAAGCTCCCGCTCAGGCTTAGAAAAAAGGCGTTTTTGGCTCCGGCACGCATGGCTGGACTGAGAGCCGCATTTCGCTGACAATACGTCAGAACGTGGGGATCCAAATCCGGATTCCCACGCCACTCTCCTGCAGACCGGAAGTAAACGCGTGACTGACGCCACACAAACCCCTTCGCCAGCTCCTTCGCCGAACGAAGCCCGCTGGTACATGACCGGGCACGTCGCCTATTTCCTGGCTACGGGCATTCAGGGTGTCTTGATTTCGTGGCTCGTCACAATCGTGCTGGCTGAATCCCCAGAACGCGTCGGTATTGCTCAGATGTTCTCCATGCTGCCGATGCTGGTGTTCATTATGGTCGGTGGGGCTGCTGCTGACCGGGCAGAGCTGCGCAGCCACCTAGTGCGGCTTCAGGTGTTTCTCGCCTTGCCGTCGCTGGTGTTGGCCGCGACGATTTTGTCGGATTCACTCAACTACTGGGTCGTTCTGGCCTATGTGGGGGTCATGTCCACGACTGCTGCGTGGATTGTCCCTGCGCGTGACTCATTGCTAACTCGGATTGCAATGCGCTCGATGGGCGGCGCTATTCCGCATGCGGTTGCCATGGCAACGGCCGCGCAATTTGCAGCACAGGTCATCGGCATGTTGGTTGCAGCGGCTGCAGGCCTTTTTGGTGCCGTTCCCTACCTTGTTTTCCATTCTGCCATGTCGCTTCTCACTGCGTTTTCAACGAGCCGTCTTGACGAAGCATTGCCTACGCCGCGCGGTGCGCAGAAGCATTCCCGGTTCAAGGAAATGATGGAGGGCATGTCGATGACACTGGCTGACCCTGACATTCGCGCCATCATGATTTTGATGGGCATCGGGGGCATCTTCTATATCGGCGTGTTCATGGTGATCTTCCCGCTGCTGGCGCGCGATGTTTATGGCGGCGGCGCTTTGGAAATTGCCCTGTTCACGTCATTCTTCTTCGGCGGCATTGGCGCATCAAGCTTTGTTCTCACGCGCCTCCCGGAGATCAAGCGTCAAGGACGCGCGATCATGCTGGCCATGTGCATGGGCTCGGTCACAATGACACTGGTCCACTTTCAGCCGCCGCTATGGCTGGTGCTGGGCCTCGTGCTGATCTGGGGTATGTCGGCAGGTGTGAGCATGTCCACCGCCCGCGCCATTGTTCAGGCACGGGCCCCTGACAGCCATCGCGGCCGGATGCTGGCTGCGTTTCAGGTCGCCATGATGGGGGGTGGTCCGGTCGGCTCACTGCTTGCGGGCTATGTGGCGAGCAAGCTTGGGCTGTTTGACGCCATTCTGGTTCCGCCTGCCTTCATGGTGGTGCTGTGGCTCGGCGTGTTCTTCTTCACCGACCTATGGAAGGCAGATGTACGTAGTGTCGTGCCGCAACCTGCCGACTAGGCAGATCGCGGCACCACGTTGTGTCGTCTAGCTGTATTTGCGCTCTTCCCACCACGGGTAGAAGCTCGGCATGTCCTCGGACGGCTTGCACGGGTATTCCGGCTGGCGCTTTTCAAGGAATGACATGACGCCTTCCTTGGCGTCCTGCGTCTGACCGCGAGAGTAGATCGCGCGGCTGTCGATCTTGTGTGCTTCCATTGGATGATCAGCACCCAGCATGCGCCACATCATCTGACGGGTGAGAGACACGGATACAGACGCTGTGTTGTCTGCGATCTCGCGGGCAATGCGGCGGGCTTCCGGCAGCAGGTCTTCAGGCTCATGCAGCGAGCGGACCAAACCGCCATCGAGTGCTTCCTGTGCATCAAACACGCGGCCTGAATAGCACCACTCAAGGGCCTTGGAGATGCCGACGACGCGCGGCAGGAAGTAGCTGGAGCAGGCTTCGGGAATAATGCCACGGCGTGCGAACACAAAGCCGAAACGGGCTTTGGTGGACGCGATGCGGATGTCCATGGGCAACTGCATGGTGACACCGACACCCACAGCCGCGCCGTTGATGGCACCGATGACGGGTTTGATGCTTTCAAAGATGCGCAGGGTCAGGCGTCCGCCGCCATCGCGCACTTTTTCATCAGACCAGTCGATCTCGCCGTCCTTCATGGCGCTGCCTGCTTTGTCCGGGCGGTCGTCGCGGGCCTCATAGTCAAACGTCTTGGCACCCTGGGAGAGGTCAGCACCGGCGCAGAACGCGCGGTCCGCACCGGTCACGATGATGGCGCGCACATTGTCGTCGGCATCGGCACGGTCAAACGCGTCGATCATCTCCACCATCATCTCGCCGGTGAAGGCATTCATTTTTTCGGGTCGGTTCAGCGTCAGCGTCAGTACGCCATCATCCAGATCGTAGAGGATGGTGTTGTAGGTCTTGTCGGCCATTGGGTCGTCTCCCTGAGTAGTGGGGCTGTATGCCTTGAGGAATTGTGTGTTTCTGTCGGGCGGGAGTTTAGCGTGGTCTGCGCACAAGGCTAGTTGCCGTAGGGTCAACCGCCTGTCTGACCCCACCCGCGCGCAAATGCTTGTGGGGGAGGCTGAACGGCTATAATTCAATAGGAAAGCTGCAAAAAAGCAGCGTGCCTGCACAAATGCTCTTTCAGGGAGACCGACAATGCATCCGGCTGATCACGCCCAGACATCGCCCGACAAACCCGCCTACATCATGGCCGGCACCGGCGAAACGGTGACGTACAAAGACCTTAATGATCGCTCCAACCAGGGCGCTCAGCTGTTTCGCAAATATGGTCTCAAACGCGGCGATGCCATCGCCATCTTCATGGAAAACAATGCGCGGTTCATGGAGCTGTGCTGGGCGGCGCAACGCTCCGGCCTCTATTTCACCTGCATCTCCTCGCGGCTGACCGCCGGTGAAGTTGAGTACATTGCCGGTGACTGCGGTGCGAAGCTGTTCATCACGTCGGCTGCCATGGGATCGGTCGTCGACGAACTTGTCGATCTGATGCCGGGCATCGAGCACCGCTTGATGGTGGGCGGCACGCGGCCGGGTTACGAGTCTTTTGAAGACGCCCGCGACGCGATGCCGGCCGAGCCGATTGCGGACGAAAGCGCCGGTACGGATATGCTTTATTCGTCCGGCACGACCGGTCGCCCCAAAGGTATCAAATCACCGCTGCCTGAAGGGCCGATCAATGAAGTGCCATCGCTGCTGGCGCTGATCATGGGGCTGTACGGGGCGGGCACCGAGTCCACCTATCTCTCTCCGGCGCCGCTCTATCATGCAGCGCCCTTGCGCTACAACATGGCCATGCATCGCGTCGGCGCGAGCTGCATCGTGATGGAGCATTTCGATGCGGAAGAAGCGCTGAAGCTCATCGAGAAACACAAGATCACCATTGCCCAGTGGGTGCCGACGATGTTCGTGCGGATGCTGAAGCTGGATGAGGGTGTGCGCACGAAATACGATGTCTCGAGCATTGATTGTGCGATCCATGCCGCGGCGCCCTGCCCTGTCCCCATCAAGGAACAGATGATTGAGTGGTGGGGTCCGGTGATCAACGAGTATTACGCGGGCACCGAAGGCAACGGCTTTTGCGCGCTCAACTCCGAAGAGTGGCTGGCCCACAAAGGCTCTGTCGGCAAACCGCTGATGGGTGAGTTGCACATCTGCGATGAAGAGGGCGAGGA